>JBMFVY010000059.1:0-20440 GCA_049965755.1 Phycisphaerae bacterium | reverse complement strand
GCAGGTTTATTCGCCATGACACCACCATACCGCAGTTCGTACTATATGTCAAGCTAAATATGGGACAGTACACTAGCGGAGGAGTCTGAAAACGACCCACAGCGATTTTTTCTACCGGTTTCGCGGATGGAACAGGGCGACGATCGACAGACGATACGGAACCTCTGGACAGCCGAGGTGTTCGGCTATTTTACGCTGCCCGACCCCCGGCGCGAATCTATTGAGGATCTCGGCTTGGTGACGGTTGAATACCAATTAAGCGAGCGTGAGCATAGGGAAGCCACCACGCTCGTTCGAGATTTTGGCTTGTCGCCAGAAGACGCCGCCGCCGCCCTGCAATCACTGCTGGCAATCGTACGCCACCGCAAGGCCATCTCACTCCCCAAGGGTGTCGACGTTGATGCTCCGGCATTCGGGCCAGTAACAGCCAAGGTGGCGTACTCGCGCCGGCCGACTGGGGATAAACGCGTGCACAGCTGGATCCCAGCCGACAAGAGGACGAATACGATAATCGACTACCTGCAAAGGCTAATAAATGGCAACCGGGATTCCGCATTGTCCGTGGCGGACAAGTTGTGGGAGGTAATTGAGCCGCGCTTAATACCTGAGAAAGGTCGCGACGCATTTGTGATCGACCACGATTTGTTGCTTCTACGGCCGGCAAAGCAGTGCTATGCTTGCAGCCGCTGTGGTACTGCCGCCGTTTATTCCGCACGCGGCTGTTGCCCACGGCCAGGCTGCTCGGGAGAGCTTCAGGCCAGGCCCTTCAGTCCTGCTGGTAACATCGTGGCTGGTTGGATATCCGATGAGTCGGAGCACCCGATGTTCTGCGAATTACGAGCCGAGGAGCATACCGCACAGGTTAAAAAGGATTTGGCCAAGATTATCGAGGACAAATTCCGCGCCGATCAGGGCGTGAACCTCATAAGCAGTACCACTACGTTCGAAATGGGCATTAACATCGGCAGCCTGCAAAAGGTCCTGCTGCGCAACGCCCCGCCGTCCAGCGCAAATTACGTCCAGCGTGTTGGAAGGGCTGGCCGCGGCTCCGATAAGAACGCTGTATGTGTCACCATGTGTAGGCGATCCAAATACGATTCCGACATGTGGCGCGAACCTCAAAGGCTGATGGCGGGCGCAGTGCGCGCCCCAACGGTGTTTCCAGAAAATAAAATTATCTCCCAGCGCCATTTCAACGCCGTCGTCTTCGCCAAATTTCTTCGAGAAAAACTGCCGGGGACCGATACCGCAAAGGGCTCCTCGCAGACTATTCCGCTTGAGGCGTTTGTCGACCCGGGCGCCCGGCGATCCCTCCCCAAGGACTACCTCAGGCATGATCCGCCCGAAGACACGCACCTAAATTTTAAGGCTTGGCTCGAGGGCCAAGACACTGGCTGCCTATTTAATACGAGCACTTGCCGGGACGAGTTCGAGCGGCGGCTGGGTATCGCGCCCGCCAAAGACAACGCCCTAATAAAATACAAGGATGCGATGGGAGACGCCGAACAAGAACTGTCGGCCATGATCGACGCGCGAAAACGCGCCCACGGGCGCGGGGCGGACGAAGAGTCGAGAGATTTTGGTGAGGGCATTAAGAACCTCCTGAGAACAGATATAATTACCTTTCTGGCAGAAAGCGGGTTCCTTCCGCGCTACGCTTTCCCGTTGGATGTGGTGAGGCTCGAGACCGCCAAAACCCGCTGGTCTAAAGAGAGTGAGGTAGAGCTGAGCCGAAGCCGCTCCATTGCTATTACCGAGTACGCCCCCGGTGCGCAGGTCGTCGCCCGTAAAGCTGTATACACCAGTGCGGGAGTGTACGTTCTCGGTAAGCGCGACAAGCCGGAGCTACGCTGGTACTCCAAATGCACATGCGGAAATATTCGAACGAATCCGCTGCGTGACAAGTTGTATGGCGGAAACTGCGATTTCTGCGGCCATGCAATAACGCTGCAGCGTACCCACCGATTCGTGTCACCGGTGGCATTCAGCATAAAGGTAGATACAGGGCCTCGCCAGCGGCCGCAGCGCTACCAGATCGATACGCTGATACGCCAGCGGCAGGGGGCTACGCACTTTATTGACCAAATTCCAGATTCGCAATTCGATGGCGGAGGTCGCTTTGGGCTGGCAGTTACGGAGAATGGCAAGCTATTTCGGTATAATCTCGGCCCGAAGAACCTTGGCTTCGTGTTGTGCCGGGAGTGCGGTTTCAGCGAGCCCATGTTCGGGCCAAAGCGGCCTCGCGGCTCGCATAAGCGGCCGAGGTCGGCGGGGGAGCCAGCGGCGTGCAAGGGTGAATTGGTGACAGAGGTAGCCTACGCCAACGAATTTGAAAGCTTCTGTTTCATAGTCCGCCCGGACCGTCCATCGGTTTCGCCAGAATCACTCGCACACGCGTTACGTAAAGGATTGTGCAGGCTGTTGGAGATCGAAAGCCAAGAAATCGGCGTCGCCCTCAGATCTAGGGACGACCACCCCGCAGAAATTATCCTCTACGACCAAACCCCCGGAGGTGCCGGCTTCGTGCGCGAGGGGAAGCAAAAGTTTGGCGAAGTTTTAAGGATCGCCAGGCAGATATGCGAGGACTGCTCCTGCGAAAAAGCGTGCTACGACTGCCTCAAGGACTACGGAAACCAATCATTACATGATAAGCTGGATCGTCAAAGCGTGCTTGAGTTCCTGAGGTGATCCAAGCCTCGCACTGCTTTCAGGCCAGACGAGGTGCCCCATAATCAGCGGGATTTCCTTGGGCCGGGGGCGCAGCTCCCCAATAGCATTCCCTCTTCCGCCTGAATTCGGAAACTTTCGGCACTGGTCGCCCAACGACCCGGGTTTCACCTCCCAAGTGCGAAAGCTGAGTTACCAGCAAGCAAGCGGTTGATTGGTATAGACGAGATGATTCGGCCCGCACGGACATACCACCATCAGATTCCTGCCTTCCATTTTCAGGGTCGCGGGGCCGCCGCAGCGCGGGCAATGCGAATCAATCGGAATGACACTCAGACAGTCGATACAATGATAGCTGAAACCGTCCGGTGAATTCTGTGCGTGCAGGCGATTGCCCCGGCAATGCGGACAGAACTGTCCATCCACCGCTGATTTCACAACGGGCTTCCGGCGTTGTCGCACGGCGGCCGCCGCCTTTTCAATTTCGCTTATCAGGCGGCCTCCCTCCAATCTTCTTACGCCGGTGACAATCAGGGCCAATTTGGCGCGTGTGCAGGCGACATAAAATGACGCCCGCCCTTTATCGTCGTCGTGAAAGTCATCGGCGCCCATGACAAATACCACCGGAGCGTCGTACCCCTTGGCGCTCGCCACCGTACAGAGCGTCAATTTCCCCGGATCAAAGAGGGGCTTGCGTTTGTTTTCCGGGTGTTGAGCATCCACAAAGCGAATCGCCCCATGATGCCCCAGTACGCCGGTAAGCGCCTCCTCCAGGCCTTCCATAAACTTATAATGCTTGGAAAGAATCAGGATATCGCTCGGTAGTACACCGTCCACATGCAGCAGGTGCCTCACATATTCCGCGACAGCCTTAATCTCCTCCCTGCGGGATGGATAAAATTCAACTCTCGGTGCCGCGCCGTGGCGCCTGCAGAATTCAATTTCAAATCGCGGGCCGTCTTCTCTGATCAATCCGCGCTGGAGCAAATTGGCGACATCCGCAAATTGCCGCGTGGTAACCGGTTTCCCGGCATCTGCATACGATCCGACGAGAACATTAAACGCAAAATCAACAACCTGTCGGGTATTGCGCAGACATTGATCGAGAAAAATCGTCCGTCCCACGATCTGAATGCCGAGTTTCTCCCACACCGGTGTCTTCACGCCGTATATATTCTGGGCGTTGTCGTAAAACAGGATGAGGGTCTGGCGGCCGTTTTCATCGCGCCGGGCCAATCGCCGGATGAACTGAAGTTCCTCCGGATACAGGTCCTGCGTTTCATCCACATAGATATAGTCGAATTGCAGGGGCGCCAGCACATCGGGCGGCAACTGGTCAAGCGTCCGGCAAATCAGTTCGGCGCGGGCCGGGCGATCTTCGTATGTGTATGGCGTCTGAAGTGATGGTTCCGACTTTACCAGATCGTGTATCAGTCCCTCGACATGCGTGACGACCAGACAATCCTTCGGTACGTCCGACCATGTGATCCGCTTATAACGCTCCTCAATCCGCTGACGCAGATAGAAGGTAAGTGTGCGGTTGTAACACAGCACCAACACGCGCGGCCGATGAACCGACTGTTCAAAGAGATTTCCCGTGCGCTGCGACAGATCATGGATCGCCTGCGCCGCATTCATCGCAAGAAGAATCGATTTGCCCGATCCGGCCACACCTCGAAATAAGCGATGGGCACCGGAAAGATCCGCATTGCCGAGGGATTGCTGCTGCTCGGTCGGTTCGCGGATGGCGTCTTCCATGGCGCGAATTTCAGCGCTGAACCGGGGGGCATTCGGAGAGCGGCCCAAGGACGCACGGTCCGTGCGCAAAATGCTCTGTCCCGTCAGAGCGCTGATAACCACAGTCGCATCTTCCCGCGATAACCGGCGGCTGGGCATATGAACGGGTGCATGCTCATCAGCAATGCGAACCATGACCTCCCGCAGGGCGCCGGCGGTCGCACACTCCTCGGCAAATAAAAAATCCGCCGGTGCTGTGCTGGAGAAACGCTCTTCGTATCTTTTTTCGGTGTATGGCGGGCAGCACGGCAATCCGCAAAAATAATATGCGGGATACATCCACACGCCCTTTGCAAAGATCGCGGATACCGAACATGACACGTTCCGCCTGTCGAAGCGGATCTTCCCGCGATAAAACGCCGTCGCGCCGAATGGTCAGTTCCGCTCCCTGCACGGACTCGATGGCCGGTAGATCGATCCCCTTATTTTCAATCACCAGCACGCCAATCTGCGGATGGAGCATCACAAGATCGGGGCGGGGGATATTGGCACGGGGCGAAAGAGTTTCGATAAAAAAGTAGGCGTCAGGTTCATCACCGAAGGCTTCCAGCATCAGCGTCACCAGTCGCCCGTGCCAGTAATGGTCTATCTGCTCGGCTCCGCTGACTTGCGACCGGGCGGCTTTTACGGCTGATGCAACCCTTTGTTTCCAAGCAAACGGCGATTTTTTCGGCAAAGGGTGGCTCCTGTCATGAGCGCATACCACGGCACCATAAGCGTTATCGGATGTTCCCTGCGTCCCGGCCAGGAGACGAGCCATCCCGATCATCTATGCCGCCGAGCGAATAATCGCTAATATTGTGGAATGGATTACGGTTTTTTTCCAGCATTTTTGCGTATGGATGGAAAAGAATCCCTCGTGGTGGGGGGTGGGGGGGTGGCCTTGCGCAAAATCACCGCGCTGGTCGCTGGTGGATCGCGCGTGCTGGTGGTCAGCCCGGAAGTCCGGCCCGAAATCAGTGAGTTGCGCGGCATTGAAATAAAGAGGGCCGTCTACGATTCCAGCATCATGCGTCCATCGGATCGGCACTGGTGGCTGGTCTTTGCCGCAACCAACCATTCAGATGTTAATGCAAAGGTGTGTGCCGATGCGCGGGCCGCCGGAATCTGGGCCTGTAATTGCAGTGCCCCGGACGATGGCGATTTGATCTCTCCTGCCAGTCGGGCCGTGGGGGAGATAACGATTGCCATATCCACCAGTGGGGGGTCACCGGGGTTTGCCGCCCAATTGGCCGATCAGGCGGTGGCTGGTATATCCGCTGATCAGAAAACTCTCGCCGGCCTTCTGCCGCAATGGCGGATGCAAATCCGCAATGCGTTCGATCATGAGGCGACTCGCCGCGACTTGATGCGCCGGGTAAGTGGAGATGAAATGATCGCCGCAATAAAATCCGGGGGTGAAAAGGCGGCGGCAGAGTATTTTGATCGGCTCGTGGCCGAGGCAAGATTGAACTGCGGAAGGCAGGGCCGATAGCCCATGGTGCACACGCAATTTTTGCCCCTGAACATTCCGGAAATTACCGCCGCCGCGGTGACGCCGCTGATTCTGCTAGCGGCATTTTACTTCTATACTCGATCCAAACTCATCCATGTTAAAAATGTCGCCACCGACGGATCGCAGAAAAATCTCACTGCCACTTGGCTGGTCGCCGTGGCCATGGGGATTCTGCTGATTCTGCTGGCTCTGCGTGCGGCGGCCGCCCATTCTCTCTCATCAACCGTAACGAATTTTTTCGATTCCTCCCTCGTCCTTTCTCTGCTGGTGCTTCTGGCGTGGGTCTATTACCGCCTCACGCACCAACTGCGCGATTTCGCCCCTTTTCTCCTGCCCATGGCGGCGGGGCTTTTGATTTTGGGCGTAACGCTCAGTTTCACGGCCGAGCCGCACTTTCATGATGCCAACCCATGGACGCTCGTGCATGTGGTCAGTGTGCTGCTGGGGTTTGCCAGTTTCGCCGTGGGGTGCATGGCCGGTGTGGTTTATCTGATCTCGGAATCGCAATTGAAGCGTAAAGATCGGTCTCGATGGACATTCCCCAAATTGCCGCCGCTTGACCGTTTGGAGCGATTCACCCGGCACTGTATTGTGGTAGGTTTTCCGCTGCTGACGCTCGGTGCGATCAGCGGCATTTTCCGTGCGGTGGAAGACCCGCATGCCCTCGGACGGGATTGGTATTTCTCGCCCAAAGTCGTGCTCACAGCCGTGGCGTGGCTCGTATACGCGTCCCTGCTGCACGTCCGGCTCGCTCCCGCTCTACGTGGCTCACGCTGTGCGTGGCTCAGTATTGTCGGATTTTTGTTTCTGCTTGCAGTGCTGATCGCGGCCAACTGGATGCCACATGGATGAGATGAAATGGAATCAATGATTCCACATTCCTATCAGATGCTGATGGTCGGTATCAACTACCGCACTGCACCTATTGAGCTGCGCGAAAAGCTCGCCTCCGGCGCTGATGAAACCCGCAAAATTCTCGGTGAGCTGCACCTCAACCATCCGCACGCCGAGTTCATGCTCCTTTCAACCTGCAATCGCGTGGAACTCTACACCGCATTTCTCATCGGACGCGATATCCCTGAAGATCAGCTTGCCGCTCAATTGGCACGGATTGGCTCCGTCCCGCCCGAATCTCTCATGCCGCACCTGTATATCCATCGAGGCACCGGCATGGTGGAGCATCTCTTCCGTGTGGCGAGTTCTCTTGATTCCATGGTGCTTGGTGAAACGCAAATCCTCGGGCAGGTACGTGATGCATATCAACTTGCCGCCGGTGCCGCTACCGTCGGCACCATGCTTCACGCCGTCTGCCAGCGGGCGCTGGCTGCGGGCAAGGATGTTCACGAAAACACGCGCCTCTCGGAAGGAAGAACCTCCGTCGCCGGGGCGGCGGTGGAACTCATCGGCGAAGTGTTCGACACGCTTGCCGATAAAACCGTGCTGGTGATCGGCGCCGGGAAGATGGCCGGCATCATGCTCAAGCACATCATGGCACAAAAGCCGCGGCGTCTGCTGGTAGCCAATCGGGATGCGCAGCGGGGAGTTTCGCTGGCGGAAAAATACTCCGCCGAGCGCATCGATTTTTCCCGCCTTGACGACGGCCTCACGCAGGCCGATGTTGTTCTTTCAGGTACCAGTTCACGCGACCCGATATTAACCGTCGCCCGGCTGAAAAATCTCCTCAAGCTGCGTCAATATCGTCCGCTGTTCATTATTGACGTTGCCGTCCCGCGCGATGTGGAAGATGGCGTCACACGCCTTCCCAATACCTTCCTCTATAACGTGGATGATCTTAGCCGTGTGTCGGAGCTCACGCGTGCGCGGCGCGGCGGCGAGATTGACAAAAGCACGCATATCCTTCAGCGGCACCTGGAAGATTTCACGGCGTGGTTGGCGGCTCGCAACTCCGGTCCGGTCGTCAAGGCCCTTTACCAGCAGTGCCGGGAAATCAGCGATCGCGAATTGACTCTACTGCTATCAGAACATCCCGAACTAACACCCGATCAGCAGCAGGCTCTGCGAAAATTCGCCCATCGCCTCGTCGGCAAGATCTTGCACACGCCCGTTACGCAACTGGGCAACCATCCGGCGTTCGATCGGCAATTGCAGCTGGCCATGGCGGTGAAGGAATTATTTCGCCTGACCGATTCTTCATCCGATGATTCGGGTGCAAAAGGCGCCGCCGAAGATTGAGTCTAATCATATCCCGATCCACCGCCACCGGCACCGACGTAAATGGATTCACCCACACGGATCCCTTAAGCAGCACCTCCACCAGCAGCGACACGTCCTTCAGCTTCACCTTCACGGCGGATGGGAACGCACAGACACCGATAACTCATGTTGCAGCTCAGGGCTGGGTATTCGTGAATGGTAAATTCATCGGTTCCACCAGTCACTGGTTCCAGATATTTACCTTTAATGTGGCCAAAGTATTAAAGCCGGGGCTCAACAGCGTTGCCATCCTGGTGCGAAGTGGCAGCCGTGTCGGTGGTCTCGGGCTGGTGAAACTGGTTTCCGCGAAAGAGTCACGCCCCTTTTCCCATCTCGACGGTTCGATGGAGATTGCGGCGGCGCCCGTCGGTATCAGCCGCCGATGGCATGAGACGGATTTTGACGACAGCGCCTGGTCTTCATATCCCCTGCAGCAGAATAACGATGTGTCCGAAGAGCCGAATCTGCTTTCATGGCATCGCATGGAATTTCATCTTCCGCCAGTGCGCCCCGATATCTGGCTGCCCTGGTGTCTTAAAATTGAAGCGCTGGGGACGGGTTTCATTTATGTCAACGGACATCTGTACGACCGTTTCTGGCAATATGGCGGGCAGAGAGAATATTACCTCCCCGAGTGCTGGCTCCGGCCGAACGGGCAGGGCAAAAATGTCATTGCCCTCTGTCTGCGGGCGGTAGACAGACCGGCGCAGATTCTCTCCGCCTCGATCTTGCCTTACAATATATACTCTGAATATCGGCAAGCATCGTTGTAGGAGATTTATGAAAACGAGCATCGGTATAACAAAACTTTCCCGCCGTGATGTCATCAAGACCGCCGCCATGGCGGTGGTCGCCAGCGGCACCTCTCGTGCGGGTGCCGCCGACGAAAAATCTCAACCCGCAAGTCCGACGCATCTGACATGTGAATATCTGGTAGACCCCCTCGGTGTCGATACGCCGCATCCGCGATTAAGCTGGATGCTTGGGTCGTCCCGCCGGGGCGAACAGCAGACCGCCTATCAGATATTGGTGTCCCGCGATCCGGCGCTGCTTCAACCTGGAAAGGCGGATGTCTGGGATTCCGGCTCCTGCCGATCTGATCAGAGCGTGCTGGTTCCGTATGCGGGTCCGCCTTTGACGGCTGGTGGGCGCTATTTTTGGACCGTACGCACCTGGAATGCCGATCGGGTCGCCAGTCCATGGGCGGCGCCGGCACTTTGGGAAATGGGAATGCTCACGTCCACAGATTGGCGCCCCGCACAATGGATTGAATTGGCAAAGGATACGCGAAATTCTCGCTTGATCATGCGTCCGGTGCAGACCAGCGGCATGAAGAAACCCGCCTACAAAAAGACGTTCCCCTCTCCGCTGTTTCGTAAAACGTTCAAAATCAATAAGACGTTAACCCGCGCCCGGATGTATATTTGCGGACTGGGTTACTATGAACTGCATATCAACGGCAAGCGAATCGGATCGCAACAATTGGATCCGGGGATGACCACGTATGATGCCCGCTCTTTTTATGCGGTGCATGACGTAACAGACGCTCTCCGCGACGGCGATAACGCCGTCGGGGTGATGCTTGGAAATGGATTTTTTGGTCAGAACGTTGTCTGGGCATCGTGGTTGGCATGGGGGCCGCCTGTGTTGCTCGCCAAATGTGTAATGGAATTTTCGGATGGCTCCACAGACGTGGTGGCTACCGATTCCACCTGGCGGGCCACCACCGGCCCAGTGCTTTTTGATAACGTCTATGCGGGTGAAACCTACGACGCCAGGCTTGAAATTCCCGGCTGGGACCAACCCGGTCTCGATGATTCGCACTGGCAGTCCGCCCGCGTGCGACCGGCCCCAACGCACAAATTGCAGAGCCAGATGATCCAGACGATTCAGGACACGCGAATCATCAAAGCGAAGCGGATCATTGCCGGCACCGATGGAAAATGGATCGTTGATCTGGGCCAGAATTTTGCCGGGTGCGTGCAGCTCAAGCTCACCGAACCTGCGGGCACGCGCATCACCCTTCGGATGGCCGAGATATTGGCACCCGGTGGGACGGAAATTGACCCATCCACAACCGGTGTCTACGCAACCGGTGTGGTCCAGACTGAAATTTACGTCTGCAAAGGTGGCGGCGAGCAATGGCGCCCCCGCTTTACCTATCATGGATTTCGGTTTGTTGAAGTCAGTGGCTTAAAACGCAGGCCGAATTTAAGCTTCATGCAGGGCATCCAGATGCGGACTGCCGCCGAAAAACGGGGCGACTTTGTCTGCTCCGACCCGCTGCTCAACCGCATCTACCATACTTCCCTCTGGACGCTCGAGAGCAACATGCACAGTATTATGGAGGATTGCCCGCAGCGCGAAAAGTGCTCGTGGATGGGGGATATGGAAATCTCCGCTCAGGCGGCCATATTCAATTACCAGATGGCACCTCTCCTGAATAAACTTGCCAGCGACATGGATACCGTCCTGGGCCGCGGAGGAGTCACCCTGTGGCATACAACCGCTTCACCGGGACTTCCGTGCAATATCGCCACCGGCCGTCGGCTCTGCGATCAGGCGAATCCGGATTGGGGCGATGCCTTGGTGGCCATACCTTGGTTTATTTATCTCTACTATGGCGATGCCTCGACCCTTAAACATCAATATCCGCATATGAAGCGTTGGCTTCAATATGTCGCATCTCCTGTCGTGAGCAAAAACGGCATTGTGCAATACGGCTTTGGCGATTGGTGTCCGCCGGGTGTCGGAGGTGCTAATCCCCGCTGCCCCGTGCCACTTACCTCTACGGCCATGCAATATGGTAGCCTTGTCATCATGACCAAAGCCGCCGCTTTATTCGGCCGCACCGAGGACGAAAAATGGTTCAAGCGTCAGGCGGCGATGGTAAAGGCCGCCTTTAATCGGACGTTCTTCAAATCGCCGACGGCTGGATATGGTTCACAAACCGGCAATGCCGTGGCGTTGCGCTATGGATTGGTTCCCGAGGCACATCAAAATAGTGTGGCCGCCGCACTCGCCAATGAAGTTCATCTCCGGCGCGATCATGCAGATACCGGTGTCATGGGTTCCCGGCCCCTCTACACGCTGCTTAACGACTATGGCTACGATGAGCTGACTTATGGCATGATGAATAAGGTGGACTATCCGAGCTACGGTTATATGCTTTCCCGGGGGGACACCACCTGGCCGGAAGTGCAATACAACACACCGCTGAGCCAACCCCAGGTCGGCTGCTCCTACAACCATGCTATGCAAAGCTGCTTCGCTGCATGGTTTCACGAAAGCGTCGCCGGTATCCGTCCTGCTGAAGATAACCCGGGATTCAAACAAATTGAGTTGCGGCCGCATAACTTCCGGCACTTGAAAACGGTTTCAGCTTACCATGAGTCGATGTATGGAATCATTAAAAGCGAGTGGCATCGAGATGGCACACGATTCCATTGGCATATCACCATTCCCCCGAATACCACCGCCCGGGTGGCGGTACCCTCCCGCTCGGCGACCTCCGTGCGGGAGGGGGGAAAGGCCGTCACCCGCGGCAATCCTCACATCCGTTTCATGAAATGGGACGGACACTGTGCGATATTTTCTCTTGCGTCCGGATGCTACAAATTCTCATCGGTTATTGACGGATCATGATCCAATGCCTTGCGGCAGGAATGTCGTTCAAGCAGGGACGGTGCACGTAATCCCATCCTCATCCATCCGCTTCAGCGATACATCGGATAGATACCGGATAAAGCCTCAGGCCGGCGGAGCATCCGCTGGGACAGGCCGGTTCCCGCTGAAGAGCGTTTCAATTTCCTCAAGCGTTTTATTACGCGTTTCCGGCAGCAGAAATGTTGCCGCCAGGAAGTAGATCACCGTGCAGCCGGCGAACGCAAAAAATACCGTGGCGTACCCATATTTTCCCACCACGGGGAGAAACACTGCCGAAATAATAGCTGAGATGCTCTGATTGATCAGCAGTGCGATGCTCATTCCATTGGACCGGATGCGTGTCGGCATTAATTCTGAAAGCGCCAGCCAGACGCAGATGCCCGGACCGGCCGCGAAAAAAGCAATGAAGCCCAGCAAGGTCAGCGTTGTAAGCTCGCCGTTGAGAACGCTCGGCACAGGGGTAAGCCAGGCATGATCGATCTTCAGCGGGGCCTTGCGGGCGGCCTGAAGATTGGCAAATGGATTATTGAAAAATGCAATGACACCGTTGGCCGGCACGCACATCGACCGTGAAATGCTGATCGGCCTGGCGGCTGAATGGTCGGACCGGGCGGCAACCGTGGCAGCCGTGAAATCTCCATACGAATAAATAATGGTCAGGGTGGTGGGGTGCTTGAGCATGGCCGGGTTTTGAACGCCGGTCTTCCGCAACAGCTTCGACGCCATCGTCGAATTGAACGGAAGATGGAGAGACTGATGATGAATCATCGCAGTAAGCGCGGCGGCACAGTCGCGGCGGTGCCGTTCCGCATGTTGAAACAGCAGTCCGGTGCCAACCAGGGATGCGATAATCCCGGCCGTACCGATGGAGAGGAGTCGTTTTCGACCGATTCGATCCACGAGAACCACGCCGATAATCGTCATGAGAAAATTAACTGAAGTAAATAGCAGGTATCCCCAATGAGCCTGAACATCATTAAGACCGGCCTGAATAAGAATGGTAGCGTTGTACCCGATGACGGAATTGACCCCGGTGGTTTGGGTACATCCCAGAATAAGGCATGCCAGGAGAAACGGGAGTACATATCGGCGCTGCATCAGAGATTCCCGTCGCCGAGAGGTTTGGGCTTTTGCAAGGTTCCGCGTATTTTCCATTTCCGTCATTTCCAGTTCGGTCTGTTCCGGCGAACGCGATCGGAGCAGCGCTCCTCGGGCGGCATCATGTTTTCCGCGGCGAAAAAGCCACCTTGGCGACTCCGCCACAAACAAACCTCCCCAAATGAACAGGATGCCGGGTAGAAGCGCGGTCCAGAAAATACTTCGCCATGCCCAATCTTTGAAGGCAAATAATTCGCGTGGATCGTGCAGTTTTGCCACGGCCGCAACGCGATAACTGAAGTACATCGCGATGGCGGCGGATGTCACAAACCCCAGGGTCAGCAGCCATTGAAAGGTGGCGGTACCGCGACCCCGTTTCTCCGGAGTCAGGCATTCCGCCAGATACAGCGGTACTACCACGCCGATGAGCCCGGCGCTGACGCCCTGAAGCAAGCGCCCCAAAAGCAGAGGGGTATACCCATGGGACATGGCGATGATGGGAATACTGATTACGAACAGTATTCCCGCAAGGATCATCAGAGGTTTTCGGCCCAGGAGGTCCGCCAGCGCCCCGGCGAACAGCGTGGATATGGCACCTCCAAGTAGTACAGCCGCTACGACAATGGAAAGCTGATTGGCTGTAAGACCGGAGGTGGCCTGAAGGTATGGAAGTGCCCCGGCAATGATCCCCACATCGACGCCGTAAAGCAGGCCCCCCAACCCCGCCACCAGCAGCAACATCTGGTTGTAACGCCCCACGGCGGAATGACTTGACATCGGCTCGGGCGTTTTCATTCGCACCTTTCAATTGAGTACAGCAATTATCGTCTCTGCGAGACGTTTTCCCCGCCGCCAACCATCGTCAATCGTCGGCAATCGTCCATTGAACAAACCCCTCGAGCGCTTCATATTCCGCCAGACCCAGGCGGTTAAAAATATCGGCGGTACCGCGGTTGCGCTCTTCGGCACGCTGCCAGAATTCCCTCTGATCGGCACCGGGGAACATCGCCCGATCCTTCTGACTTTGATGTTTGAATATGGCGTCCCGCTTGCGTGAGAGTTCTCCGGGGCTCAGTGGAATCGCCATCTCGATGGATTCCGGCCCCCATTCCTGCCAGGCGCCACGGTAAAGCCAGACTTCGGGTTGGGGCTCTGGTGTGCGGGGTTTCCATCGCTGCAGCGCCCGGAACACAGCCTCCAGGCACATCCGGTGGGTACCGTGCGGATCGGATAAATCGCCGGCGGCATATACCTGATGGGGCGAAAGAGTCTCAAGCAATTTCAGAACGATCTGCACGTCAGCATCGCCGATGGGGTTTTTCCGAATGAGGCCAGTTTCATAAAACGGCAGATCCAGAAAGTGCGTGCGCTCCGGCCCGATTCCACATGCCCGTGCAGCCGCCCGGGCCTCGCAGCGACGGATGAACGTCTTGATCTTGCGCAGAGGCGCTGAATCCGGATCGCCGGGGTGTTTGCGATCCACAAATTCCTCCAACTGCCGCTCCAGTTTTTCCGCCGAGGCAATCTCCAGGCCGAAACCGCGGTTAAATTCGCGAACAAAATCAGCGTAGCGCAGAGCATCGGCGTCGAAGACCGCTATGTTGCCGCTGGTCTGGTAGGCAATGTGGACCTCGTGGCCTTGATCCACCAGCCGGATGATCGTGCCGCCCATGCTGATCACGTCGTCATCCGGATGGGGGCTGAAGACAAGAATTCGCTTCGGAAATATCTCATCCCCCGGACGGCGAATATCTCCGGGGCGATGCAGAGAGATCGGTTTCCCCGCTGGCCAGCCGGTAATCTTCCCCACCAGTTCGCGGAATACCCGGAGATTGATGTCATAGGCCGGACCGTGGCTGGCCAATAATTCCTGCAATCCATGCTCCCCAAAGTCTTCATCCGTGAGCTTGAGTATGGCTTTCTTGAGTCTCAGCGCAAGCCAGATGACCGCACGCTTGATCATCTCCGTATTCCACTCCACCGGCCCGAGTAACCACGGACTTTTCTCCCGTGTGAGCTCCGCCGCCGCAGCGCTATCCAACACAAACTGCACCGCAGGGTGTTTCTGCAGACAACTCGCGGGTAGATTGGCTGAAATCGGTCCTTCCACCGCCTGCGCTACCGTCGCAGCCTTGTTTTCTCCGAAGGCCATGAGTATCACGCGGCGTGCTTCCAGAATCGTCCCCACGCCCATCGTAATCGCTCGCCGGGGCACGTGCTGCTGGCCATAAAAATCGCTGGCCGCGTCGAGCCGGGTTACACGGTCCAATGCGATCAGACGCGTGCGGCTGTCCGCCGGTGATCCGGGTTCATTAAATCCGATGTGGCCGGTGCGTCCGATACCCAATAATTGCAGATCCAACCCACCCGCATCGCGAATCTGTTGTTCGTACCGGCGGCAGTATTCACCAACTTGCTCGGACGGACATTGGCCGTCGGGGATATGCACATTTTCAGGCTTGATATCAATATGCGAGAAAAGATTCTCATGCATAAATCGGTGGTAGCTTTGCGCGGCATCAGGGGTGATTCCATAATATTCATCAAGATTGAAGCTGATCACATGGCGAAAACTCAACCCCTTCTCCCGATGGAGACGCACGAGTTCGCGATACACCCCCAGAGGCGTCGAGCCGGTAGCCAGACCCAACACACAACACGCTCCGGCTTTGCCGCGCTCTGAAACCAACCGGCCGATTTCTTGGGCTACGGCCCGGCTCGCCTCGCCGGCCTCGGCAAAGACCGTAATGGCAACACGCTCCGGCGGCTGTACCCTGGTCGATAGGTTCTGCACAATCTGATCGTTCTGCAGATCACTCCGCTGAGCGGAGAAAATATCATTCGCCATCCACGAAACTCCCCCGGGTTCTGGTGATATTCGGCTCTCCTGCTCCGAGAAACCGACAGCGGAACTCGACAGGCAGGCGGGCGGAATGTCATACGACCCGGATACGGTATTGATTAACTACACCCCATCAGGTTGTCAAGCTGAGGCGCCGCACCCGTTCGGCTTGCGCAGGACACTCCCAGAAAAGTTGGATGATGGGAACGTACATCAGCGCACGATTGAACGAGGCCTCATCCCCATGGGACCGGACGACTCACATCTCAGACCAAGGTAGTTTTTCTCAGGCCATCTCAGGATTTCGCTTATGCGGGTAGCCGAAAAGGCCGCGTTTGCGGATAAGTGCTTCGACCGCCTCCGGTACCATCCGTTGCCAGGAATCATCACACTTTTTAATTTTTTCGAGCACATCTCGCGAAAAAATCTGCAGGTAATCCGGATTGTAATTTTCCAGCTGAATGATCCAGCCGCTTTCAACCAGATAACGATAAAGACAGCTCAGTTCGGGTGTGAGCTCAAGATTGCGAACCGTGACAAGCTCACTCTCCGCCGCTCGCTTGAGCGGGTATACGTAAAGACGGTGGTCATTCTTGAACAGTCGGCCGAAGGATTCCAGAATACCACCTTCCAGATCTGCGTAATAAGTAACATCAAATAGGTCAATAAGCGTGGGGATGCCCATCAGCAATCCGACACGCTTTTTGGTAAATTGTGAGAGATATCCGGCCAGACGATAAAACTCAAAATAATCACTGATGATCACCGGCATGCCGCAGGCGCCGATCACATCGGCCCGGGCGAGAAAATCGCGCAGGTCGATTTCTCCGCCGGCCTTGAGATTCCGCATCGTAATTTCCATCAGCTCGACGGGCTCTTCTCCGCCTGAATCGGGGGCAGCCATGAAGTGCTCCCGGGCGCAGCGCATCATGTCAAGATTCACGTGCGTGACCGGCCGAAAACTGCCGCGTTCGACCAGTACCGGTTTTTTGTGCAGCACCTCCGATGGCTGGAGTACCTCGCCGTTGGGGCCGAACATCGCCGCGGGTGAGAGGCCGAGTTCCACCAATCGCAGACTCATGATGCGATTATCCACATGTCGGAATTCAATGCCGGAGAATTCGATCATGTCGATTTCAATCCGTGCCGCCGAAACGCCGTCCATCAGCGATCGCAGAAGCAGTTCTGGGTCGTAATGGTAGAAGAACGCCCCATAGAGCAGATTCACGCCCACAATCCCCAGGGCTTCCTGCTGCTGGGCGGCTTCGCGGTCGAGCAGCCGCACGTGCAGGATGATCTGGGAGTCCTGATCGCGAGGATGGGCCTGAAATTTTACACCCATCCAGCCATGGCACTGGGAAGTATTCTTGAAACTTTTTGCCGCGACGGTATTGGCAAAGGCAAAAAAAGCGGTCGTGTCGCCGCGCGATTCGTTGAGTCGGTCGATATTCAGCTTCTGCTCATATCTCAGCATCGCCTCCAGCCGGGCGCGGGATACATACCGGTCGCAGTGGCCGTAGATCGCGTCGCTTACGGACATGTCGTAGGCACTGATACTTTTGGCGATGGTGCCGGCGGCTCCGCCGACGCGAAAAAACCAGCGTACCACCTCCTGCCCGGCGCCAATCTCGGCGAAGGTGCCGTAGCGACGGGAATCTATATTAATTTCGAGGGCTTTACGCTGCGTATCGATCAATTCGCCGTCACGAGTCGTGGCGCCGGGTCTGATTACGGTCATGCTTGCTCCAAAAGCCTGCGGATGTCTATCGGGGCTTGAGTGTACTCCAAGAACGGGTGCGGTGGGAACAGCACCATGGCGCAGCTTTGCCTGATGCATGTACCGGTGCATGGCCACGCGTTGCGCCAGTGGGCCCGAGCAACCCGAGGCCGGGAAGCGTCAGGCTGGAATAGGCGGTGGCTGCGGGGGGAAGACCCCCTTGAGCTCGTCAACCGTGTTGGCTGCCGACCACCCCGGCATGCCGTCCTTCCATACCAGCGTTTCGGGTTTCAAATCACCGGAGGCGACTTTGGCCGCCAGCGCCGTCATATCAAACGGGCCCGCCTGTTTTCCGCCAATCGCGAGGTAATACGAAGCTGCCTGAGGAATCGGCGGGGGGCGGCTATTACCAGAGGCCATCGCTGCCCCCATCTGGTTGCCCATGGCCATCCCGGCTCCCAGGCCGACGCCGATGGAGCCCATACCGCCGGGATTGGCCGCCGCGATGGGAATGGCCGTCGCTGTTTGAAATCGCGTGTATTGTCCCATGTCACCCAGCGCTCCCATCGAGGCGCGGGTGTCAATCGCTTTTTCAACCTCAGGCGGAAGCGAGATATTTTCCACATAAAAAAGCGTCAGTTCAATACCCAGCGTCGCAATGTCCGCCTTGATTTTCTGCAGCGCGAGTTGGCTGATTTTGTCATAGTTGCCGGCCATCTCCAGCGCCGGGATATGCGATTGACCGATGACATCGGTAAAGCGGGCGACGATGGTGTCGCGAATCTGGCCGGAAACCTGCACCGATTCAAATACCGGATTGGTCGCAACCTGCTGCTTGAGGAATGTCGCCGGGTCGCCTACGTGCATCGCATAGGTGCCGAATGCCCGCAGCCGGATGATGCCGAAGTCGCTATCGCGCATCATAATCGGGTTCGGTGTACCCCATTTCAAATCCGTAAACTGTTTAGTGGAAATAAAATAGACTTCCGCCCGGAACGGGGAATTAAAGCCGTATTTCCATCCCTTCAAGGTGGAGAGAATCGGCATATTCTCGGTGGTCAGCGTATACATGCCCGGCTTGTAAACATCTGCAAGCTGACCTTCGTTGACGAATACGGCCACCTGCCCCTCGCGAACCGTCAGCTTGGCTCCGTTCTTGATTTCGTTATCGTAGCGCGGAAAACGGTAGGCAAGGATGTCGTTATCAGCGGGTTCTGTCCACTGAATAATATCAATCAGTTCGCCTTTGAGTTTCTGCATGAGCGACATGGTTCGGCACCCTTTTTTTAGTAGACTGCAATACCTCTGTTTTATAAGCAGAAACGCCGGAAAAGTCAAAAAAATGCTCCCCGCCCCGTCAGTCGGCGCGGCAATTTTTCAGGGCGGGCTCAAGCGGGCCTTGCCGCGGCGAGCCGGGGCGTTAGAGCAGGTCGTCGAGTAAATCGTGGGCGTTAGCGACACCGGCGGCACTGGCGACGGCGGCATTATTCGATATTTCCGAGCTTTTCTTGAATTTCGCTGCCGCCGCCGCTGCCGCCAGCTTGAATATCTGCCGTGGCCGCCCGGTGCCGGAGGCGTCAGGTACACCCCAATTCCCCTTCCCGGCGGCGATCAACCCGTCGAGGTATCCGCCCTCGCGGAGCCGCGCCTCCGTGTGATTGCCTATTTTTACCGCAGGGGAACCAGCGGTTCGCAGAGGCTCCGTCACTGAATCGGTGTGCTTTATCGAACCGCCCCGTCTTGCAAATCGCGGCATCGGGTCCAACTGAGTGTGGCACAGACATTCTTGTCTGTGTTCCCTGCCATCGGCATTTCACTGATTGCGACCATAACACGGCCTCGGAATTCCTGTTGCTGCGAAAATCATAACACGCGGGGGCGATGCACGGAAGCTGCCGTCTGATTGCTTCCCTCGGCAACAGTTGGCGTTAGCCCGCTCTATTCATTCCCGGCGGCGATTGCTCGGCGCAAAAAGAGGGCTCGATGAAGTCATTGCTCCCTCGAGCCGCGACGCAGAATGTCAATTATTGGCCCCGAGCCAATGCACGACCATGGGCTTGCCACCACTTCGACGACCTCCCCGTCGCTGAACCCCAAGAACCTCACCCAGCCGAACTCCAGATCGCGCAATTTTTTGCTTATGACCAGCGGGACCGGCGCCGCACCGCCGATGCCCGCAGCCTTGCCTGGCAAGTAACGGAAGATACTGTACCGCGACACCGCGTTCGACAACGCCCTCTGGTCATCCGTGGCGACGGCATGCTTTATTTTCTCCAATCCCGAAGGATCGGGAGTCACCAACATGCCAACGGGGCGCAGGTCTTGCGGGGTTATTGCGCCCGACTGCACGAGCGCCGCCAAACTTTCCAATCTCCCGTTCCGGGTCTGGATATTCTCGATGATATTTTTCAGCGAAGCCTGAACCGGTAAACGGGCGGCTACGCCTGCCAGCGCCCGCACCCGGGCGTCGATATAGGGTACGAAATAAACGACGTCAAAGAATGATATGAGTATCATCAAGGCCAAGGCGAGCTTGGGCGACACCGAGGGCGTCCGGGCCGGTGGCGCCTGGCCACCGTCGCGCGGTAGTGAATTGGGCGGCACAATCGCCCACTCGGCGATGATCAATAGCCCGAATAGGAGCCCAGCAGCAGCCTGCGAATCGGAGCGCGGGTAAAGGCTCATCGCGTAGGGCAGCGCCACAAGGGCGGCCAGCCACACGAGTATTAACCAGCGACCCGTTACGCGTCGCCAGGGGGATAGAGTAGCTCCGGACATAGGCAATACCCTTTCGTTTCCATGTAGCGGACGAGAAAGTGGCACCGCAGTGGGCGGGACAGTTCTCGTCGCGGTCAACTGGGGCTGTTGCTAGTGTACTGTCCCTAACGCTGCTTTACAGTTGGCGACCTTTGCCAGGATGGTATCGGCGTCTTTGGTCCAGGTA
>JBMFVY010000058.1:0-20752 GCA_049965755.1 Phycisphaerae bacterium | reverse complement strand
GCGATGTTTTCCTCGCCGATGAAGGCCCGACAATGGCGGCACTGCCAGCGGGAACGGAAGATTCTGCGCATGACCGGACGGCTGTCGTTTTTGTTAACCATGCCGCACTCCGCGATAGCACGCACACACGCCGAAGGTGAGCGACTGATAGCCGACATCAGAAAACCCCGCATCCTTCATGGCCGAGCATATACGGTCCGAGCCGGGAAACGTACCCACGCTACGAGGCAGATAATAATAGGCACCCGTCCGATCCCGGCTGATCAGCGATGCCGTAAGCGGAACCAGATGATGAAAATACAGATTGAACAGGGTTCCGATGATACGAGTCTTGGGTGTCGTGAATTCAAGAATAATCAGGCGTCCGCCCGGGCGAAGAACGCGAAAAAATTCCCGTATGGCGTCTGTCCATCGATCAACATTGCGCAGGCCGAACGCGATGGATACAACATCCACCGATGAATTCGCCAGCGGAAGACGCGTTGCGTCGCCGTCCGAAAAACCGATCCGCGATGAAATCTTTCTGCGGACGGCTTTGTTGATTGCCCCACAGATCATGGGATGACAGAAATCCAACCCCATGACGCGCTTCGCTCCAGCCCTGGCAAAGGCAAAACTCAAATCACCGGTTCCGCAGGCGATATCGGCGACAACATCGTCGGGACGCACACCCGCCGCCGCAACGGCCTTGCGCCGCCACGAATGATCAATCCCCATGGAGTGCACGTGATTATTGAGATCATACGCCGGCGCAATCGCAGCAAACATTGCCCGAACTCGGTCCGATTTATCGGACGACAAATGCGGATTGCCCAGATTTCCATCGTTCCACAGAGGGATGGCAGCCGGTGATGCGGCTGCGGATGATTCGGGCGTAGACGAGCTACCTGCTGGCTTCATAACAATATTATAGCCCGCCCACCGCCCGGGCCATAGATGCTATGACAGTCTCGCCAGCGGCATCCGTCAATCATGTATCGTCATAGGTCGATATGCTGGAATTGATAATCGATTCATGAATGAGTTCGGTCTGCCTGTAAGCCGACTGAACGGCAATTTTTCCCGGGCCTGTCGCACGCAGCCACAGGCGGGCACCGGGGAGTCCGCCGGGAAAGCCAATGGCCCGGATCGAGATGTACTCGATATGCAGGATCAATTTTACCTGCGGGTCCTTGTAAAGAAACGCACCCGGTTTGATTAAAATCGCCTGCTCGGGCATGAGACTCTGGACGAAGCAGTTTCCCCGGCAATGCACAAATGCGATACCCGGCGATTTCGCCGCGACGAATCGATCATAAAACATGCCGATCGGTCGCAACAGCTTATGGGCTTTCGCTTCTTCACCCGATTCACCCAGCGTGACCCAGATATCTGTCGGACGCAACTTCAAATCGATTTCACTGGTTGCAGCCAGAAAGTGGCTCTCGTGCACGTCAACGCCGGCACCGGCATCAAGCGGGATGGCGATGGTTTCACCCGCCTCATCTGCCGATACGGCCACATGTCCCGGTCCGACGGCCTCGGTCAAAAAGATCGGCATACCGCCGATCATACGCTTCCAAGCATCCTGCATGCTTTTGTTACGAAGCGTGATGCCGGGGTCCGCCCAGAGCAATTGATGGTTGGAGAAATAGATGAAATCATCGGCGGCGAGATGAAAATCCGCCACCGGTACCATTTCACCCTCAATCTGGCAGGTGCTCGGGCCGAACTGCAATCGCGCCATGTTCGCGACAGCCGGCCGCTGTTCAAAGCCCGATTGATCCACTCTCGGGGCGGTCGTCAGGGGGGCCCCGCACCGCGGGCAGTTTCCGGTCAATGCGGTGATTGCTTCACCGCACCAGGGACAGCGATTCAATTTTGCTGAAGTTGCCTGTGTCATCGCGTCCCTCACTTCTCGCCGGAATTCATATGGTGATACATCGATTGAATTCCCACCCGCCCCGGACCGGTCATCCGTGCCAGGGCCATGCGATGTTGCATGAGCATTCCACCGCCGACCTTGGTAAATTCAATGTCCATCTGCACTGATGAATCCTTATAGAGAAAGCCGCCGGGCTCAAGCAGAATGCTCTCTCCCGGTTTAAGTGTCCGCTGAAAAACATTTCCATAGCCATGCAGAATCAGCATGCCCGGCGCCGAGGTCGTCACGAACCTGTCCATGAACATTCCCTCGCCGCCGAATATTAAATTCGCCAGTCCTTTGATCCGGACAAAAGAATAGTCGATCACATGTGATGCGAGGACAAATGAATGTTCCCTCACATCCAGCTCCATGCCCGGGTGCAGCGGCAGGACAACCAGTTCACCCGACGCGTCACGCGAAAACGCAATATGTCCCGGCCCCTCGGCCATGGAGATCGAAAATGGCATGCCGGCCAACATCCGTTTGACCCCTCCAGCGATGGACTTGCTTCCAATATGTAGTGCCGGGTCTTTCCACAGCATGACATGCGGTTCGAAAAATACCGCGTCCTCCGCACCAAGGTTGATGTCCGCCACCGGAACCGTATGTCCTTCCACCTGACAAACACTTGATCCGAATTGAATTTTTGTAAAGTTTCGTATTCGCGGCGCGGCGCTCCAGCCCGAATCGCTCACGACATTTCTTGCATCAAGCGGCGCCCCGCAGCTTGGACAATTTGTCGTACCCTGCGGACTTTGCGCCCCGCACCAACTGCATTTGACGATGGTTATGGACATTTTGCCGGTTCTCCTGATAACTTGTTGCGCGTGAGAAAATTGGCTATACGATTACTAAGCGGTCTGCCCCAGTTCCTCACGCGGAGCCTAACACAAGCCATCGTGCGATGTCAAATATATGTGATGATGAACATCGGTCTGACATATGCCGTCCTTTATGTAGGTATTACCGGAATTATCCAAGCATGCCAATGAAATCGGAGTAAATCCGTTGTGGCCGGCACCCGCGTCAGATTCGGTGATTCCCCCCCTATCGAAAATCATTTCACGGAATTTTAGCGTTTCTGGCTTATATGAGAATGTTGCTTGTCATGCTGGCTATGAGATATCAGCCAATCCAGCCAGGGCTTAACTTGATTGCCGAGCACCGACAATTCGAGCAATTGCGCATTTCGATTTAAGTGCTGAATATCCTGCCGAAATCGGGACAGATCAAAAGGGATATAGGGAAGGAGGTCCATTTTGTTGAGCAGCAACAGATCGGCGGATACCACCAGGTTTGGATGCTTGGCGGCTTTATCATCCCCTTCGCTGACGCTGAACATGCCCACTTTGCAGTCTTGCCCGAGATTAAAGGAGACAGGGCAGATCAGATTGCCAACGTTTTCAATGATAAGCAGATCCAACTTCGGCAGATTGAGCTTATCCATGGCATGGCGCACCTGATTGGCATCAAGGTGACATCCGGTTCCGGTGTTGATCTGCACAATGTTGGAGGAATGCGCAGCGAGACGGTCGCCGTCCCGACAGGTTGCCGGATCTCCGACAATCACGCCGATATTCAGAACTTTGCCCAGTTCCCGGAGGGTGAGTTCGAGAAGAGAAGTTTTACCGGCACCCGGCGATCCTATTAAATCTACGACAAAGACGCCCGCCTGCTGAAATATATCCCGATTTTGCAGCGCCAATTCGTCATTGAGTTTGAGAACATTTTCGACGATGGGTACTTTATGGCTCATCATTTTGCCTCGCTGCTGCTTTTCCAATGGCGGCCGGGCGCCTGCCTCGCTTTCACTGCGGACAGTTTACCGCCGATTCCACATCAATAGATTCCAGCACGAATTCGTCACCCGCCATGACATCAGCGTGGGGACTTCCGCAGACACAGTGCTCGTCGACCGTCACCGGTTCCCAGCAGCGGCCGCAGGCCCCGCAGCGTAATCGCCAGGGAGGTGTTATCACATTCAGTTGTGATCCACTCCAGCCCTCTTTTTCACTGACCACATTCCACGCCATTTCCAGCGCCTCCGGCACAACACCGTGAATAGGACCGATACGGACCGTAAGGGCGATCAGATGCTGATGGGGAGGCAAATGGCGGCGGATCAAATCCGCCAGTGATTCCGCAATTGAAACTTCGTGCATAAGCAGACCGTACGTTCTCCGCGTATTGGCTTCCTATTTTTTCCAACCCTGGAGTATTTCGATGTAATTACCACGCTCGAAGAGTTCCGGCTGCGGCGACCGCATCATGCTCATACATCCCTTCATCTGTTTGACGGAAGTGTATTCATGCGCCTGCATCCAACGCGCCAAAGCATCCCGCAATGTCGTGAGATGATCCGGGCCATGTTTCAAAAGTGCCGAGACCATCTGAACCGCATCGGCCCCCACCATGATACATTTAACAATGTCTTCCACGCTGTGAACACCGCCGGTAATCGCCAGACGGCAGTTGACATGCCCGCTGATAGCGGCTGTCCATTTCAGGCGAGGAAGCAGCTCGTCGGAAGTGGAAAGCTTGAGATCGCGCTTTACGGTCAGATTTTCAATATCAATATCGGCCTGATAAAAGCGGTTGAATATTACCACATTTTCCGCCCCCGCCCGGGCGGCCTGTGCGACAAAATGGACCGGCGAGGTGTAAAACGGGGAGAGTTTGACGGCCAAAGGGAGTTTGACGGTTTCGCGCACGTCCCGGATGATTTCCAGCGATTCGCTTTCAACATCTGCGGAATCACGACCGATGGAGAGAATCAGGTCATACAAATTCAGCTCAATGCCGTCGGCACCACTTTCCTGGAGTAACTTGGCATAAGCGGTCCAGCCCCCACGGGTATGGCCGTTGAGCGACGCGATGACGGGTACCCGCACCGCCTGCTTTATCTTCTGCAACTGCTTGAGATAGGTATCGGGCCCCAGACGAAAATGGTAGGGCGTCGGAAGATATCCGGACGCCTCACCGGAGTTGTATTCTCCCTGCATCATCGTCCAGTCCACATAAAGCTCTTCTTTCACCAGTTGTTCTTCAAAGATGGAGTGCATGATGATCATGGGAGCACCCGCATCTTCGAGGCGACGCACTGTATCGAGGTCGTCCACCATAGGGGATGCGCCCGGAATGAGCGGATGTGGAAGATTGAAGCCCATGTACTGGGTAGACAAATCCATATGGTCAGCTTCCTTTCTTGGCATCAGCGGGTGCATCACCTGCGACAACTATTGGAGTTTCAGGAACGGCAAATCCCGCCAGTTGGGTATACAGCGCCAATCTTTCGGCCGTATTTCGAACGGCCGCCTCCGAGAGTTCGCGGAATCTCTCAGGATTCATTTTTTCGACCATTGAAAATCGCGTTTCATTGCGGAGATAATCACGGACATCCGCCCGCTGGATAGATGAATCAATCTGCAGAGGATGTTTCCCTTGAGCAATAAGCCGCGGATCATAATGATACAATGGCCACACCCCGCTATCGACGGCCAATTTCTGCTGCACGGCACCAAATTTGAGATCGTATCCGTGGGCGATGCAGTGGCTGTAGGCAATAATCAGCGACGGCCCGGGATATGCGGCGGCATCGCTGAAGACGCGAACGGTATGGTTATCATTGGCGCCAAAAGCGATGCTGGCGACATACGCATGGCGGTAACTCATCGCCATAAGGCCCAAGTCTTTTTTCTGGGTACTTTTCCCGGCAGCCGCGAATTTGGCCACAGCGCCGATCGGTGTGCTCTTTGAGCTTTGTCCGCCGGTATTGGAATATACCTCGGTATCGAGCACAAGGATGTTGACGTCATAGGGAAGGCTGAGCACATGATCAAGGCCGCCGAAGCCGATGTCATAGGCCCATCCGTCTCCGCCGACAATCCAGACGCTTTTACGCACGAGATAATCGGCCATTCTGTTCAGGGCGTCGGCTCTCGGATCTTTGACAGTTTTGAGGATAGTGCGTAAATCCGCCACGCGCTTGCGCTGTTCCATGATTCCTTTTTCCGAGAACTGATCCGCATTAAGAAGTGAGGTGGCCACGGCATTACCGATTAGGCCGGAGAGTTCTGTAACCAGGCGTCGTGTCTGGAGGATATGCTGATCAAGCCCCAGGCGTATCCCGAGGCCAAATTCGGCGTTATCCTCAAAGAGCGAATTATTCCACGCCGGACCGCGGTTATCGCTGTTTTTCGAGTAAGGCGTGGTGGGAAGATTTCCGCCATAAATGGATGAGCAGCCCGTGGCGTTGGCGATAATAAGGCGATCACCGAACAATTGCGTCAGCAGTTTGAGATAGGGTGTCTCACCGCAGCCGGCACACGCTCCGCTGAATTCAAAGAGCGGCAAAAGGAACTGGCTGGATTTGACATCCATGCGGGTAATCCGCGTGCGATCCAGTTCGGGGATACGAAGAAAAAAGTCGAAATTGTCGCGCTCGCGTTGGCGAATCGGGAGTTGCGGAGTCATGTTGATGGCTTTGTGTCTCGGATTGGCCTTGTCCTTGGCGGGACATACTTCAACACAGAGTCCGCACCCGGTGCAATCTTCAGGCGCCACCTGCAGCGTATACGACATGCCCTTAAAATCGGGCGCCTTATACGGAACATGCTGAAAATGCGCCGGTGCGTCTTTCAAATCGGCGGCATCGTATATTTTGGCGCGAATGGCGGCGTGGGGGCAGACGAAGGCACATTTATTGCACTGTATACAAAACTGGGTATCCCACTGCGGTATTTCAGTGGCAATATTACGTTTTTCCCACCGTGAAGTGCCGGTCGGCCAAGTCCCGTCGACGGGAAATGCGCTCACCGGAAGCAGATCACCTTTTCCGGCCATCATGACCGCCTGCACCCGCCGGGTGAAATCGGGCATGTCGGTTCGGGCAAAACTTTCCTGTCGGATGGTGGAAGTTGCGGTGGCTGGAAGGGGTATCTGATGCAGATTCGCAAGGGTCTGGTCCACAGCTTCATTATTGCGCCGCACCACTTCTTCACCGCGTTTCTCGTATGTTTTTTTGATTGTAGTTTTAATGGCTGTCATCGCCTGTTCAACGGGCAATATGCCGGATATGGCAAAAAACGCCGTCTGCATAATGGTGTTGATGCGGCGTCCCATGCCGGTATTCCGAGCGATGCTGTATGCGTCAATGGCGAAGAATCGCATCTGTTTTTCGATCAATATCTGCTGGATCTCAAGTGGAAGATGATCCCAGACTTGATCGGCTTCCATGGGGGCGTTGAGAAGGAATGTGCCTCCCGTTGCGGCTTTTTCCAGAACGTCAATGTGTTTGAGAAATTCAAAAGCGTGGCATGCGATAAAGTCGGCTTTATGTATCAGATAGGGTGCGCGGACAATCTCCCTGCCGAAACGGAGATGGGAAATCGTCATCGCACCTGATTTCTTTGAATCGTAAACAAAATATCCCTGCGCATGCAGGCCGGCCAGATCGCCGATGATTTTAATGGAATTCTTATTCGCCCCGACGGTTCCGTCAGCTCCAAGTCCGTAAAATACGGCGGTGGAATCTCCGGTAGGCAGATCGAAACTATCATCAACCGGCAGCGAAAGGTGCGTAACATCATCGGAAATTCCTACCGTAAAGCGCGGCTTGGGGTTGGGTTTCGCCAATTCTGTCAATACAGCCTTGACCATCGCGGGCGTGAATTCTTTACTTGACAAGCCGTAGCGCCCGCCGATGACGATCGGCATGACGCCCATGGGCAGGGCATTGACCATGCTTGCCTGGGCCAGCGAGGTTATGACATCCTGATAAAGCGGTTCGCCGGCGGAGCCGGGTTCTTTGGTGCGATCAAGAACGGCTATTTTGCGGGCGGATACCGGAATCGCGTTGATCAGCATGTCCGCGGCAAAGGGACGATACATGCGAACGATGACGCAACCGACGTCTTCACCCTGCGCCGCTAAACACTTTACCGTTTCACTGGTTGTTTCGGCTCCCGAGCCCATGAGAATGACAACTCGCGTCGCCTGCGGGTGGCCGCGATACTCATAGGGTTGATAATGTCGGCCGGTAAGCTCGCCAAAACGCCGCATTTCCTCAACGAGAATGTTGGGCAGGTGATCATAAAACGGATTAATGGCCTCGCGGGCCTGAAAAAACGTATCGGGATTCTGAGCCGTTCCGCGGAGGACCGGCGCATCGGGTGTCAGGGCTCTCTGACGATGGGCCGAGATGCAATCCTGCGGAATATAACTGCGAAGCTGATCATCCGAGAGAATCGCCACACTATTCAGCTCATGCGATGTTCGAAATCCATCAAAGAAGTGAATAAAGGGGATTCGGCTGCGGAGCGTTGCGGCAAGCGATATCGCAGCCTGATCGTGTGCTTCCTGAACATTCATCGATGCCAGGAGCGCACATCCGGTCTGCCGACACGCCATGACATCAGAGTGATCGCCAAAAATAGAAAGCGCGTGGGTGGCGACGGAGCGTGCTGCAACATGAATAACACAACATGTAAGTTCCCCGGCGATCTTATACAGATTGGGAATCATGAGCAATAAACCCTGCGAGGCTGTGGCTGTCGTACAAAGTGCTCCGCTTTGTAGAACTCCGTGGGCGGCGCCGATGGCCCCGCCTTCGCTCTGCATTTCCACAATTTTTGGAACATCTCCCCAGATGTTTGTGCGTCCCCGCGAAGCCCAGTCGTCGAAAAACTCTCCCATCGGGCTTGCCGGCGTGATCGGATAAATGACAGCGGCCTCGGTGGTTCGATAAGCAACACTTGCCGCTGCTTCGTTGCCATCAATGGTTATATGCATGTTACTCATAAATTGTCCTTCCTTATGATGGAATCAGTCCGAGCCGACTGCCACATTTGAATCCTCAAACATTTCCGGTGAGAACACGCCGGTGTCGATGAGCCCTGTAACACATCTGAAGAGGTGACGCGCGAGGCGCTCAACTGCTGCGATAACGACGGGGGTCAATTGATCACCGATGTCCGTAGATTGGCAACCAACCGCAGCCGTCCATGCCTGCGGCGATGCACCAAACACGCCGGCCGCCATGGTCAGTACCATGCCGGGGGTAAAATAATGACCGAGCTGTGCGCCTAACTCTTCGGATTTAATTCGGCTGATCGCAATGCGTCCCGGGGACATAGCCACGCTTGCATCGATAAACACGACACGCCGGTACGACGCAATATACGAGGACAATTCCGGAGTGAGTTGGAGACACGACATCACTTCCACAGAACCGGAATATTGCGACGGCAGCAGGTGGGAAAGCCTTTGAACAACGGCCGGACCGACACCATCATCAGTCCGCAATGAATTGCCATAACCGATCATGAGCAGTTCGGCGTCGGCCGACCGCGGGTCAGTCTCTCTGCAATACATCGCACACCTCGCCATCCGCTTTACACAGTTCAATGCGAAGGGGCATCTGACCCAGAGCATGGGTGGAACAACTCAGGCAGGGATCGAAGCAGCGGATCACCGCCTCGACGCGGTTGAGCATGCCTTCCTGGAGTTTGTTGCCGTCAACAAATCGCTCAGCTACCTGTCGGACGCCCCGATTCATCGCCAGATTGTTATGGCCCGTGGCGATGATCAGGTTCGCCCATTGGATCAGGCCGTTGTCATCAATCTTGTAATGATGAATCAATGTACCGCGAGGGGCTTCCGATACGCCCACGCCTTCGAGACGATTGGGGCGGGCCCGTGCACGGATGTGCGTATTGAGAATATCGGGGAATTGAAGCAAACGCTGAATCATTTCAATTCCATAGAGTATTTCGATGAGCCGCGCCCAATGGTAATGGAAACTGCTCTGCGGACTTCGTCCCAGACGTGTGCGAAATGCGCCAAGTTCCATATCGGCACGCCGGGTGCCGCAGCGTTCGGCGACGATAAGCCGGGCCAGCGGACCGACGCGGTAAATACCATCGGGATAACCGCGCGGCTTAAAATAGGGAAATTTAAGATAGGAATATTTTTCGACCGCTTCGCCGATGAGTGAACCATAATGGCATTGATCGGCTGGGCTGAGTTCCGCCACCAATGAAGCATCATGATCGACAAATTTCAAAGGTCCATGGTAATGTTCCAGCAGACCGTCGGGAGTAACCAGACCGGCAAAGAGCGTAGGAAAATTGGCGAACGCATCCTCTTCAGCAGGATAGCGCCCCTCAATTTGATGAAAATAATCGAGAGCGCGATCTATCCGCTCAATCGCCGATGGGATCTCCTTGAGAATGGAATCCTGCACTTCTTCCGTTAACGGAGCGCTGACACCGCCGGGCACCACCCACGCCGGGTGAATCTTTTTTCCACCGAGTTTTGCAATAATATCTTGGCCGAACTTGCGAAGCATGATGCCGTCGCGGGCAAAGTCCGGATGATCACGGATCAGGCCGAAGATGTTTCGTTGTTTGGGATCGCCATCCATACCAAAGAGCAGATCCGGACTTGAGAGGTGGAAGAATGATAAGGCGTGACTTTGAATCATCTGCGCCAAATTCATTATTCGGCGGAGCTTTTCGGCAGTTGGCGGAATCTGCACGGCCAAAATATCGTCACAGGCTTTGGCCGCCGCCATCAGGTGGCTCACGGGGCATATCCCGCAGATACGCGCCATAATGCCTGGCATTTCCGTCAGCGGCCTGCCTTCAACAAATTTTTCAAACCCGCGGAACTGGGTCACGTGAAATTGGGCATCGAACACCTTGCCGGCATCGTCAAGTTGAATCGTAATTTTGGCGTGCCCTTCAATCCGTGTTACACCGTCAATGGTAATGGTCTGCGGCATGATAACATCCTTTTTCCTCGAAGCCGGGGGCCGACGTCAGTCTTTCACCTGCCAAAACGCGAAACACTTCCGGCATTGGGCATCCGTCCCGCCAGCAATTCTGTCAACACGAACCAAATTGCATCCGCCGGCGGCGGGCACCCCGGCAGATAAAGATCAACTTTGATCACCTCATGGAGCGGGGTCGCATGCGGGCGGAGCGGTGGTACAACGGCGAGCGGAAGCAACGCCTTGCGGGCCTCGGGACTGACAGGCTCCTGAGTATTATCGACGTAGGCACGGTCGAACAAATCCGAGCGATCCCAATAATTACGCATGGCGGGCACATTTCCGGTCACTGCGCAATCGCCCATGGCTATGACATATTTGCTCCGCGCACGAATAATATTTGCCTTATGCAGGTCTTCTTCACTGCTGACCGCCCCTTCAACGAGTGTCAAATCAACGTTTTGTGGAAACTCCTTGGAGTCGACAACGGGCGAATGGAGGATATCCACGAGGCCGGCGAGAGTAATGAGCCGCTCATCAAGGTCCATGAAGCTCATGTGGCATCCGGAACAGCCGTCAAGCCACACTGTTGCCACGGTCGGTTTTGTCGTCGCGTTGGTCATGATTCTGTCCTCCGCATGAGCGTCAAATAGGGTAGGAAATCGGTCTTTTTCTGCATTTCGCCGACCGCCGTGCCTCGATGCGTCAGCGCGCCGGTGGGACATACATTTACACATTTGCCACAGCTCGTGCAGGTTTCGCTTTCCCCCCAGGGCTGATCCAGATCGTGGATAATGGCAGCGAACACCCCTCTCCCCTTGACGTCTTTGGTATGCGCCCCTTCAACTTCCGCACATACACGCACGCAGCGCGTGCACAAAATGCAGCGGTTATGATCCATCCGCGCACGGTCGTGCGAATTGTCCACCTGCAGGTGGGGATAACGATAGGGGAATCGCACATGATCCACCCCAAGCTTGACCGCCATATCCTGCAGTTCACAATGTCCGTTGCTCACGCAAACCGAGCAGACGTGGTTGCGTTCGGCGAAGAGCATCTCGACAATCATCTTGCGATATTCTTTCAAACGTGGCGACGCCGTGACAACATTCATACCTTCCGTGCAAACCGTCGCGCAGGCGGCCTGGAGTTTCGGAGAACCGGCCACTTCCACGAGGCAGAGACGGCAACCTCCCCATACGGAGAGCCCTTCCATGAAGCAGAGGGTGGGAATGTCTATGTTATTCTCGCGTGCCACCGCGAGAATGGTTTCACCGCTTCGACAACTGATGTCGTTGTCATCGATTTTTAATGTGATGGATTCACCTGCTGATACGGCGGATGTCATGAAAGCACCTCCAGCTTGATGGATTCACCTATTGCGGCGGCATGTCGATCTGCTTCCGAGGTCTGAGCCTGATTTATCAGATCGAGATATTCGTGTTCAAAGTAGCGCAGGGTGCTGAGCACCGGATTCGGAGCGGATTGGCCCAGTCCACAAAGACTGGTCTGCTTGACCATACCGCACAGATCTTTCAACAATTGAAGATCATCGAGTGTTCCCCGCTTTTCGCAGATGCGGTCAAGCAACTTATGCATTTCATAGGTACCGACGCGGCAGGGCACGCATTTGCCGCAGCTTTCCGTCATGCAGAATTCCATGAAGAAGCGAGCGACATCGACCATGTTGCTGGTTTCATCCATGACAATCATGCCGCCGGAGCCCATAATGGAACCGGCCTTGGTGAGCGATTCATAGTCAACCGTGATATCGAGCATGTCAGCGGGTATACAGCCGCCGGATGGCCCACCAGTCTGAACGGCTTTGAACGCCCTGCCGTCCGGAATTCCACCTGCAATGTCGTAAATGATGTCTTTCAGCTTGATACCCATCGGAACTTCAATCAGGCCCGTATTTTTTATTTTTCCGGTCAGGGCGAATATCTTGGTTCCTTTGCTTTTCTCAGTTCCAATTTGGGCAAAGGACGCCGCACCGTTATTGATAATCGGAGCGATATTGGCGTAGGTTTCGACATTATTAATGAGTGTGGGACAACCGAAAAGCCCCGAATTAGCCGGATACGGAGGACGAGGCCGCGGCAGTCCACGCTTCCCCTCGACACTGGCAATCAAAGCTGTCTCTTCACCGCAGACGAAAGCACCGGCGCCGAGCCGTATTTCAACGTTGAAATCAAATTTGGTTCCAAAAATGTTATGGCCGATCAAGTCATGGCGATGCGCCATATTGATGGCTTTGGTGAGACGTTTGACTGCCAGGGGATATTCCGCCCGGACGTAGATGACGCCCTGCTGAGCCCCGACGGCATAGGCGGCGATGGCCATTCCCTCCAGAACGCGATGCGGATCGCCCTCCATCATGCTGCGATCCATAAAGGCTCCCGGATCGCCCTCATCGCCATTGCAGATCACATATTTTCGGGTTCCCTGCGCTTTGGCGACGGTGGCCCATTTAAGCCCGGTGGGAAAACCTGCACCGCCGCGGCCTCGCAGACCGGAATCTGCTATTTCCTGAATAACCTGTTGCGGGGTCATGGAGGTGAGCACTTTGAGTAGCGCCTGATACGCGCCATGGGCAATGCAATCTATCAGGCTCTCCGGATCAACACGGCCGGAGTTTTCGCGAACGATCAGTTTCTGCCGGGCAAAAAACGACTGCTGAGTATCGCATAGCAGTTCCTGAACCGGTTGAGTTGAAAGGCTATCAACGATCGCCGGGGCATGTTCTGATTTTACATTTTGATAAAGAGTTGTGTCGGCCTTTACCAGCGGCCCGTTGCAGCATAATCCCATACAGCCAACGCCTTTAACGCAGACCTTTTCGGATAGGCCGCGGTGTTTGACCTCATCACCGAGCGTTTTAAGCAACACATCGCTTTGCAGGCTGATGCATCCCGATTCGGTGCAGACATTGATGTGATGATCAAATGCCTGCACATCCGTCCGGGCTTTTTCCATCATGCTGGTTAGTTCTTCGGGTTTCATGATTCCTGCTTCCTTTCCAGAGCTTCGTCCAATGCCACGAGAAGTTCCGTCGGCGAGCGTTTCCCAAGAACCTTTCCATCCACCACCGCGGTTGGCGCAAGACCACAGGCACCGATACACCGCGCGACGAGCAGAGAAAGCTGCCCATCTTTCGTGGTTTGCCCTTCAGAGATTGCATAACGGTTGCGTACTTCGTCAAAGAGCCGGCGTCCCCCTTTGATGTAACATGCGGTTCCCAGACAGACCACGCAAACGTGCTTGCCCTGCGGCTTGAGGGTAAAAAAGTGATAAAAGGTCGCTACTCCGTATACCTTTGAGAGTGGGACCTTTAACGCTGCCGCCACCCAACGCATCGAGGGAATATCAAGAAAACCAAATGTCTGTTGCACACTGTGGAGACTTTCAATCAATGCGTCCGGCTGAAAATCGTTGCGGCGCATGGTGGTTTCGACAATTTTCCACCGTTTATCATCCGTCGGCGGCCGCGGTAACGTTGCAGAGATCGACATGGTAAAGACTCCCTTTAAGGAACAAGATTTCCTCCGGCTCAGCAGATACGGGGTAATTGCTCGCCATAAGGCTTCTGCAGCACCCGCCACCCGCCGATGGATGTGTGTAAAACACAAATACCATCTTTTTCAGCGGTGAACGAACCGATGGCTTTTGCGTCCCGTCCGGATGGATGGCTCTTCATCGCCTCCAATACCGCTGCGGCCTCGCCCGGTCTTACTACAACGACCACTTTTCCCTCATTGGCAATTTCGAGCGGGTCAAGCCCCAGCATGTCGGCGGCATGTTTTGCTTCGGGTCTAACAGGTATCTGATTTTCCTCCAGATTGATCCGCCAACCGGTTCTTGCGGCCAGATCGGCTGCAAGACCTGCCAGGCCGCCACGAGTCGGATCCCGCATAAACACGATTTCGGCGGCGCTGCGCAGCTTTTGAATCAGGCCGTTGAGTGGTACGACATCGCTGCGCAAAACACTTTCGACTTCAGGCATTTCACGTGCCAGCATCACGGTCAGGCCATGGTCACCAATGGGGCCATTGATGATCAGCACATCCCCAGGAGCCACGTGATCTGGATGCGGCACAGGCAATCCGGTGAGTTCACCAATCCCTGCAGTGGTCAGGTAGATGCCGTCGGCCTGTCCATGCCCTACGACTTTGGTATCGCCGGTGATGATCCTCACGCCAGCCTCATCGGCCGTTGCCGCCACTGAGTCCAGCACGCGCTCAAGTACTTTGCGTTCCAGCCCTTCCGCCATAATCATGGACAGGGCCAGCGCCTGCGGACGCGCGCCGCACACGGCGAGATCGTTGACCGTTCCGCTGACCGCGAGCCGCCCGATGTCGCCGCCGGGGAAGAAAAGCGGTTGCACGACGTAGCTGTCGATCGTCAATGCAAACCTGCCGCCCGGGATCATTCCCGAATCCAGAAGTTGGGAAAGCGCCGGATTATTAAGCCGCGGTATGACGATCTGATTCAGGAGTACATCGGTGAGTTGTCCTCCACCGCCGTGCGCCAGTGCAATATGAGAAAATCTCGCGGGTGCGGGGCGCGGTTGCGAGGCCGCATGATTGATTTCGGTTTGCTGGGTCATGGTTGAACCTCCTGAAGTTCGTTCGCGTGCGTGCATGTCAGGTTCCAATGCCCGCTGCGACCGTATTTGAACCATGCTGAGCAGGTGCCTTCGGAGCTCACCATACACGGGCCGATGGGTGAAACCGGTGTGCAGGCCCGTCCAAAAAGTCTGCACTGGACCGGGAGTGCTGCCCCGCTGATCACCTTGCCGCAGATACACCCCGGGGGTTCATGTTCCTCCGGTTCCGCAAGTTCAAAGCGCTGAACAGCATCAAAGCGGCGGTATTTATCGCGCAGGACCAATCCGCTTTCCGGTATGATGCCCATGCCGCGCCATCTGGCGTCCCCAGGTTCGAATACCTCTGCCAGCAGGGCCAGAGCGCGGGGATTGCCATCGAGCCGAACCGCTTCACGATATTGATTCACCAGAGCGGTCTGGCGGTTGAGAACCAATTCGGTCAGGCACAGCAGGGAGGCAATCAGTTGGGTCGGCTCGAACCCACCAATGACACACGAAACATTAAATTGATCCACAATGGAGCGATAAATCTCCGATCCGATGATGACTGATACATGCCCCGGACAGAGGAATCCATTGATGCTGGGAATTTCATCATCGGTCAATAGCGCCCGCATCGCGGGAATAATCCGTTTATGGCTTGCCAACACGCTGAAATTCTGCACATTTCGGCGCTGGGCTTCGCAGACGGCTGCCGCCGTGGCGGGTGCGGTTGTCTCAAACCCCACCGCCGCAAACACCACCTGCTGATCAGGTTCATCAACCGCCCGTTTCAAAGCGTCCATACTGCTGTAAACAACTTCAATCCGTCGGCCTTGTGTACGGGCACTTTCCAGATTGCCGCGACGGCCGGGAACTCTCAGCATGTCCCCATAGGTGCACAAAATGACATCCTGCCGCGACCCCAGTTCTATCAGGCGATCAATATCTCCCTGCGATGTCACACAGACGGGACACCCCGGACCGCTGATCAAGCGTACATTCGGTGGCATCACGGTTGGGAGGCCGCAGCGAAACGCACTGGTGGTATGGGTGCCGCATACTTCCATAAAGGCGACATCTTGTTTGACGGCCTGCGCCGCCGCCCGCAGGCGATGAAGAAGTTTCTCCGCAGATTGATCGGTGGCAATCATACGATTCCTCCATTGTTTGTATTCGTGCGTGCCAATGTATCAGATCGGCCGGCTGTATCCTCGGCGGCTTGTTCGGCATCTTTAATAAGAGCCCAAGTTTCCCGAGCTGCCTCCGGATCAAGACGCTCAATGGCGAATCCTGCATGTATGAGAATCCAGTCGCCGGTTTGCGCCTCAGGGGTCATCATCGTATTAACCCGCAGGCGATTGCCATGCAGATCCACAATTCCCTGCTGACCATCCTGCTCAATGAGTTTTGCCGGTACCGCCAAACACATGCCACATACTCCTCAACAAGACCTGCGTGCCCTCATCGATTCGTTCTGCCATTGGGTGGCGGCGATCAATGCCTGCCCGAGCGCCAGCCCACCATCATTGGGCGGAACCAGGCGGTGCCGCAGAACTCTTACCCCCCGTCGCTCCAGTCGATTGGTGAGATCGTGCGTGAATAGTTGATTTGCGAAAACACCGCCGGAAATTGCAATGCTTCCAATATGATTTGAGGCGACGGCCCGCATGATGATGTCTTCCCACGCAGCGGCAAACTGACTGTGGAAAAGAGCCGCAAGCGTTTCTACAGACACTCTATTTTCCTGCAATTCCAACAGTCGGCGGTATAGGGGGCGCAGATCAATCCGCTCGACATCTCCATCGTCGCGGTAGATTTGCCAGAGAGCTTGGGATGGTTCGAGCTGGCCGATGACCGCCGCGGATTCGAGTTCCATTGGGGCCTGTGCTTCAAAGCTGTTGCGGCTGCAGATGTCCAGCAGAGACGCAATTCCATCAAAAATACGTCCCGCACTGCTGGAGGTTACGCACTGAAATCTCCGTGTCATCATCAGTTTGAGCAACTTCCGATCCGCGTCGTTGGGAACCAATCGCATGGCTGCCGGGTGCCGGTCGAAATCGTCGCCGAGAGTCTGATGGAGAATCGCCAGAGCGCTGCGTGAAATATCGATTGCGGCGGAGTCTCCGCCGGCGAGGATGAGCGGCTGCAACGAGGCGATGCGATGGAATGAATGGGCCTCCGCCCGGAGCAGTTCGCAGCCCCAGCCGGTTCCATCCAGGCCCAGTCCTGACCCATCGCAGACCAACGCCAATATCGGCCCATTGACGCCACATTCTGCCATGACAGACGCGGCATGAGCATGATGATGTTGAATTGCCAACAGTGGGGCGTCGAATGTTTCCGCCAATTGAACGGCGAATTGGGAACTGATGTACATGGGGTGCATATCGTGGGCTATGAATTGCGGACGCACGCTGTAAAGTTGGCAAAGATCATGGATGGTTCGGACAAACTCCGACCGAGCCCGCGGATTATCCAAATCCCCCAGATGTTGACTCAAGATCACCTGCGAATCGATCACCAGAGCTACGGTACTTTTTAATTCGCCGCCCATGCAGAGTCCGCTCAAAGATGGCGGGATATTCAGGGGAATGGCGCTGGGGACAAAGCCACGCGATCGGCGAATGGGCAGCGGGAATTCCCCTTCCCCCATATCCAGCAGCACCGAATCATCCAGACATCGGGCGATTGGGCGATCATGCCACAAAAACGCATCGCACATATCGCCTAGCCGTGTGATGGCTTCAGCATTATTTATTGCCAGCGGTTCACCACTGACATTGCCGCTGGTCATTACCAGTGCCGGAATCTTGCGGTTCAGATCGGCAAACAACAGATGATGGATCGGGGTGTACGGCAGCATGATTCCCAGGCGGGCGTTACGCCCCGCGACAACCTTTGCCACGGGGGTCCCCGGCCTGCGCATTGCCAGAATGATCGGTGCAGACTCCGACTGCATGACCGCCCGGGCTTGCGAGCTTATATTGACTAATCGGTCGGCGTCGTCCATAGATCGACACATCATGGCGAACGGCTTGCCATCCCGTTGCTTTGCCCCTCTGAGCCGGCTGACAGCCACCTCATCGTCCGCCCGTGCAGCCAAATGAAACCCGCCAATTCCCTTGATGGCGACTACGCCCCCACCGCATAATATCCCGGCCGCCTGCCTGATGGGGTCACTGGGTAATGGAACACCATGAGCATTAACCAATTCAACTCTCGGCCCGCAGTTCGGGCATGACACCGGCTGCGCATGGAATCGCCGATTGCCGGGATCCTCATATTCCGTGCGGCATGAATCGCACATATCAAAGCCGGCCATCGTGGTCGCGGTGCGATCATAGGGTGTCTCGGTGATGATACTGTAGCGGGGGCCGCAATTTGTGCAGTTGATCATGGCATGCCGGAATCGCCGATCGGTCGGATCAAAGAGTTCCCGCCGACAATCCCGGCACATGGCCGTATCGGGTGTGATGGCTGTCCGGCCTGACACAACACTCCGGCTCTCTTCGATATGAAACTCACACTCGCCTATACAGGGATCGATGATCAATTCGGTAACGTTGTCAATTCGCGCCAGCGGCGGGGTGTCGTGCTTCACCAGTTGGCAAAACCGTCGGACATCGGCGGCAGCTCCCTGCACCTCGATGATGACGCCCTGAGTTGTGTTGGCGACAAATCCGCTCACTGACGTAAGACGTGCGAGGCGATAAATATGGGGGCGAAACCCAACGCCCTGAACCTGGCCACGAATAATCAAGCGGCGACGTTGTAAATCCAGACCGTTGATGATTGCCGTAGCCATGACGTCGGTCCTCTTTGCCCTGCCGGGTCCCGCATGACACGCTAAATTCGCCCGCGCCGCGAAATCCGGCCCCGCTCTTACCCTGCGTCTGTACACGTTACCGCAACGACGGATACCACCTCATCGGAGCAAACGCTCAAGGGCTTATAGGTGAAACCACTCAAATGGCTATCAGGAAACGTCTTACAAGCTCAAGCTGATGTTTGCCAGGTATTTGGAAATAACGCGTGTAGTTTTGCTCCGAGTTGTGCGGCACCACGCCGAGAAACCCCTCAACGGGAACGGGTATCAATAAATATCTGCGGCTTGCGCGAGGGACGAAGGGATCGGATCCGCGCAATGGTTGCGACGTCACAGTATTGAATTTTCGGTATCCATTTGAAATGATGCCGGGCGGCATTGTGAAATCGTGTCCTAAGCGGGTTCTGACGCCGCGGCGGACAGACGACATAAATCACCACACGATCGACTCCGATGGCATCCTGATCGGCATGGATAATCGCGTCCATGCCGGCATAAATATCGCGCAACAACTCGATAATCGCAGTAGCAAATATGGATACGCCCTGCACCTTCAGGAGTTGGGTGGAACGGCCAAGAATCTGGCCCAGCCGTGGAGAAGAGCGTCCGCAGGGGCACGGCTCAGGATGAAACGCCGCTATGTCGCCGGTGTCGAAACGTATCAGCGGCATGGCATGCAGCCCCAACGATGTAATCACGACACGCCCGGGAACGCCCGGCGGGCAGTATCTGCCACCAGAATCCAATATCTCAATCACTCCCATCTGTGGATTGAGATGATTGCCGAGGCATTTCGGCCCTTGGGCAAAGGTGCAGCAGACTTCGGTCGAGGCGTAAGTTGAAAGGATTGGAGCACGGGTAAATTGCGAAAGCGCCCGATGGACGGCATTGGGCTGAAACTCGGCATCGAATAATGCTTCTCCGATGCCGATGATTCCGCCGAGATTCTGCGGCAGTGTTACCCCGTTCTGCAGACTACCAACCAACAGCGACGGAACACCGATGAGAAACCATCGGCGCCGTGCAGCGAGTGGCAATCTGGCGACGCCCGCCAGATCCACCAGCGACGGGCCGACACGCAGGGTCAGCGCCCCGCAGGCCTGTGCCCCGAGCCAATACGCAAGTCCTGCAACGAAAAGCCGATCCATGCCGACGGCAATGAGCAGACCATCGCCGGCCCGCAATCCCGCGAGCGACAGAGCCGCCGCTTCATTTTTAGCCAGGCGGTCCATGTCCTTTTCCGCCAGAGCAATCCGCACCGGCTGACCGGTGGTACCGGATGTTGTCACCCATTCTCTGATTTCAGACGGATTTACCGCCAGAAAGTCGAGATTGTTTTTAACCAGTTCGGCCTTGGTGGTGATAGGAAGAGATTGCAGTAGATGTCGGTGCAGGTGGATATTTTCCGCGGCTGCCGGAATGCGATTGCGATAATAAATCGATTTTCTCGCATGGCGGATTTGAAGAGAAAGCTGCCGCCATTGCGGCTTCAATATCTTTGGATAGTCGGTCATGTTTGGCTGCATCCGTTTGAGTCATCTCCGTTATTGAACCGGTCGCATCTGTGTGGATTGTGCCAGCAGCAGCAAGCGGCGAAGTGCTATACGGCGCGCCTGATACGGCGGGTCCAGAGCCAGTGCCCGCGAAAGCGCCGCAGCCGCC
>JBMFVY010000057.1:0-21127 GCA_049965755.1 Phycisphaerae bacterium | reverse complement strand
ATAAATGCGAAAAAACACATTTAACAAATTGTAATACAACGACTTACGTCAAATATGCTGCTGGAACATCCGTTGTAAACCCCCTTGCCCCAAATCTTCTGCGGCCCGATATTCCATGTGGGGCCTGGGGTCCCACCCCCCCCCTCCGCCCCAGCGTAATAGTAAAACGCGACCTGTTTCGCTGCGCAGATGATAATGGCCTGCAATCCGCCGTTTCCCGTGAGGCCCTCGGGATCGAAGCCGCCTGCACTTATCCCCAGCCCAACGCCAAAATATCTACCTTCCCGCTTTTGCTTGCAGTGGCAGTATTCGTGGTAAAGCGATTCCGCCTCTTGGTGAAAGAGTGCAGCAGGCAGCGCGCGGAGCTCCTGTACCGCACGTTGTGCCGCCTGTTCGCTACCGTATATCGCGTGGCCCAAGGCGGAGGTCGTTGCGTTGTAGGCGTCAGCGGCCCCTTGGCCAACCGCATGCCCCACTGCTTCGACGCCGGTCACCGACCTGTAGATGCCGTAGCCGATGGCGCCGGTGAGGCGGCTGAAGCCCAAATAAAGCCCACTCGCATCCACACTCCCCACCGGCGAGGAATCGACGAACTGATAAGTATTCGCCCCGTTGATGTATTGGGCCGGGTCCTGCTCCGTCCATCGGCCGAGGCTCGGCGAATAATCGCGGGCACGGTCATCATACAGCCCCGTCACCGCATCCAGCGTCATCCCCTGATACAGATTATCCACCAGCGGCTGCGTGCGGCGGCGACTCGTTTCCGAGCCGGGCGTTGGTATCTCATTGATTGCGACCATAGCACGGCCTCGGCATCTCGGTTACCGCCAGAATCATAACGCGCGGGGGCGACGGGGGAAAGCTCCCGCCTGATTGCTCCCATCCACAACATTTGACAGTAGCCCAAACAACACCGCCCATAGTGGCTCGTGCGGTTCGTGGCATAGAGCAAGGCCATAGCCCTCGGCCCCATCCATGCCAACAACGGTGGATGTCACCGTTTCCCATCCCCGTATTCGGCCGCCGTCAGCGGTCGGTGCCCATCACGTTCCCATCTCAGGCCCCGCGGCGGACCTTTCCATGTGCTCGAGTCGCTTCTCGATGTTGTCGAGCCTGCTCGCGATGCCAGCTGGGTCGAGGGAACGGCGATCACAGCCAGCCCCCGGTGCGGCTACCCCTTCGTTTTGACGTGCCGCGAGGAGGCCGTCGATCGCCCGTCCGAGCATCCGCAGCTCGAGTCCCGCCCAAGCCACATACACTATGGTCCACAAGCTGACCAAAAAAAACGCCAAAAGCAAATGTGGCAAAAATGTGCTCCTTTCACCGCCAACCGCCAGCGTGCTGGCAGCGGTTCAACCTTTTTCCCGGGCCCGCTCGATTGATTTACGCAGTCGTCTCGCCTTGACCGCCAAAATGACGAAGCACACCTGTGCGGCTACAACCAAGCTGAGTAAGGCCCATTCGAATCCCACCAGATTTTGGCAGTGTGTTGACATTCCGGTCTCCTTGTAGCGGGCAGCAACCGCGGCTAGCCGAACGGCCACTTCCACCCGGCCCAAAGCATCGGGGGTGTAGCCGCTACTCCTCCGGCCCGGCGGAGATTATTTGGTCCGGGTTTACCACCGATCCATAATAACTGATGCTAACGCCCGTTGGGGGATAGGACTCCCCAGCAACCAAAGTCGTACTCACGACTGCGGCGGCGCCGCCGATTATCAATCCCGGCACAACACCCGCGCCGGTGAGGCTGGTGATTGTACCAACAGCCACACCTACTATAGCGATGCCGCCCGCTATCAAATTGATGGCGAACGAGTCGTTGGTGACCACCGTGCGGGTCGCCGCCGTGAACTGGCGGAGCCGGACGACTTCCTTGCATTTGGAGCCCGGCTCCGTCACGATCGCCCTGATCGTGTCTACAACCTCACCCGGTGTGGTGGTCTTGTAGCTGCGGTAGATCCAGCCGCTTTCGGTAGTCTTCCCGGGTCCCGTCGGAATAAACGGTGATGTGCTGACAACAGTGGCACTATCAATGACGGTACCCGGTGGAAGCGTCGACTCCAACGCCCAGAGCACGGCGTGGTTGGTTTCGATCACCGTCCCCTCCGCATCCACATTCCCCACCGGCGAGGAATCGACGAATTGATACGTATTCGCCCCGTTGATGTATCCCAGCGGGTCTTGGCTTGTCCATCTTCCCAGCGTCGGGCTGTAATTCCGGAAGCGGTCATCATAAAGCCCCGTCACCGCACCCACCGGCATAAAGCCGGTGGCTCGCCAGTTTCCCAAACCATCCAGCGTGCAATTTCTGCTTTGATCCGTGTTCGGCAATGTGATCGCTGTTGCCACGCTGCGCCGGGTGATCTGATTGACATGGTTGTTATTACGCTGATCCACTTGCGCAGTGGAACCCACCGGCATAAAGCCGGTGGCTCGCCAGTTCCTTAAACCATCCAGCGTGTATTTTCTGCGTTGATCTGTGTTCGGCAAGACCATACGAGCCCCAACGTTTCAATTACCACGCGAAACGTAACGCGCCGGGCGGGCGGAGGCAAGCGAACCATGGGGGCGGGGCGGCGCTCGACGAAACTTCCGGTGGAGTAAATCCACCGGCTCGCATTGGCGATGATCGCATCCGGCGATTGTTCGTCGTCTCCGTCTCCGCGCCAACTCCGCGCCTCCGCGCGAGATACAATTATTTCCTCGCCCTCAGCGTTCCTTCTTTTCCTCATGCGGTTGAAATGGTTTTTCTCGTAATGGCCCCCGGTGTAATAAACCCACCGGCTCGCATTCAGGATGATCGCATCCGGTGGATAAGCACATTCACACTCCCATAGGGTGCCCGGAAAACTTGCCACGCGCCATGGATAAAAGCGCGTAACAGGGCATTTGTAGTTTGCGTTTTGACCGGTATAATCTGGTGTTTGGCTGATGGGTTGGCTATCCATCAGCGTGTGTGGCTCGGATAGAGGTTAGACGTGCGTTTATTACACGTCAATGAGTTGGCACATGACGCAGCGTAAGGTTTTGACGCTTTTTGCTGCGTATTGGCGCCCGGCACGACGGCCTGAAGGGGATCGGCGTGGCGTGCTCACCGGGGTGTGGCTGCAGGATTTTTGTTAATTGCCTTTCTGCGGGCCATGCCGTTCCGGTGTGGCCGCGTTTGAATCTCCTATTTCAGTCTGTTGTTTGAGGCGAGGCTCTGGCCGACCGCGTCTGGACGCGATTTTGGGATCATGGCGGGGAATTTCACCCCAGTCCCGACGATGCGATCCCGGCGACGGGTAAAATCGGAGGCCATGCCTGAGAACCGATGATGGTTTGGCCGCTTTAGGATTGGATGGACTATGAATCAAGAATTGTTACGCATTATCGATTCGATCGCCCGCGATAAGAACATCGAAAAAGATTCGGTATTCATGGATATTGAAGCGGCCCTGATGTCGGCAGCGAAAAAGTTTTACGGCGAAACCGATGACGTCCAGTGCACCATTGACCGCATGAGCGGTGAGATTGAAGTGCGCAAGAATGGCGTCCTGATTCAATACCGGGAATTCGGTCGCATCGCAGCCCAGACCGCCAAGCAGGTGCTCATTCAGAAACTTCGTGAAGATGAACGCGGCAGCATCATGGATGAATTCAGCGACCGCAAAGGACAGCTTATCACGGGTACGGTATCGGCCGCGGATGACAAAGTTCCGGTGGTGACAGTGAATCTGGGTCGGTGCGAAGGATTTTTGCCGCGAAGCGAACAGATTCCCGGCGAAAAATATGAGGTGGGGCAAAGAGTCCGGGCGCTGGTGCTGGAAGTTCGGCCGGCGGGTAGTCATGTGAAGATCGTCCTGTCGCGTTCGCATCCCGATTTCATTCGGCGGCTATTTGAGATCGAAGTGCCGGAGGTGCAGGAAAAGATCATTGAAATCAAATCGCTGGCACGTGAAGCGGGGTATCGGACGAAGATCGCGGTTTCATCCATGGATTCCAAGGTGGACTGCATCGGAGCGTGCGTGGGTGTGCGCGGCAGCCGAATCAAGAATATTGTCGATGAACTCGGCGGTGAGCGGATCGACATCGTGCGATGGAACGAATCATCGCAGATGTTCATCGTCAACGCCCTAAAGCCAGCGGAAATTGTGAATATTTTCCGCAGTTACGAGTTGGCGCGTGCGGTGGTGATTGTGGATGAGTCGAAGCTGTCGCTGGCCATCGGCAAGCGCGGGCAGAATGTCCGTCTTGCCGCCAAACTCACCGGCTGGGAATTGAGCATCTGCACACCTGAGGAGCTTGAAGCGCACCGCAACGATCTGGCGGCCATCACCGGACAACTTGATAATCTGCCGGAGCATTTTGTGGATCGCCTGCTGGAATTCGGCATTATTCAGGCGGAGGAGATTGAGGAAGTCGGTGCCGAGCCGATTGCTAAAACGCTGGATATCCCGCTGGAAAAAGCCCAGAAGATGGTGGAAATCGCCCACAACTATCTCGAGGAAAAGGCAGCGGAGCAAAAGAAACGCGCTAAGGAGCGGTCGGCGAAAAAAGCGGATAACGATTCCGCCCAACCGCAGGAAGGGGTGCCGGTTACCGCTGATGAGCCGGCTCTCGCCGAAGCGGGTCCGGATGTCGCCGGGGGCGAAGGCCCGTCCGCGGAGGCTCAGGAGCCGGTATCGACCTGATGTTGTGAATCTGTGGGATGGAGACACCGCCACGGCCGGATGCCGGTCGCCAATGGGCTGCGGTTTTTGAGACATCGGGATCGATAAAACACCGGTGAGCCGCTTGTAAATTTTTTGGAGTCGTCGTTGAGCACATTGAAGGTATATCAACTGGCACGCGAATTGGGGGTGGACAGCAAAGCCATCATCGATAAGTGCAAGGCTGAAGGCGTGCCGAACGTCGTGAGCCATATGAGCGTTGTCAAAGCCGGTCTTGCGAGCAGCATTCGCGAATGGTTCAGCGCCGAGGCACCGAAGACGGCCGTGGAAAAAACGGCCCATGTCGATGTTGCCAAGGTGCGGCGCAAACGCACAACCAAGACGAAATCCAAATCCAAGGGATCAGACGGAGCTGATGCATCGGAAGATGATTCGTCGGTAGCGGTCATGGAACCGGAAGCTCCGTCTCACACGGGCGAGGATACGGCCGCCGCGGAAGATCAAATATCGCTTCCGGCTGACGACGTAGAACAAAAAAAGTCGAAAGCTTCTGAATCGCCCGCACCGGTGAAAGTTGAATCGGCTCCGGAACACGTGCCGACAACCGCCGAAGCACCGGCAGCGCCTCCCGCACCGCCGGCGCCAAGCGTGGAAGTAAGCCCCCCACCGGCACCGGCCAAACCGGCCGCGCCTGAAATTCCACAAAAACCCGTTAAGCCGGTCGCACCGATCAGCCCGCGGGGTGTTCCCAATGTGGTCAGTAAGCCGGTGGTCACGGCCGTGGGGCCAAAAAATGTCCCCGCGCCGGCGCAGATGCAGGGTCCGCGGCTTATTCGAGTGGAAGCGCCCGAACCGGTGCGTCCCATCCGACCGCGAACGCGCCCCGGAGCACCCTTTAGTCCCGGCATGGGACGCGATCGGGATATGATGCCTCCCCCGCCGCCCCCATCATCGACGCACGCGCGTCATCGCAAATCCGGGTTTACAACGGCACCACGCGTGGATGAGGAGGAATCCGAGGCCAAGCGCAAGGGAAGACTCGGCCGTCGCGGTCATGGGCATGATGTTGATGCGGGTCTGGAGCAGATCCGCGAGTGGACGGAAGCGGAAATTGCCGAACGGGCCGAACGCATTGCCGCCGCCGGTCAGGGGGCGCTGCGTGAGCGCAGACGCGAGGCAAAACAAAATCAGGAACGGCGTCAAAACGCCGCAGCGCATTCCGTCCAGCGTCCAACTCATATTGAGATTACCTCGCCGATTACCATCCGCCAATTGTCGCAGGCGATGGGTGTGCAGGCCGGCAAATTGCTCGGTAAGCTCCTTTCACAGAACATCATCGTCACCGTCAATCAGACCATTGAAGATGATGTGGCCCAACTGCTGGCGGCTGAGCAGGGAATTGAACTGATCGTCAAACAGCGCGAATCGCTGATGCAGATCATGATTCGTGAATATGCCCAGGCGAAAGCGACGGCGCCAACCGAAAGCCGCGCCCCAGTCGTTACTGTGCTGGGCCATGTGGACCACGGCAAAACCAGCCTGCTGGATAAGATCAGATCGGCCAATGTGGCGGCCGGTGAAGCAGGCGGCATTACGCAGCATATCGGTGCCTACACCGTCAAAATCACCGGGTCGGACGGCAAACCCAAACGCGTCACCTTTCTGGATACCCCCGGCCATCAGGCCTTCACGGCCATGCGTGCCCGCGGCGCCAATATGACCGATGTGGTAGTGCTGGTGGTGGCGGCAGACGACGGAGTAATGCCGCAGACCGTGGAATCGATCAACCATGCCAAGGCGGCGGGTGTGCCGATCGTCGTGGCGATGAACAAGATTGACAAGCCGGAAGCCCGCCCCGATCGTGTTCTCGGGCAGCTTGCGGAAAACGGGCTCAATCCGACCGAATGGGGGGGCGATACCGAAGTGGTACGCACCAGTGCCACCACAGGACAGGGCGTGCGCGAACTTATTGAATATCTCGACTATGTCGCGTCGCTGCGGGAACTCAAGGCATCCCCGACTCTGCCGGCCAGCGGTCGTGTGATCGAAGCGTTTATGGACCCCAACCGGGGGGCTGTGGCGCGAGTGCTGATTCAGGATGGCACGCTGCGTATCGGTGATGCGATGGTATGCGGTTCGACTTCAGGGCGTGTGCGTTCCATCTCCGATGACAAAGGGCAGGTGATGCAGGAAGCGGGCCCGGCGACACCGGTCGAAGTGATCGGTCTGGATGCGGCCCCGGCGGCGGGCGAGAGTTTTTACATTGTGGAGGATATCTCGCGGGCCAAGGCGATCGCGCAGGAACAGGCGGTTGCACAGCGGGAATCGGAAATTGCCCGGCGCAGCAAGGTTACGCTGGATAATCTCTTTGAAACCATCAAGCAGGGCGAAGTGCGCGAGCTTAACGTGATCCTCAAGGCGGATGTGCAGGGTTCCGTGGACGTGCTGCGAAAAGTGGTCACCGAAGAGCTTTCCAAAGAAGTGCAGGTGAAGCTGCTGCACGCCGCCGTCGGTGGGATTACCGAAAGCGATGTTCTGCTGGCGGAAGCGTCGGGGGCGATGATCATCGGCTTTTCGGTGGCACCGGATGAATCGGCACGCAAACTGGCCGAGCGGACCGGCGTGGATATCCGCCTCTACCGCATCATTTATGAAATCAGCGAGGATATCCGCAAGGCCCTGGCCGGCATGCTTTCGCCGGAGAAACAGGAGCAGGTCGTCGGGCGGGCGGAAATCCGCAAGGTCATCCGCGTAACCAAGATCGGCAGCATCGCCGGGTGCATGGTGACCGACGGGGCGCTGAACCGATCCAACAAATATCGCCTCATCCGCGACGGCATCGTGGTGGTGGAGAATCTGGCGCTCGATTCACTCAAACGGTTCAAGGACGATGTGAAGGAAGTGCGATCCGGCATGGAATGTGGATTGAAACTGGCGGGTTATGACGATGTAAAAGTCGGCGACCGCCTGGAAGCTTATAAGACCATTGATGTAGCCCGGACGCTTTAATATCCATGGAGGGCTTTCGGGCCCGTCGGCATGGGTTGGACCAGTGAATATTGGAATATTACAGGTGAATCTGAAAGTGGGTGATGCCCTGACCGCACGGGATAAACGCAAAATACTGCGTTCAGTGAAAGACCGATGGCATCACCACCATAATGTTTCGGTCGCGGAGATCGGCGATGCGGATCACCCTCAGTACGCCATGCTCGGAGTCGCCATGGTGGGGACGGACCGCCGGTTGATTGAAGGGGCACTCTCCCGCATGGTGCATTCCATTGAATTGGAACGGCGGCTGGAGCTTCTCGATTACCAGATTGAAATTTTGTAGGCGGCGTAGCGTACATAAGATGGATACTGCGGCGGTGCAGTGTGATGGAACAGGCGTAAACCCGGGATGAATTTCAGAAAACAGAAACTCGAATCTCAGATACGGCGCATTCTATCCACCGCCCTGCTGCGCGATGTCGCCGATCCGCGGGTCATGGGGCTGGTGAGCATTACGCATATCGAGCTCACGGCCGATCTGCACGACTGCAAAGTGCATGTGAGCATTCTTTCGGATATTCCCGCCGGTACCGTGATGCAGGGACTTCAGTCCGCCCGGCCGACGATTCAGCGGACACTGGCCAAAAACCTAGCGACGCGCAGTGTGCCGCGGCTCCATTTTGTTCTTGACGAATCGCTTAAGAAGCAGTCAGAAGTGCTGGAAATATTAAAAACGGTTTCCGAGTCGTCCATGGCTCCGGCGGATGCCGGCGCTGTGCCGCCGGCACCCGTTATCCGCACCGCTGAGCCCGGTTTGTCCGGCCCGGAACTGCCCCGGACACCCATAGAGGAAATCGAATGAAGAAGAAACCCAATCTCCAGGTCGCACGCAAGAAGATGATTGATCGCTTCGTGAGCGCCGGCTCGGTTAAGCCCGGCGAAGTCGCTATGCCGCTGGCCCATCTCTGCACCACCTTCTGCAATGTTGAAGAGCTTGTGAAATTGCCGCTCGGGCAGGCGCGGCTTAAAACCGCCATTCCACGGATGGTCCGGGCGTTTCTGGAATTTGATGCCGACAGCGCCCGGGCCCAGGCGGCCGAGGCGCGCCTGGCTGCAGCCATGGTCGATCTCAACGAGTTGCGGGTGACACCGGCGATTGAGGTGGCGGCGATATTGGGCTCCCGCTATCCGTTCTCGGAGCACCGGAGCTCCCTGCTGCATCGCGCCCTGCAATCGATTTATGAACGCGAAAACCAGATGTCCCTGGCCAGTCTGCAGAATATGAAAAAGGCCGAGATACGCAATTATCTCAAAACGCTCACGGGTATTACGCCTTACGTCGAGGCGGTGGTGGCGCTGGAATGTTTTGAGGTAACGGCCTGCCCGGTGGATACCAAACTGCTGCTGTGGCTGATCAGCAAGGGGTTGCTGGATGAACGCTGCACCACTCTGGAGGCGCAGCAGACGTTGGAGCGCGAAATTATCGCCAAAAAAATGCACAACTTTTACCTCGGCTCGCGAAAAGAGCTGGAAGATTGGGCGCCCAAGACCTGGCCGCCTGTGGCCAAGGCGCCCTCACCGGTTCTGGCGCCGCCCACCCCTGTCGCTCCACCGGTGGAAGCGCCACCCGCCGCCAAACCGCCCGCTAAAGGCCGGACTCCGAAATCCAAGCCGATAACCTTGAAAAAAGCGGCGGCCAAAAAATAATGATTCCGAACCGGTCGATCTCCGGTCGGCAGGCGGCGATGAAATTCAGACGCATTGGAGACAGCCATTATGCTTAAATCTCAGCCGAACATTCTCCGGCTCGGCATACCGAAGGGATCACTGGAAAGCGCGACGGTAGATCTTTTCGCACGAGCCGGCTGGCGGATATCCATCAATGATCGAAGCTATTTCCCCACCATCGACGACCCGACCATTGAAGTGGTTCTGTTCCGTGCTCAGGAAATGTCGCGCTATGTCGAAGAGAATGTCGTGGATGTGGGCCTGACCGGATCAGACTGGATTCGTGAAAACAATTCTGATGTGCATGAGGTGGCGGAACTGGTTTACAGCAAAGCCACCAGCCGCCCCGCCCGCTGGGTGCTTGCCGTGCCGCAGGAATCGGCGGTTCAGAAGCCGGAAGACCTGGCCGATGGCGTAATCGCCACCGAACTGGTGCGTGTCACCCGCCAATATTTTGAAGACCGCAAAATCCCCGTGAAGGTGGAATTCAGTTGGGGTGCGACGGAAGTTAAAGCGCGGCTGCTGGACGCGATTGTGGATATTACGGAAACGGGATCGTCCATCCGCGCCAATAATCTGCGCATCATTGATACGCTCCTCACCAGCACCACACGCCTGATTGCCAATCATCGTGCGTGGCAGGATGCAGGCAAGCGTGAAAAAATTGAAAATCTCGCCCTGCTGCTTCAGGGGGCCATCAATGCCCGTGAAAAAGTGGGTCTCAAGCTCAACAGCCCGCGGGAGAAACTTGATGCCATCCTCCGCCTGCTGCCGTCGGAAAAATCCCCCACGGTTTCGCCGCTGGCCGACGGAAGCTGGGTGGCGGTTGAGGTGATTGTGGAGGAGCGGCTGGAGCGTGAACTGGTGCCGCAACTCAAGCGGGCGGGGGCGACGGGATTGATCAGCTATCCGCTCAATAAGGTTATTGCGTGAGGATCATGTTTTATGCCGCAGCCAACTGCATCCCGGCCGCTTGTTGAACACCTCGCACCGGTGCTTCACGCCCCGATGGTTCCCCCCGAGGCGGCATGGGCACGCTATGTGCTGCTGGCCATCGTCTGGTTCTTCGTATTGGCAGTTCTCACCGGCCCGGTGGAGCGGTGGCTGCGGACACGCAAAACCCGTGATCTTCCCCGTTCGCGGCCGCGTTGGTAGCGGTCGGACGGATGTATGGTGATTTGGAACAGGCAGGAGACCAATGGCGTCAAATCATACCTTTGATATCGTCAATGAGATCGATCTTCAGGCCATGGATGAGGCGATGGTTCAGGCACGCCGCGAAATTGCCAATCGGTATGATTTTCGCGGTACGGCGGCGGGGATCGGTGATTTTGATCGCAAGGAAAAATTATTAACCCTTACGGCGGATCATGAGCCGCAGCTTGATGCCGTTCTCGAAGTGCTCATCTCCAAAATGGTCAAGCGGGGGGTGGATCCGCGCGTGCTGGATCGGCAGAAGATTGAAGCCGCCACGCACAAAACGCTTCGGCAGGTCGTCAAGCTTAAGGGTGGAATCGACCGGGATACCGCCAAAAGTATCCAGCAGCAGATCAAAGACATGGGGCTGAAAGTCAATGTCTCGATTCAGGGGGAAACGCTGCGGGTGGCAGGGCCTAAAATTGACGATCTGCAGGCGATTATCGCGGCGCTCAAGGCAAAGCCGCCGGCGGTGCCCGTGCAGTTTACCAATTTCCGCTGATCGCTTGGCGGGATGTTCTGCCGCGTGAATACTCTTCGTGCCGGGCGCAGCGGCAGGGGCCGGCGCGAACCCCTGCCGATATAGCGTTCCCGCGAACGGTGGCGGCAGCCCAAGCATGGTACATGGTGTATGAAACCCCGAATCCCTAAACCACCCCTGCGAATTGAACCGACCACCCTGTGGGAATATCCGTCACAGGACTACGGCACTACACCGCACGGCGATACCGGATTTCTCGGTGCCACCCCCGCCTGGGTTATCTGGAATCTTCTCCAGCGCTACACCCGCGCGGGCGATACCGTTCTGGATCCGATGTGCGGCAGCGGCACGACGATTGATGTTGCCGCCGAACTCGAGCGCGTACCGCTGGGTTTTGATCTTGCACCCACGCGGCCGGATATCCGGCAAGCTGATGCGAGGCATCTTCCGCTCAAGAGCGCCACCGTTGATTTTGTATTTATTGATCCACCATACAGCACCCATGTTATCTACTCCGATGATCGTCGGTGCATCGGCAAGCTGGATGCCGCCCCCGCCGATGATCCTTCGGTGGAAAATCCTTATTACGCCGCGATGCGGGATGTATTTTCCGAACTGGATCGCGTGCTCAAACCCCGCCGTTATCTGGCTCTTTACGTGAGTGATTCGTTCAAAAAGGGGCGGCCGTTCATGCCGATCGGGTTTGAGCTTTTCTCGATTCTGCGGCGGCGATTCGATCCGGTGGATATTGTGGCGGTTGTCCGTCATAATCGAAAACTAAACCGCAACCATTGGCAGACCGAAGCGATCCGGGGAAATTTCTTTCTCCGCGGATTTAATTATTTAATGATATTCAAAAAGACACGCTCTCCGACACCGCCCGCATCACGCGGCGGATCGGGGCCTCCGCACGGGCCGGAAAAATAACCATACCAACCCCACGGCCAGCGATGGCATGGCAAGGTCGTCATCCGCCAGCAGAAACACCGGCGACCACGGCAGGGGGCAGAGACGGCGGCGAAACTGTTCCAGAGACCGAAATCGATACGCACGATTCCCCATACTTCGTGCCAGCCAGCGCATGAATCGGAATGATCGCGGATTCAGATGCGGAGTTTGCAGATACCGCTCGCTGAGCGCCACGAGCCCCAGTGAAAGCTGCGCCTCGGCCCCGATCACGTGATGCGAAAACAGATGGTCGATCAGCGCCTCGATGACTCCGTTGGGCGCATGAGGACGGCGAATGATATGCTCGGCCAGATATTTCCCGCTCCCACGCACCGCAGAAAGGCACAGATACGCCTGCACATCGCCCGTGTCATCCACCGCGGCATAAATCCGATGGAACTTCCTAACGTGGATGGAAAGACGCGCATCGGCTGCGAACCCCATCGGTGGGGCGGGCCGCGTTGCCAGCCACGCATCCAGACAGTTAGCCATGGACGCGGCATATGGGTGTTTGCCAGACGAAATGGGAATGATCCGCATACCCCGCATGCCGCGCTTGATCTGCGCCCGGAGGCCCGATGACCGGGATTTAATACCCCGCCAGGCGGCGGCGGTGAGAATCGGCTGCGACCCGATCAGCACCTGCCTGCGGCCCGGGGCCAGGCGGTGAGCCTGCATCTCTTCCACACCGAAATAGACGCTGCGCATCCCGCGCCCGGCCAGATGGGCGTCAAATTCAGCCGCGGCCGACCGCAGGGAATCAGGCTCCGCAATCGGGCTTCCCAATGCAAAACCGATCCGCGCCGCTGTGCAGTAATGGACCGTGCCGCTCTCCAGCCGTGCACAGTTGAGATGGGCCATCACGGCCGGCGTTTGAATAAATTCGGAGACGCTGTGATCCGTGTATCGGCTTTCAATATCTGCGGCAGGTCGCGCCACAGCAGAGGAAGAATCAGTTGAGCAGAGTTCCGGCACTTCCGGGAGCGTCGATTCGATAAACGCGGGGGTGGGTTCCGAATTCGCGGCCATAGTCTGAGATCACTCCCAACAGGTGGTCGGTCGCCATAGTTGAATTCGGCAGCAGGACGATGACCAACCGTCCATCGCCAACCTCCGTCACCCGCGCCCCATAGGCGCTGCGTCCGGCGGCGGCATCGGTCAACCGGGCGATGATCCAATCGGCGCCCGGTGATGAGAGGCCCAGGCGAAGTCGGTAACTGTGTTGCGACGCCAACAGCAGTCTTCCGGCTCGCTGAGCACTTAATATACGCGCCGGGCCGATGAGAGGTTCAGCGGAATTCGGTGCCAGTTCCTCCATCACCTGCAGAAAGTTTTCAGCATATTCCCCTTCACCGATCAGATGATCCACCGCCGCACGCATGTGATAGAGATGGTCCGGATCGATCGCATACCCCGGCAGTTCGCCATAGGTGCGGACAAAATCGCGGCCGCGGATACGCCGCGCCAGCAGCGCACGGAAATAGCGTTTGTAGAGGCCCGGAGAGATATTTCCCAGATAACCGCCGGTATTGGGCTGCTGCCCCAGATCGCGATAGACTGTTTCAATGGCACGCAATCCCATCGCACCGGCAAGGAGCACGCGCCGGGCAATGTCCGGAGCATCGGTGCGGCCGGGTGCCATTTCAACCGCCAGCAACTGCAAATCAGGTGCCAGCGGTATCTGTCCGAGCAACTGATGCGGTTGGCAGCGATAGCGGAGCAGATTCAATACCGGTCCACCCGGCGCACATAATGCCGTCAGGGCATCCACCGTGTGGGCCTGAAAGAGCCCGATCTCACGCAGGGCACCGGCCGCCATGGAAGCCTTATCCAGTGGACTCGCCGGGAGACGATGATATTCCGACAGGCATTGGGCCAGTGCGGCGGCAATGGCTGTGGCAGCGGCGATCGATCCGCTCAGACCGATCCCGTTGCAGATGCTGATGGAAATACCACGTGACCAGCGGGAATCGCCCAGATCGGCGGGTGTAACGATCCGTCGCAACAGCGAAATCGCCAAGTCGAACCCGATGGGATGTGAATCTTCCATCCATGCCCCGGAGCTCAGAGAATCTCGGTTCTCCAGAATCTGTATCAGGTCCTGCATGGAATATTCGGTGTGCGCCGGCAATTCATGCGGCGAGGCGCAGTTGAACATGCGAAATCGGCCGTCGTTACGCGGTGCTACGCCGGCCGTCGCCCGCAGCGACATCGTACACTGCGCCACCACCCCGCCGGTATGAGCCGCCAGAGAGCCGGAGATATCAAGCCGGGCCGGTGCGCCGGCGGAAATAACATCGGCGGCCGATGCGCATCCCCCTTCCCCGAGCAGGGCATGGATTACGACCGACCTGTCATCCGCGGCGCTGAGCATCAATACAAATATACGCGGATTCGCTCCCGGCGGCATCCGCATCAGTTTACGGCTCGCAAATCTGTTGGATTCCGCCCTCCAATGTCGCCGGATGAGCTTTACCGGCCGGGAAGCATACAATTTCCATAGTGCCCGCCCTCGGAACACTGCCAAATCGGCACCTTGGTTATAATGCGGTCGTGGTGAGCCCGGGCTGCAAGGTGGGTCCGGGGTAATGTGATTGATGTTGGCGGGGCGTCGTTGACTATGACCCCATTATTTTCGGCGGCGAGCAAAATGGTGGATATCTTGCCGTGCATCTCCCGATATCTGACAGACGCCACGTGGACAATCAGCGCGGGCAACCAGGTGGCTGCTTTCCTCTGGCCTGTTTTTTGGGCGTTCGCATGCGGGGTCGTGATTGTCCTGCCGATAACGGTCGCTCCTCCACTGCGCCGGAACGTCGCGCGATATTTCGAACGCCACCCGTCGCTTGCGGCGGCTTTGGTGGTCGCGTTTTTCTCCATGCTGCTGACCTATCTCCTTGTTGCTTGGGCACTCACATACACAAAAGCACGTATATCAATGCTTATGGACGGCCAAACGAGACTATTTTTCAACAACTTATTATCACTGCATGGCCATCTATTGGTAGCTGCATGTGTCGGCTTGGGGGTATGGATCGCCATTCAGGTCGCAGCGGTCGCCAAAGTAGTTCGAATGGTGGCGAGCCGCCGACGTCAGATGGTGGAGCCTGTGCCCGCCGGAGCCCCCTCCGCGCGGTGGATTGCCCACCGAGCCGACCGATGGCAGCTTTTTCTGGCCGCCACCGCGGTAGGGATTGCGGTTCTTATCGCGATCGCCCTCCGCCTCTATCCGGCACAGAAAGCGCTCGAGCGCGACGCCGCCGCGGTGCGGGCTTCACTTACCCGCTCTGTCAAGGCCGAGAATCAAATACAAAACACTCGCTCCGCAAACGTGGTCTCCGCCAGCTTGGCTGCCGACGCCAGTTTCGAGGCATGGATTTCCTGCACGGAAACATTCGATGCGGCCCTGCAGGCGCGAAATCGCAGACTGCACCAGCTCGAGTGGACCGTTGGCCTGCTGGTGGCGGCTTGGCTTGTCCTCCTGGTCGAGTGGTTGGACTCAACCCTCCGAAAGCCAACGCTTCGTCAGACCTGACCGCCACTTCTCGATAGCCGGCCCTGGCAGAACCGTTCGGACCGCGCCGCACGAGATGATCATGGCCGCCGACGAACGGCCGCCTAAAGCGTGCGCGGATATTGCCCTCCGCGTGCCGCTTATGGGGCATCCCCGCTGCATGCACAATGCCTTTCAAGCGGCTATAATTTTACCTCTTGCATATCCCTCTTCGGGGGTGGTGTAACGGTAGCACAGCAGATTTTGGTTCTGCTTGTCCTGGTTCGAATCCAGGCCCCCGAGCTTTTTTTGGCCCCGGCGTATTTAATCTTTCCGTCTCTCCGGCTTTCCGCTCCGACTCGCTCCGCCGCTTTTACCAACCGCACCGCAAGCCCCAGCCGCTCTGAGCAACGTCAGAGAGATGAGGACAAACGCTCACGCGATAGGTAAGCCGATTCCGCGGAGTGCCATCAGCGGCTTCCTGATCCACACCCGGCCGGGGCCGGATGTGTCATACCGCGGGCACCTTATCCCGCAGCGCCATCCGGTAGGCGTGTGAATAATGCGAGATCAGATTGGCCCAGTCAAAATATTCACTCAACCGCTCGACACGGTTACGCAACTCAATGCGGCCGCGACGATCCTTGATGGCGTAATTAAACAATATCTCCGTCAACTGATTTGCGGCGGCATCAAAACTGCTGCTGCGCCGATTCACGACAAAAAGCCCCTGTCCCGCCGGATCGGCGATATTCTGCAGCACATAACTGCCGAAACCCGCCAGATCACTGGTCACCGCCGTCACCCCGCTGGCGACACATTCCATGGGGGTATAGCCCCACGGCTCGTAATAGCTCGGAAAGACGCCCATGTGGCAACCCCGAACAAACTGGTCGTAATCCAGCCGGATCAGCGGAGATGTAGCGGAGAGAAAATCAGGGTGAAACACCACCTTCACGGGGTCTTCGCGTCCGTTGAAAAGCCTGCAATAACGCAGTTGCTGCAGAATCGGATCGTTGGCGTCATCCCACAGATCATGCGTGACAATCGACGGCTGACGCCAGTTGCGCCACGCGTGCATGCTGCGTTTGAGCCGCACCATATCCTCTTCATCAATCAGATCGGCGGAATTGGGAATCTTTCCCATGCTGACATGGTGAAAGAGCCGCTGGCCCATATGTTCGGATACACGCTTGCACGCCTCGCCGAGATCATCGAACAGCGCCTGATTTTTCAATACATCCACATTCATGCTGCGGAAATTGGCCCGTGTGACGATAAACGCCACGACGGTGATTTTCACCCCGGCGCTCCGCAGCCAGTGATTGAGCCGCGCCAGCGATTCAATGAACAGATTGATCCCCTTGTTGGTGTATTCATAGCGTCCGGCCGTGAAAAGGTAGATCGTGCGGTCGAGGTCAAAGGTGTAGGATGGAAAAAAATGCCCGGCAACAAATTTATGTATCGCCTCCTTATACTGCTTATGCAGATTCTGAAATTCATGCACAAATGAAAATTTGTTGATGTTCAGGCCGTTCGGCGTAATCACATCCGGCCGCCGGCACAGAAGCTTCTCCGCCTCCATCGCCGTGACATCCGATACCGTGGTGAAGACATCCGCCAGAGACGCCGCCCCCCGCTCAATGCAGTAGCGGGCGTAGATGTTGTAATGCCCGGCGGCATGATCAGGATTGATATCGCCGATTTTGGCATAGAAATCTGGATTATCGGTACACAGATATCGCCCCAGCAGCGTGGCGTGTGTGGTGAAGACCGTCGCAACCGGTAACCGCAGATATTTAATCCGCATCAGCCCCAGGCCGCTCATCCATTCATGGAAATGAGCCACGATCGGGCGATTGTTCCCGCAGACACTCGAAAGCGCCTGAAAAAACATCCCCACCAGAAATCCGAAGGCAATGACGTTATCCACATCGCCGTCGGCGGGCGGCGATTCAATCCGATGATCCGCCCACAACATGTGCTTGAATTCCCCCAGCCGATGGAACGCTGCGCGAAAATCCAGCAGGATCACCTGCGGCCGACCGTCAATCAGCCAGTATCCGTAATACGCCTTGACACCCGCCTGCGCCAGCCGATCAATGGCATGTGCGATAATCGGTGGCGCTGCAGCGGGTTCAAATTCGATAGCGGCCGTGTCGGCATTGTAGGGGCCGATCAGGCAGTACCGCTTCTGCCACGCATTGACCATGGTCGCCGCCTTGGAGCGGATCACCGTGTAGATGCCGCCGAGTTGCCAGCAGACTTCCCACGCGAGCTCAAAGAGCAGCGGACTCTGCGCCTCATCACCGCCGACATCGACCGGTGGTGGAGTCGCGGCCATCTGTTTGAGCGCGTCCTGAAGATGCGCGGGCAACGGATCAAATGATCGCGGCTCCGGCGCAGCTCTGCCCAGACTCCGCGAATGAGCCCCACGCACCCCCATCGGCGATCCGGGCCCCCCGCCGTCGGTCGTCGGCGGCGCAAAGCCGGAGGCCGTTCGTGCCGCAACCTTGCGCGTCGTCTTCCGTTTCGGCGCCTTGGGTTCGCTCGACCCTTCATCAGAGCTTTCGCCGCTGGGAGTTGACTTATTGTTTTCTTCCGACATCGCTGCCCCCGTTTGACAATATCCGGAACCGTACACTGGAGTCCGAATTCTACTTGCATGCGATAGTTTAACAATTCTACGACGCAGCCGCGAACTTGCAGGGTACCTGCAGGACCACGGAAGTCATTTGCCCCCCGGATATGTCGGTGATATCGTTTTTCCAGCATCGATGGTCCCGGGAAGTCATACATCATGATCAGCCGCCGAGCGTTTAACTACCGCCTTGCTGCCGCAGAATTGGCCCTCGCCACCCCTGATGCACCCCTGCTGCATGCCGACTCCGAGATCGTCCACCCTCCCCATGGTTACCACCTCGTCTGGCACGATGACTTCTCGCATGACGGCCGCCCCAATCCGGAAAATTGGAACTATGAGCATGGCTTTGTCCGCAACCATGAACTGCAATGGTATCAACCACAAAACGCATTCTGCCGGGACGGCCGTCTGATCATTGAAGCCCGTCGGCAGAAGGTGCAAAATCCAAATTACCAAGCCGGCAGCGAGAATTGGCAACGGAACCGTAAGTGCGCCCATTACACCTCAGCCTCCATGACCACCCGCGGGAAACACTCGTGGAAATATGGCATATTCGCGATGCGTGGGCGTATCGACATCCGGCAGGGTCTCTGGCCCGCATGGTGGATGCTGGGAACATCCAAGCCATGGCCGGCGTGCGGCGAAGTTGACATCATGGAATATTTTCAGGGGCACATCAACGCCAATGTAGGCTGGCACGGCCCTGCGAAATGGCGGGCGAAATGGAAAGCTAAATTTACCTATCTTTCAACACTTCACGATCCACATTGGGCAAAGCAATTTCATTTATGGGTGATGCATTGGGAGCCGACGTTTATTCGTCTCTATCTTGACGGCCATCTTTACAACCATGTAAATCTCAGCCAAACGCTGGATATCCACGATGGCAATTACAACCCGTTCCACCATCCCATGTTCATGATTCTGAATCTTGCGGTGGGCAGAGCCGCTGGCAATCCGGCGCATACCCATTTCCCCGGATATTTTGAGGTGGATTACGTCCGCGTGTATAAGCGCCGCTGATAGACGCTCTTACGGTGACACACTTGTGGCTGCCACGCTTGGTCGCCGACTACCACGCCCCGGTTGCGACATTTCGCCCAAGGACCATGACGGTATCGTAGGGCTGGGTATTGGGGAGGTTGGTTGGGCATTTTACCCTGCGGCCTGTGCCCAATACCCGTCCGCCGCCGAGCAACCGCTTCCGATGCGGTGAACCCCAGGTAAAAATATTATCGCCATGCTGGCCTGCGTAGGGATTGGTGTTCCACGTGACGTGATCGTCGCCGTAGCCCACATTCTGTCCCTGGCCACCGTGATTGCCTGAGTTGAATTCCCAATAGCGTTTGCCTGGAAAGAGCGGCGCCGCCGGATTGCGGTATGCCTTGCGATTCTTGCCATGTTCATGGATGTCCTTCGCCGGGGCCATATCACTCATCACCGGCACCCCGGAGGTGATGTTGTCCGTCCACCAGACGGCTGTCTTGTTTCCCTGCCATGGGAAGGCAATGGAGTAGCTTTCCCCTTGGCCGGGGTGGCCGAGCTTGGGAGCTTTATGGTGGCCTTCAAACAGAAGGCCGAAATTTGAAGCACAACGAAATCTGGTCGGCTTTACGAACTGGGTACTCGGTCGCGTTCCAAACGGGTCCGCCGGGCAGATAAAACTCCTCGGAGTCGCATAATCCTGCAAGACCAAAATCCACATGCACGCCAGTGGTGACCCCTGATGAAGAGCCAGGCTTGACCGAATTCCGGGAAATATCAGCGGAGTGCCCTTCTTTTTCCGCCGCGCCGACGGTGCGGGCAAATGGAGATAAAACGCATAGACAACTTTCATGGCATAGGTTTCACCGCGCAATGGATGGCCCGGTGAATTTTCGTATCGCCCGTGGTAAGGGGGTGCCACCGTTGGGAAGCGACCTCCATTAATCGAGGCATAAGCGAACAGGGCCTGAACGACCTCGCGGATGTTGGCGCTGCAGCGCGTTACCTTGCCCCACCTTCGCATCTGATTGGCCTGCGCTATACACCCGCGCATAAATAAAGGGACATGTGTTCACAAAAAAGGCTGAAGATAGGCACTGATGGTTTCCGGCTTGGATTGCATATCAGTGAAAACGCGTGTGAGGATTTTGTCCAATTCGTCTATAGTCAGAAAGGATCGGTTGTGAGTTCCATTTTTACGTGTATGTTGCCACAGCCGTTCGGTGGGATTGAATTGCGGGGAATAGGGCGGCAGAGGTTTGACTTCCAGCCAACTGCGGTTCTGGCGGAACCATGCCCAGACGTCCTTATCTTTATGGTACGAGGCATTATCCTGAATTAAAATAGCCCCTTGTCGTCGATACCGCGGAGCGATCTGCTGTTGCAGGAAATCCAGATAGGTCTGGGCGTTAAACACTTGGTCGCGCTGGTAAAGGAAGCGACTGCGTTGCAATTCAACGGCACCCAGAATCTTCACGCTTTTCCGCTCACCGGTGACCGGCACCTCGGGGGGATGTCCAAGACGACTCCAAGTCGCATGAATGGTGGAATCCTGGCGAAAGCTGGCCTCATCGGTAAAAATCAGTGCCCGACCTTCGCTCCGGGCTTTTTTTTAGACGGGGATAATCATATCGCTGCCAACGATTCTGTCGCACCGGGTCCGCCCGAATCAGTATTCGGCGGGGACGTTGCACTGAAAAATTCATTCGATGCAACAGATTGCGGACATATCCGGGGTGGTAGCAAACACCAAACTCCTCCTCAATGACGCGCGCAATCCGTGGCGAAGTCCAAACCCCACAGTCAAACGCGTATGCCACCGGACCGCTTTCGAGAATGTCCGCCAGCTTTTGCCTTTGCGCCTCGTTCAACTCGGCTGGCCGTCCGCTGCGGTGGCCCTCCAGCAAGCCCGGCACGCCATGTTCCTGGAAATTAGGCCGTGTTGACATTTGTTTCAGGGGTCTTCGGAGTTTAGCCGATATAAGTCCCATGCGACGGCCATGGAATGG
>JBMFVY010000056.1:0-21660 GCA_049965755.1 Phycisphaerae bacterium | reverse complement strand
GGTCTCCTTGTTCGGCACCACATCATACCTTACGCAGAAAAGCCGTTTCTCCTTTTCCGTCTGAAGCAGCACAGGGTGAAAGTTGATAGTTGGAAGTAGAGCTTGCAGGTGTCATGTGGGGCATGACGTGGGTTGCCTGCTTCGCAGGCTGAGACTGAAAGTGCACCAAGATATCGTCATTAAAGCCGTACGCCCCGTTGTACCTTCCTGGTGTTCTTTCCGGCTTGGTGTGACATTTGGTTGCCGCTCATTCTCTGCGTTCCCCGGCGACCTCGGTGGTTGATATTATTGCCAGTGCGAAGCGACCACCGGCGGATAAATCCACCGGCTAACATTTCCCACATTCGCGTCCGGCTGTTGTTTATGATTTGCGATTGCGGCTACGGGTATGCCGGTAAATATTCCATGGCTGCATGGGCATCCCGTCGGCTGTCGGGAATCGCAATCCGCTTCATCGCGCCCTACTGTGCGCCTCGGGGCCTCCGCGCGAGGCATGGTTCTGGCCGCAAATTCGCGGTGCGGCCGACGGTCGCGGCTTTATGGGCGAGGCGTCCGTGGTGATCAGACGGGGTTTTATTCCTTGGGCGGGTACTGCTGATCGTCCGGGTCGTCATCCACTTTCAGACGCTTGCCTGCCAGAGCCCAGGCGTCCACCAGCGGTTTGGATTTGCGATGGGTGGGGTAGCCGAAAATCCAGCGGCGAATGAGAAAAAGGGCCAGCGCCGTGACCAGCGTGGTGCCGACGATGAAGAAGATGATGGCATAGAACAATCCGGGGGGCCGGGTGTGCGGAGCCGGCGCGGTGGTAACCGCTGCAATCAGGTGCGCGGCACCTGCGATCGAAATCTCCGCTAATCCACCCACGGTGCACCTTTCCTTGCGTTATAGGGATGTTCCGCGGACCAAGACTCCAGGGCGTTGCGAGCGGCGTCAGAGAGTTCATCCGGAAACATCAGCAGGATGCGGCAGAGCTGATCGCCGGCTGGTTTGCCGTTATGGTGAAACCCACGCCCTTTGATGCGTAATTTTTTATTGGTGTTGACTCCGGGCGGCACTTTCACTGTAACCGGGCCGTCCAGAGTCGGCACTTGAATCGATGCGCCGTGAATGGCTTCGTGGAGCGAAATCGGCAGATCGAGCAGCACATCATCGCCGTCGCGGGTGAAATAGGGGTGGGAGTCGACATGCGTGATGATGATCAGATCGCCGCGTCCTCCGTAGGGAGAAACCTGGCCGCGCCCCTTGAGCCGGATTTTGGACCCTTCATGCACGCCCGGCGGGATGGTGACTTCCAGCGTTTCCGGTTTTCGTCCTCCGACGCCGACGAGCTGGAGTGAAAGCTTGGTGCCGCGGGCGGCCTGCTGAAAACTGAGGGTAACTTCATGATTGATGTCGTAGCTGGGGGGTGGGGGGACATCGGTGGATTGCCTGCGGGATGAGGCCCCGCGCGATCCACGGGTAAAACCGGCAAATTTTTCAAATATGTCGTTTAAATCCACGTCAATACCCGATCCGTAGTCGTCAGTCGTGTGAGTCTGCCAGCTGGGATTGCTGCGAAATCCGCCGGTGGCGCCGGTCGCATTGCGGTAGGTGCGGGCGCCGGGGGGTGTTTCGGGGATATCCACGCGGCCGAAGCGGTCGAAATTTTCACGCTTCTTTGCATCGGAGAGAATGTCATACGCCTCCTGCACTTCCTTGAATTTGGCGGCGGCGGATGCATCCGTTTTGTTGACATCCGGATGGTATTTCCGCACCAGTTTGCGATAAGCGGCCTTAATCTCGTCCTGCGACGCAGACCGACTGACACCTAACACCTGATAATAATCTCGCGGCATAAAAAGCTTCCTGCTCCACACCGGATACTATATCGCCCGGCGGCGATTAACCGACAAATTCTACCGTCTCACACGCCGGAACCAGCCCGGCATGGCTTCCGGCATCGAGAATGGCCCTGACCGCCTCGCGGCCGCGCGGGCCGAAATCGAGTGTCCAGTGATTGACGTACATTCCTACAAATCGATCCGCCAACTGGGTATTCATGTCCCGTGCGTACTGCAGGGCGTGCCGAATGGCGGCATCGCGATGTTCCAATGAATAGGCGATGCTGGCTTTGAGGATGGCGGTGACTTCGCGCATCACCTCGTCGCCCAGATCACGCCGGATGACGTTCACGCCCAGCGGAAGCGGCAGGCCTGTTTTCTTGAGCCACCAGGCCCCCAGGTCTACGCAGCAGACCAGACCGTTATTCTGATATGTCAACTGCCCCTCATGAATGATCAGGCCTGCATCGGCATTGCGTCTTTGGACATAATCCAGAATCTGATCAAACGGCACCACGACGGTGTCGAGGTCCTTGCCGAGGAGCAGTTGCAGGGTGAGAAATGCCGTGGTCAGCTTGCCAGGAATCGCGATGCGAACTTTTTTTAATTCTTCAACATCCATCCGGCGTTTGGCCACCACCATCGGGCCGTAATCTTCTCCCATGGAACAGCCGCAGGCCATCAGGGCGTAGCGGTCATGAATATAGGGGTAGGCGTGCAGACTTACGGCGGTGATTTCCAGTTCACCGCGGGTGGCCCGTTCGTTGAGCGTCTGGATATCCTGCAGGATATGCTCGAAATGATAGCGGCCGCTGGGCAGCTTACCGGTGGCCAGGCCGTAAAACATGAAAGCATCATCCGGATCAGGGCTGTGCCCGAGCCGCAGCAGTTGAGATTTTGAATGTGGCACACCGGCCGTTGAATCCATGTTCATGACTCCTGAAGTTATTGTATCGGAAATTTCCATATCAGCCGCTTTACAGAATGATTCTGGTCGCATTTGATCAGGGGATGGATGCATCAGCTTTGTCCAAACCAAGCGCTTGGCGCAGGCGTTCAATCGGCAGAGCTGCGTGCATCTGTGCTCGGCCGAAGCCGGGCAGTGCACCGAGCGGGCGGGCTTTTGCCTGGGCGTCGGCGTAGTTGCTGATGAGCATTGCGGGGGGTGGGGACGTTTGTGCCCGGATCGCCGCGAGAAGACTCAGCCCATCCATCGGCCCATCGAGCGTGCGGTTGATGAGGACGAGGTGGTAGGATTGCGTTTTGAGCTTTTCCAGCGCCTCGGCTCCGGTGCGTACCTGCTGCACGGCGGCTGTGCATATCCCGCTGATAAGCCCGCGCATGTCGGCATGATCGAAACTGCAGGGGCAGACATCGAGTATGCGAAATGGTGTATCGGGGTTTTCCGGTATCATGGTTATTTCATTAACTCCTGTGATGATAGCTCGCGGAGCACCAGCGGGGTCCGCTGTGTGCCGATCTGGACCGACAACCGGCGGCCATCGGAAGCGTATGCTTTTTTGACATACCCCATGGCCGCGATGGTACCGGGCCGGATCGGCGAGGGGGCGGCACTGGTAATATGGCCGACCACCTGCTGGCCGTCGTAAATCGGTGCCTCGGCGGCGGGGGTTTCGGTGCCGGTGATTTCCATCCCCATCAGGGCACGTGCGACGGTTTTATGCGAGTGCATCCGCGCCACCACTTCCTGCCCCACATAACACCCCTTGCTCAGATGCACAGCCCGGAGGTAGGCCGGACCGGTCTCCATGGGGAGATGCTGATCGGTGATGTCGATGCCGTACCAAGGGGTTCCGGCTGCCACGCGGGTAATGTTAAAGGCGGACCATCCCACCTGTGCCCCACCGGCGGCCGTCGCGAGCCGCTGCCGGACTTCGGCAGCGATTGGATCGGCGATTGCCAATTCCCACTGCGGCACGCCGAGCAGATCGCGTCGATACGTCCAACCATGAATCTGCGGGCACGGCAGGGCTTTCCCAGCGGCCGGCAAATGAATGCCGGGCAGGGCGGCGGCCAGCACGGCAGCCGCCTCCGGACCGATGACGGATAACCGCCGGAGTCGGCCGGATGCGTCAAAAATCGTCACATCATCTGAAAACAGATATCGCTCCAGCGTTTGCATCAGGGGGACTGCGAGACGGGCGTCAATATCCAGATAAAGGGTATCTTCCAGCGCGACAAGCACCATATCGGCAATAATTCGGCCCTTCACGTTGAGCATAAAACTGTAGCGAATATCGCCGGGCGTCAAAGAAGCAACATCCTGTGTAAGGAGACTGTGCAGAAATTTCAGGCGATCCTTGCCCGATAGCTGCAGAACCCCTCGATGAGTTGCCGTCATAATGCCCGCATGTTGCATCAGGCAACTGTACTCCTGCGTGGGGTGGCCGTAGTGATCGGCGATCATGTGCGATGGGCCATAGGGAATCAAGGTGGCGTCGGGCGTGAAAAGGTGGGGTGATGTATGGGGCAAAGCGCGACATCCTCACAATAAAAACCCCGGCATTTTGCCGGACGCAAGGATTATAGGGGTCTCTTGGTGTCATCGCAGGTTTATGGCGGTGGGAGTATTTCTATGCGCAATAAAGGAGAGTAATTTCCGATAACAGCGGGAAAAATGTTGCCGCGGGGTGGAAATCCAGCCGACTATCATGATTATGATGGTACAGGGGGGAGGTTGCGCATTTGCCGTGCCGATGACGCGGCAGTAGGGTTGGCGGGCGGGAAAGCTGAAGAAAGATGTCGGCGGCGCCGGCAACTATATGGAGAAGGCGCTGCCGTCGAACATATGCGATGTGCAGTTTTTTCAGGGAGGTCGGATGGTCATGGGTTCTGCGGGGCAGGATGCGACGGCGGTGGTACCGAGTACTCCGCTGGAGGCGCTGGCGCTTTACGGCCACTGGCTTAAGGCGGTGGCGGTGGCGCGCCTGCGTACCACCGACGGAGCAGACGATGTGATGCAGGAAGTTGCGGCGGCGGCTATGCGAAACTGGTCGACGCTGCAATCGCGGGAAAAGGCCAAGCCGTGGTTGTATCGCCTCACGGTGCGGGCGGCACTGATGCATCGGCGGTCGCTGGGCCGGGCGCGCAAACGGATTGCCCAAGCCGCCGAAGTTCAGGCGATACGCCACGGCCGCCATGATTCGCTGGGCGGACCGGACCCCCTCGAAGTGCTTTTGAGCAGTGAACGTGCGGCGATGTTGCGGCGGGCATTGCAGATGATGCCGACGCGCGATGCGGAGTTACTCATCATGAAGCATGTGGATGACTGCAGCTATAAGGAAATCGCATCGCGGTTGGGTGTGACCGTGCCGGTGGTGGAGATGCGGCTCTTCCGGGCCCGGCAGAAGATGCGTTCGCTGCTGCAGGAGCAGTTTGCGGCATGATGGGCCGGCGCGGTTAAGCGAGTTGCCGCCGATGGTATGCGGGTATGAAAAAGTTTTGGGAGATTGCGCCGCAGCTTGAACAGCGGTAAGGAGTGTGCACGATGTTTTCCTGGATGAATGCAGATCATGATTCGAGCGCTCGCCGGGGCGGCGTGCCGTCGGACGAGGCGGAACTCGATGCCTTGGTAGATGATGAGCTTGATGATGATCGCCGGAGAGCGTTCCTGCAGCGGATGGACCGGGAACCGGCGGGATGGCGCCGGGTGGCGCTGCGGTTTTTGCAGCGGCAGGTGGAGCGGCGGGTGGTACGCGATTTGATGGGGGCCACGCAGCCGCGGACAACTCAAGAGCCGCGCAAAGCCGAGCCCGGAATTGTCCGCTGGTATCCGGCGTTGCGCATCGCGGCGATGGCGGCACTGGTGGTCGGCCTAGTGGAATTGCTGGCGCCGCGCCAGGGTAAACCGGTGATGCAGACGCCCGGACGGAATTTTCAGAAAGCGCTGGTGCCGGTTAATACCGTCGCAGATCATACTCAGCGTCGCCAGCTGCAGATTTTGCCCGGCTCGCCGTCGCAATATCTCGGTGCCAACGCCCCCGGAGGATTGATCGGGAATTATGGTAACAACATCCGACGCACCGCGAGTCGGGTGCTGTTGGTGCCCGGCGGAGGTAACCGTGTTGTGGCGTATCCGGTACAAAGATTGAATTCCAAGGGTCAGCCCATTTATTAATCAGGCGGGGTATGTTTGAATCGGCAGGCAAAATTCGGCGCATCATCTCGCGCGATAGAGGCTTAATGCCAAAGCCGGGGCGATGGATGCGGCGGTGTCTCCTCACGGGGGCATTGCTGGCGGCCGGACTTTTCGGATATGGAGTCCGGGCACAGGCGGCCCCGCCATCACCCGCGCCGCGTACGCCCGCGTCCCATCACCAACCCCGCTGGATCGGTGTGGGTCTCGAGGAAATACCTCCGGTATTTGAACATCTGCTGGGATTGAAACTCGGCCAAGGGATGCTGGTGGTGATGGTGGTGGATGGAAGCCCCGCCGCCAAGGCTGGTTTGGTACCGGGCGATCTGATCATCCGAGTTAACGGCAGTCGGCTGATCTCGCCCATGCAACTGGTGGCGGCGGCCAACCGGCGCGTGGACGGAAAAATTCAGGTTTGCCACCTGCGCGTGATCCGCGACGGCAAGACGCTCACCATGCAGATACGCTCGCAGCGAAGGCCGAACTTGGAAAGTGCACACCTGCGCGTTGTACGGCTTGCCGCAGAACCGATGAACCAAGCCGCCACCCATCCGCCCCGAATGATGATCGCCGCCCGAAAAATGGTTGAAAACCACAATTTGGCTGTTGCACCGGCTGCGGCGATGCCCACGATGACACTCACCCGTCGTATGGATATATATGGCTATCAGCACTTATCGATTATTTATGCCGGCCGTCGCTATACCATCGCGCCGTCGGATTTGAAAACACTTCCCGAGCCGGTGCGTCGCATGGTGCATTTGCTGGAGTTGCACCGACTGATTGAGGTGAAGAATCCTCCCACGCGGGCGGAGAAGATCAAAATACTTCGCGGCCGGATACGCATGATGGAAGCCGCGGAACATCAGCTCGAAGCAGCACTGAGCCGGTTAATACATAAACGGTGACCCGGCAAGACGGTGGTCTTCCGAGGCCACCAATCTGCCAATAGGCTCCCCCCGACTCAATGCCGAACGAGCTGCCAGAATTTGCTTTCCACTGCGCGAAAATGACTGAAACTCCGGTCAAGCATCTGCATATAGGCGGAGAGCATCTTCTTCTGTGCTTCCGTATGGGCGCCGGTCTTCAGCAGCTTACGCAGTTCATAGGAGGTATTGGAGAGATTGCGGGCGGCATCATTAAATTCACGAACCGCATCATAGAGCTGCACATTGGCCTGCTCATTCTTTCCGGGCCGGTACAGCAACCGCCAGGGGCTCTGATGAATTTCAATGGCGAAGAGTTTGAGATTGGCCGATGCGGTGGCAAGCGATTTGATCATGGCGTTGATTCGGTGCCCGTTGCGGCTCAAGAGCGAATGCGCCTCCCGGGCGGCGCCGGAGGCGTGAATCAGTACGGTGTGCAGTTCGGTCAGGTTGCCGTGAATCTGCCGCAGCAGGCCGGGCAGGGACGTTTTAATATCGGCGGCGATGACGTTGATATCGGGCAGAGCGGTTTTGCGACCGGAGTGAATCAATTTGCCCGCCTGATTCATGGCGTAGGCGACACTGGAGGTGAACTGATTGTAGTGATGAATAATTTCCGCTACCCGGGGCTGCACGGTTGAAAGCGTCTTATCCGCCGCTGCGGCTGCGAGATGAATGGAGTGGGCGGCGGAGCCGATTTGGGTCAGGGCGTTATTGACCTTCGGGATGGTGGTGGTACGCACTTCGTGGAGGATCGCTGCAACGGCCGGCATGATGGAAGAGGCCCGCGCCAATTCATTTGCCGGCCCGCCGGCATGGCCGGGGATGACGGTTCCGGCCGGTATCGGAGATCCGGTGCCCAGCGAACTGAAGTTCAGCCAGCTTGTTCCGGTCACGGTTCCTCCCACGGCTAGGTAGACCCCTTTACGCAGGACATATCGCCTGGGAATGGTGAAGGTAACATCAATACAGGGTTTCGGCAGGGAGGAGTTAATACTAATGGATTGAACGGAGCCGACGGTGTAGCCGCCGATGCGGACATTATCCCCGCGATTGAGTCCGCCGAGGTCGGCACGGAGTGTGAATCGTGCCGTAACGGTCTGGGTCGGCATGAAGAAACGTGAAAAGCCTTTGATGGCGACAATAATAAAAACAATCGCCAGCAGGCTCAGTATCATAAACACGCCCGCACGCAGCGCATCACCCTGTGTTTTAGCCATAGATCACCTGTTAATCCGCGTCCCTGTGTAATAAATCCGCTTCATATGCCTGCTGGTCCGATTGAGGGCTCAGAGGCCCTTCCAGCAGTCCGTCGACAAACTGCCGCACCAGTGGGTCTTTGGAAGTTCGAAATTCCTCCGGCGTACCGATCAGATGGAAGCGTTTCCCGGCAAGCAGTGCCATCCGGTCGGCTACCTCAAAGGCGGCTTTCATGTCATGGGTAATGACGATGCTGGTCACATCCATTTTTTTCTTCAGATCCAGGATCAGTTGAGAAATTTGGGCGCTGCTGACGGGATCAAGTCCGGCGGTCGGTTCATCATAAAAGAGCATGCAGGGTTGCATCATCAGTGCCCGCGCCAAACCACCCCGTTTTTTCATGCCCCCGGAGAGTTCGGAGGGCATTCGGTCGACGCTTTCGCGCAGGCCCACAAGTTGCAGATATATCTTGATCATAATCTGAATCAATTCCTCGGGCAGATCGGTATGCTCCCGCACGGGCAGGGCGAGATTTTCCCGAAGCGACATGGAATTGAACAGAGCACCGGTCTGAAAAAGCACGCCCACTGTGAGTCGCCAGGCATTGAGTTCGCGGCGGGAAAATTCCTGAAGTTCACGCGATTGGATCAGCACACTGCCTTGGTCGTATGGAAGATGTCCCATGAGAATGCGCAGCAGGGTGGACTTTCCGGAACCGGAGCCTCCCATGATCACGAGCGTCTCGCCGGGAAATACCTGCAGATTCAGGCCGTCGTAGAGCACCTGTTCTCCGAAACGCTTACGGAGGTTCTTAATTTCAATAATGGGTTCGCGTGGCGTGGATTGCGGTAAGACCATAGAGCATCAAATTCCGAGATAAAAGAAGACCGTTGTGAAAAACAGATCGGTGATGATCAGGGCCACAATTGTCATCACCACGGTGCGGCTGGTGTTGATGCCCACCCCCTGCGCCCCGCCGCGTACCTTGAGCCCGAGAAAACAGGCAATAATACTGATCTCCAGCCCGAATACCGCCGCCTTAATCAGCCCGGTGATAAAATCGCCGACCGTGAGAAGTTTTACGGCATGTTCATAAAACTGCACGGGGTTCAGATGGAGGAACATCCCCCCTATCAGCATACCGCCGGCGATGGCCGCCAGGTCCCCTACCACGGTGAGGCAGACCATCATGACGATGCACGCCAGCAGCCGCGGTACGACAAGAAACCGTATCGGATCGATGGCGTGTGCTTCGAGAGCCTCAATTTCCTCCCCCACCACCATGGTGCCGATTTCTGCGGCAATGGCGGACCCGCCGAAACCGGTGAGAACAACGGCTGAAACCAGCGGCCCCATTTCCCGGAAGGTTGCCAGGGCCACCACTTCGGCCGTTACCGGCACCATGCCGAATTTTGCCAGTTCCGGGGCCATCTGCATCGCAAGAATGGCACCGATGCTGGCCATCACAAGGATCACGATCGGCAGGCTGTCGATGCCGATGCGGTTCATCTGCAACCAGAGATTGTGCCAGCTCAGGCGGCTTCCGCGGCCGCGAAACAGGGAAGGTCCGATGGCGGCAACCGAATCGCGGAGGAGGAGACCGAATTCTCCGATGAGTTCAATGGTTTGTCGCATGGGCACCTTTCGCCGGGGCGTGCCCGGAATTCAATTCCACCTTAACTCCACTCCCTGCAACAATTGTTGTGCTTCGTCCGAAGGCATGTCATCAACGATGGTAAAGAGGTTTTCCAGGCGACCGATCTGAATGATGCCGCGGGCCATCATCGGCGGGTGGAAGATATAAAGGCGACCGCCCGGCGGCAGCAACTGCATGGTCTCCACCAAGCCGGCAAGGCCCGCACCTCCGAATCGATCCAGTGCCTCCAAGTCGAGAATGAGTTGCCTGGGCTGATAATGGGCGATGAGTTCGATGATCTCCTCACGGAGTTCCGGGATCAGGGCCATGGTCATGGGGCGGCTGAGATGGTAGAAGACGCGTCCGGCGCCGAGATTTTGAGCTGTGCCCAGGGAACAGTCGCGACATCGACGGCGTCTTTTCATGGCGTGCCCCCTGCCGATGATGCTGGCTTATGAAGATGAGCGGCCGCCCATTGATCCCATCGCGCAATAGCGAGTTGGCGCTGCATCACGGGTGCGTAAAACTGATAACCGAGTCGGCGACCGGTTATTTGCTTGAGGGCATAGGAGGAATAAAACCGGACGGCCGGATCGGTTGAGTTCAGGTCCCGTATTAACATGGGGATGGCGGCGATATCACGGTCGGCGGCGGCCTGCTTGATAGCGGGAATTTTCAGTGAGGCATCCGGGCTTTGGAGGCTCGGGCGGCCGAGGTTAAAGAAGCTGCAGCCTCCGAGCAGCAGGGAACTGATGGTGATGCCAGAAATAATAAATCGCAGATATATGAATCGGTCGTCGGCAGCGGCGCCCGGGACGCGGCAATGAGATCGGTTCATGAATCGACCGCCTTCTGCAAAACCCCGCTCCCTTCGGAGAGTATATTAGGACATGGGGTGGTGATTTGGCCAGCGAGGGGCGGGTTGCGACAAAATCGGTTCGGGTGGCGGTGGCGCATTCGGCTATAATCCGGGCCTGACGCCCGGGGCGACGGGTCGGGTGATGGAGTATTAACGCATTTAGATATGGACATGCCTGCACCTGATAAGTTATCCATGTGTGTACGGCGGATATCGCTTGCCGAGGCGCCTGAAGCCGCCAATTGGATGCGCCATGCCAGTGGCGGGGTGTTGCAGTTGCTGGGGCATTTCTGGGAGCGATTGCCGCAGGCATCAAAATTTACACAGCCCGATTTTCATCTCATTGCGGTGCTGCCGGAGCAGGCATCATTTTCACCGGTGGTGGACTGGGGGGTGTGCCGGGGTGTGATGCTGTACGTACCCCATGCGCATCGTGCTGAGGTATTTGCCATTGATTCGGATGCGGCAGGGCATTTAGCGATGTATTTGGGGGGGTGGGAACGGTTGCTGCGGAATACCGAGGCGAATAACAGTCCTATAACTGATGCTGATAATACACCAGCCCCATTGCAATTCATAACGGGAGATGCCGTGACGATTCGCGTCATGTTGCCGCAAATGCTGATGTTGGTTCGGCGGCGGCAGCCGGCGAAGATGGTGACCAATTACGTGATGGTTCTGGATGAGAATGCCACGATCAGGGAGCAACCGAATGTTCGGCCTGCACGTGCGGATGACGAGGCGACTCTTAATCGGTGGCGGAGGCTTTATTCGCAGGAGCGTGGGATACTTTTTGAGGCGAATATCATTGATGGGATTCGAGCGGGGAATATTTTTGTTTATGAGGTTGGCGGCCAGGTGTTATCCGCCGCGAAATTGGATATTGATTTACCAACCCACGTCGAGATCGGCGGTGTTTATACTTTCCCGGAGGTGCGTGCGCACGGGTATGGGACGGCGCTGATGGAGGGTTTGGCATTTAGGATTCGGCAGCAGGGAAAAATCCCCATGCTTCAGGTGGATGAATCGAACACCTCGGCGTATCGACTTTATCAGCGCTTGGGATGGAAAGAGCTTGGACAGCTCAGTCGGGTATGGTTGGTACCATGATGGGTTTGAAGATGGGGTTCAAGCAGGCGCGCAGCATTTAGATCACAATGTTCCACGTGGAACACGTCATACAACATAAGAAAGCACGGATCCGACAAGCAGTGGCTCGACGGCCGGAAATTACGACGCATGAAATCTGAAAGCCATATTTGACGTGCCGAAGCTTTCAGCCAAGGATAGACCAATTAGTTTGATTTGACATTCCTCCGTTAGTGCGGCACTATGTTCCACGTGGAACATGATTGTTTGCCGATACGGCTCGATGTCCCGATGGCGTAACATCATAGATGCATCGATATCCACCGAAGTTTTAACGTTAATGATGTTTCTGGAGTAATATCATGGCTGCCAAACCCCGACTTGGAAAAGGGCTAAACGCGCTCATTACGCAGCAAACCCCAACGCCTCCCACTGAGCCTTCTTCGTTAGCCGGCCAACGACCGGGGCAAATTCATCAGATTCCAATCGAACATATTGCTCCGAATCCATCGCAGCCCCGTTCACCATTCACCGACGCCGACATTGCTGAGCTCGCTCAATCGATCAAAATTCATGGGGTGCTCGAACCGGTTTTGGTGCAACGGAAGGATGCGGACCGGTATGAACTCATTGCTGGCCATCGGCGTACAGCGGCCGCCAAAGCAGCAGGTCTGAGTCAGATACCGGCTATTGTAAAAGAAGCCATAACGCCAGAACAACAAACGGAATGGGCGCTGGTGGAAAATATTCACCGCGAAGACCTAAATCCGCTCGATAAAGCGATCGCTTATCGGACGTATATCACGCGATTTCATCTTACCCACGCACAGGCGGCGGAAAAGTTGGGTCAGGATCGCACTTCTATATCTAACCACTTACGAATACTCGACTTACATCCAAATATCCAGGCGATGATCCGCGATGGAAACCTCTCGTTTGGCCATGCTAAAATTCTCGCCGGAATCGAGGAACCGGATCGGCAACTGCAACTAGCTACCCTCGCTGCTCAAACCGGCATGAGTGTTCGTGAACTCGAACGGCAGGCATCGACCGCTCAAAGCCCGCCCCAGGCCGGCGAAACCCTCGTGCGCGAACATTCTCGCAGCATCAAAAGTGCTCATGTCATTGAATTGGAACAGGAGCTGTCCCGTAAACTGGGCACAAAACTTCGCATCTTCCCCGCCCGGCGGAAAGGTTCCGGCAAATTGGTGATACAATATTTTTCGCTGGATGAATTTGATCGGATCGTAGGGGCCCTGACGGGAAAATCCGATTGATTGAGCGCAAACCGCAGTCGTAAAGCATCGGAGTCGCTTGGATTCTTCATCGCCCAACATTCTCGCCCGGCTGCGGGAGTTATTCCCGGATGCACGAGTCACTACGTTGCGGAAAATGGTGGCGGATGGACGCGTTGAACTCAATGGCGTTCGCGTTCGATCTGTTAATCTGCCCGCTGCGGCGGGGGACCAGGTCACCGTACGTGATGCCACGGATCGGAACCGCATCCCCGGCAAGGATATTATATTTTCTGATGCACATATCTTGATATTCGATAAACCTCCCGGGCTCATTACGTCGACCACCCGGGATGAACGTCGGCCCACCACCATCGGTCAATTGGAAAGGCGAATCGATCGTGCGCAACCTGCGGGCAGCATCTATCTGGTGCATCGACTCGACCGCGACGCATCCGGGCTGCTTATTTTTGCCCGTGATGTTCGCGCCCTCGCTAATCTCAAGATGCAGTTCCGCCGTCATACCATCACCCGCCGATATCAGGCGTGGGTACATGGGCATCCTCCCCAGTCCGGACAACTTACCGACACCCTGGCCGAAGATGCGCTCGGACGCGTGGGCCGCAGCCCATCCGGAAAACCCGCCCGACTGCAATATCGTCTCATCCGCACAGCCGGCCCCTATTCGCTGCTGGAGGTGGAGCTCTACACCGGCCGCAAACATCAGATCCGGGTTCAGCTTGCTTTACGCGGCTGGCCGGTGCTGGGAGATCGGGTTTACGGAAGGGCCGATGGACAGAAGCGACTGCTCCTCCACGCAATTGAATTAATTATTCATCATCCCGCCGACGGGCGCCGGACAGCGTTTCGATCTCCTCCGCCCCACGATTTCCAGCCGGCGCGTGTCCCGCCGACCGGCCGGGGTAAATCGGGCTGACCGCCGCATTTATCCGCCGGCCTCTTCGCCCGGTGGTGCCGTTTCATCCTTGATCAGATACACCGGCAATTTCCGCTTGGGGTCGCCCGCGAGGTAAACCGTCCGGGACGTGAAGGCAAACTCAATTTCCGCTTTTTCAAATGCCTCCATCACCGCAAGATTGAACCGCTCATTAAAATCAATAAAGCCCCTGGAATCAGTCACCGGCCGGTAATAATAACAAATGGTGATGTTCAGTGAATCGGCGGCGAAATCGCCAAAATAGACCTGAGGTGGATGATCCGCGGGATTGTCCGGGTTGTGCACAGGCCCCCGAAACGCTTCACTCTCGAGCAGATCGCGGATGATGGTTACCGCCTGCCGCGTTTTGTCCGCACCGGCATCGTAGGTTATGCCGAGCGTTATAAAACGCCGCAGGAACGGCCGGGCCGAGAGATTCTGCACGCTGGTGTTGACGATATCTGAATTGGGGACCGATACCAGCGTGCCGTCGGCAAGACGCAGGCGCGTCGATCGAAACCCAATATCCTCCACCACACCGCTGAACCCCTGATAGGTAACCTGCTGGCCGGTAAGAAACGGGCGGTCCATGAATATGGTCAGCGAACCGAAAAGATTTTTCAGTGAGTCCTGGGCGGCGAGTGAAACGGCCAGACCGGCAATGCCGAGTCCCGCGAGCCAGGAGCCGATGTCACGGTCAAACACGTTTTGGGCAATAAACAGTACGGCAAAGAGCGCCACGATCACGCGGAGAGTTTTGCGGATGATGGGCCCCATCTGCTCGGTCAGAGGCGTTTCGTGCCGCTGGATGAAGCCTTTAAGGGCGATTTCCACCGTCTCGACGACATTGTACAGATACCAGAATACGCTGATCGCGATCAGCAGCACCACCATTTTGCCGCTTGCGTAGCGCAGCACGCTGTTGAGGTGCAGTTGCCCCAATCCGACCAGCAGCGAAATGGAAAATATCGCCAGATTGGCCGGCCTTGCCAGGGATTCAATCAGAACCGACTGAACATGCCAGTCTCGTTTCTCCAACCGCCCGCCAACGGCATTGAGGGAGACAATCAGAGTCCTTCCGATGGCGGTACCGAGAAAGATCGCTCCCAGCAGAATCAACCAATTATACCAGTGATTGGCCATAAGAAGACGATGAAAATTCAATACATGCATCACCTGGCTGTATAGCGTATGTAAATCGTGGTGATGATGCTTCGGCGCGGCGGGCTGTGTGGCGGCGCTGCCTGCCAGAACGATTTTAATCGGCACAATACCGGTTCTCATATGGGTATTCCTAACCTCCACCTGAACATAATTCAATTCCCATGGAATTTTGTATTTGCAATTTCAGTATCGCGACCGGGTGCGGGTGCAACCGAGCTAAGCAGGCTGCGGGCATATTGCGAGCTGGATCCCCGCATATTCAGCAAAGCCCGCCGTCCGCGCTGGGCCATGAGCACGGCGCCGCTTTGGTCGGTCAGCCATTTTTCCACAGCTCCGGTCAACTCTTCAGGCCCGGTAATCTGAATGGCCCCATCCACAGCTCGTAATGCCGCTACAACATCGGAAAAATTCCACGTATGCGGGCCGAAGCAGACCGGCTTGGCTAATGCCACCGCTTCAATCATGTCGCTGCCGCCCAGCGGGACAAGCGATCGCCCGGAAAATATGCCGCCGGAAATGGCGTAGGCCTTTTTGAGTTCGCCGAAAGTGTCAAGCATGACCACCTCTTCGCCCTCCAGGGGATGCGATTTCGCATCATCCCTGCGCTCCGACCGTCGGACTTCTTTGAGCCCGCGCTGTGAAATGGCGCTCATCACCTGCGAATAAACCTCCGGCTTTCGGGGGGCGATGCACAACCGCAATTGACTGAATCGCGGACGCAGGGCCTGATAGGTATCCAGCAGAGGTATTTCCTCCCCCGGTCCGGTTGATCCGGCGGTCAAAAGCCAATGCTCCGGCAGGATTCCCAAGGCGGCGGCGAACGCATCCGCACCGGCAATATCGGTTGAAAAATCCGCGGTGTCGTATTTCATCGTCGGAAGCACGGTTATATTTTTCACATCGGCTCCGAGATCGATAAGGCGCTTGCCGATTTCGTCGCTTTGCACACCGATATGTCGAATGCGCCGCAGCATCGATCGCATGATCGGCTGCACCCATTGGTAGCGGCGGAAGCTGCGATCGGTCATGCGGCCGTTAATCAGGTCTACGGGGATGCGGCGCTGATGGCAGGCCGCGAGAAAATTGGGCCACATTTCCAGTTCAACCAGTCCGACGGCCGTCGGTCGCACAGAATCCAGAAAGCGTTTGACTGCAAAGGAAAAATCGAGCGGGTATCGCACGACCACCACACGCGGCGTGCCGGGCGGATAGAGCTTAAGTCCCCGGGCCATGCCGGTGTCCGTCGTAACGGATATTACAACCTGAATATCATCGCCGAGCCGCAGCAGTTCTTTAACAAGCTCGGCGACCGATGCGAGCTCCCCGACGGAAACGCAATGAAGCAGAATCCGCCGACCTGTCGCTGTCATCGCCGACTGTTGATCGGGCGCCAATCGCCCCAAGCGTCCGGCCCAGCCGGTGCGGTATCGGCCTGTGCGCAGGCTGCGCCAGATCAGCCACGGTGATACAAGCAGCAGTCCCAGGAAGTAGATCAGATCAAAAATAATGTCCCAATACCCCAGAAATTCAAATCTCACGCAGCCGGGCGCCGCCGTGCCCTCGATCCCTGCTCGGTCCGCGTCTGAAATTCTACCCGCTTGAAGATGGGATGGATAATAGACCATGCGGAGGTGAAATTTAATTCGGTTCAAGTTAACCGGTATCGGCGGATATGATATGGACCGCTCTCTGGTGCTTTCGTCGTATCCTGTTGGACTGCGGCATACCGGGAGATTCCTACAGCGGCTCGGGGGCATTTACCTATGGGAATATCTCGGTAGTCGATTACGATAGCCGCACGGCTTGGACGCAAGGCGGACCGGCGAAAAGTGGGCGGAAGATGCCCGCACGCTTGCAATCTGTGCCGGTATTGAGTATTCCATAGCTTCGGCGGGTGAGCCTGAAGCCATGCATGAGGCGGTTAGAGAGCGATTCATAAGCGATTCTGTCTCGGAGAGGAATTTCCGGCATGATCATTTCAGTTCCGAAGGAAACTTTTCCCGGCGAGCGGCGCGTTGCCCTGACTCCGTCGCGTCTTGCATCTCTGATCAAGGCAGGTTTGAGTGTTCAAATAGAATCCGGTGCGGGAGCGGCGGCGGGTTTTCCCGACGATGCCTACCGGGAGCGGCAGGCGACGATTGTCGCCGACCGCAGCTCTCTGCTCGTCGGCGGAGATGTGATTCTGCAGGTGCGAACGCCGGGGGCCAATCCGAACAGCGGCCCGGGTGATATTCCCCACTATAAAGCCGGCGCACTGGTGATCGGCTTTGCCGAGCCGCTGACCCAGCCGGCGATTACCCAGGCGATGGCGCAGCGGGGGGTGACGCTGCTGGCGATGGAATTAATACCGCGGATCAGTCGGGCGCAGAGTATGGATGCCCTTTCATCCATGGCCAGCATCGCGGGCTACAAGGCGGTGCTTCTGGCGGCCAACGAGCTGGCTCGCCTTTTCCCCATGATGATGACGGCGGCGGGCACCATCACACCGGCGAAGGTGCTGGTGATCGGGGCGGGTGTGGCGGGGCTTCAGGCGATTGCGACAGCCCGGCGCCTGGGGGCGGTGGTAAGTGCCTACGACGTGCGGCCGGCGGTCAAGGAGCAGATATTAAGTCTGGGCGCCAAATTCATTGAACTGCCGCTGGAAACGGGTGATGCCCAGACCGTCGGCGGCTACGCCAAAGAGCAGTCCGCCGAGCAGCAGCGTCGCCAGCGCGAACTGATGGCCGGGGCCGTGCGCGAGGCGGATGTGGTGATCTCGACGGCGGCCGTGCCGGGAAAAAAGGCACCCGTACTCATCACCGCCGAGATGGTGCGGGGCATGCGGCCGGGATCGGTGATTATTGATCTGGCGGCGGCCACGGGCGGCAACTGCGAACTCACGCGTGCGGATGAGCGAGTGGAAGTGGATGGCGTGTGCATCCTGGGGCCGACCAATCTCCCCTCGACGCTGGCATTTCACGCCAGTGAGCTTTATTCAAACAACCTGTGCCAATTGCTGCTCCATCTGGTGAAGGATGGAAAGCCGGTGTTTGATCAAAATGATCCGATCAGCCGGGATTCCATGGTGACCCGCGACGGGCAGGTGGTCAATGCGATGGTCAGCGGCAGTTGGAGTGCAGCGGTTAAATCGGAAGTAAAGGAGCCGACCTGATGGGTGAAAGTCTGACTTCCAATGTATTTGTATTTCTTCTGGCGGCCTTTCTGGGCTATGAAGTGGTGCGGCGGGTTTCGCCCCAGCTTCATACGCCGTTGATGGCGCTCACCAACGCGATATCCGCCATTTCGGTGGTGGGCGCGTTGACACTGGCGGGGGCGGGCGAAGGCCACCTGCTGCTGATAACGCTGGGGGCGATTGCGACGGCGTGTGCCATGATCAATGTGGTCGGCGGATTCATGATTACCGACCGCATGCTCAAGATGTTCAAGAAACGCAGGGATAAATGATGCATACGGGAACTTCCGCCCTCGCGGCCAAAGTTGCGTATTACCCGCATACCGCATCGCTCCCGTGGTACGTGACGGTTATTTATCTGGCGGCGGCGGGATCGTTTGTCCTGTCGCTGAAGTGGCTCAGCTCGCACAAAACCGCCCGGCTGGGAGTCAAAGCGGGCGAAGTCGGGATGGCTGCGGCGATTATCGCCACGCTGTTTCTACCGGAAATCCGCCAATACAACTGGATTTTCACGGCGGGTATTGCCGGTGCGGCGATCGGGGCGCTGCTGGCGATTTTTACGCCGATGACGGCCGTGCCGCAGCAGACGGCGCTTTCTCACGCCTTCGGAGCGCTGGCGGCGGCGCTGGTGGGGACGGCGGAATTCTATGCCCATCAGTCGCACCTGACGCATTTTCATGCGGCGGTGATCTGCGTGGAATGCCTGCTGGGGTATCTCACCTTCACGGGCAGTCTCATTGCCGCCGGCAAACTTCAGGAGGTGCTGCCGACGCGGCCGCTGGTGTTCAAATTTCAGAACCCGCTGAATTTTATTATCTTTGCCGCTGCGGTGGCGTGTGCGGTTTGGCTGGCGATTGATCCGGGGGCGGAAATCGTCTATCCGGTCTTCATCGGGCTGGCTCTGCTCTTCGGGGTGATGCTGATTATTCCGATCGGGGGCGGTGATATGCCCACGGTGATCGCGCTGCTCAACAGCTATGCCGGGCTTTCTGCCGCCGCGATGGGTTTTGTGGTGAACAATAAATTGCTCATCATCGGCGGGGCGCTGGAGGGGTCATCGGGATTTATTCTCTCCATGATCATGTGCAAGGCGATGAACCGGTCGTTTGTGAATGTTCTCTTCGGCCAGGCGCAGGCGGAAAAGGCGGTCGCGACCGACGATGTTTACGCCGGGCGGATTAAAAAGACAACCGCCGAAGAAGTTGCCGAGCTTTTGACCAGTGCACGGCGAGTGGTGATCGTGCCGGGCTACGGGTTGGCGGTGGCGCAGGCCCAGCATGTTACGGCGGAATTGTTCAAGTTGCTTGAGGCCCGGGGCGTGGATGTTCAGTTTGCCATTCATCCCGTTGCCGGGCGAATGCCGGGCCATATGAATGTGCTGCTGGCGGAGGCGGATATTCCGTACGATCACCTGCATGAAATGGAGGAGATCAACGGTCAGTTCGGCGAGGTGGATGCGGTGCTGGTGAACGGCGCCAACGACGTGGTGAATCCCGATGCGCGGGAAAACCCTAACAGTCCGATTGCGGGCATGCCGATTTTGAATGTGGACAAGGCCCGTACGGTGGTGGTGATCAAGCGGTCGCTGAGTCCGGGTTTTGCGGGTATACCCAATCCGCTTTTTGCGCGCGACAACTGCCTGATGCTCTTTGCCGACGGCAAGGCGGCGACCACGGAGATTATTCAGCAGGTCAAGGCGCTTTAATTGCCCGGGTTCAATGTGGTTTGGAACTGAGAATCACGCTCAATTCGATAATGATGATGATGACGGCGAACACCAACGCCCCGAGCAGGCCGAGCACCAGCGGGTCTGATAGACGCTGCTGCAGGGATTTGGAACCCAGATCAATGGTCTTGTCCTCTTCAAAACCTACCATGTTGGCGCCATTTTCCTGCGTGAGGGTTACCGCCTCGTCTTCCATTTTAGCCAGTGAGGTCAGATCATACGATTTTCTTGCCAGCAGCGGAGGTTCGCCACGGGCAACGGCTTCCAGATCGGCGAGCATATCGCTGGTGCTGCCATAACGCTTTCGCGGCTCTTTGGCCATCGCCACTTCAATAATTTCCGATATACCGGCGGAGAGGGTGGTCACGATATGGTCGGGCGGCACCAGATCTTCCTTGAGGTGCTTATGCATGACCGCTGCGGGTGAGGGGGCTTCAAAGGGAACGCGGCCGGTCACCATGTGGTACAGGGTTGCACCGAGGGAATAGATATCGGATCGGAAATCAATATTAACTTCTCCGCGTATCTGTTCCGGTGAGATGTAATAGGGGGTCCCATACGCTTTCCCCGCCTCAGCCAGGGCCACCTCTTTGTCGCCCGCTTCCCGCGCCAGACCCATGTCGGCCAGTTTGGCGGTGCCATCCGGTGCGATCATGATATTTTTCGGTTTAACATCCCGGTGGATCAACCCCTGTGCATGGGCATGAACCAGCGCCCGACACACTTGAATGATGATTTTAAGAGCTTCCTTTTCGGGATACGGTTTGCCGCTGTCCACGAGATGGTCGTAGACCGTCTTGCCCTCCACATACTCCATGACAAAATAGTGATAGCCGCCCGCCTCGCCCACGTCATAGGCGGCCACAATGTTGGCGTGGTTGAGTTTCGCCGCCGCCTTGCCTTCCTTATAAAATCGATCGACGAATTCCTGATTTTCACTCATTCGCTTCGGCAGTACTTTGATGGCAACCATGCGGTCAAGCGATAACTGCCGGGCTTTGTAGACCGTCGCCATCGCTCCCGAGCCGAGTTTGGAAACAATTTGAAACCCGGGTATCTGCTGGAATGTCTTCTGCTCTTCAATCGCTTTGAGGATTCGGCTCAGTTGCGTCTGAGTGACATAGCCGTTGGCGACCAAGATGTCGGCGAGAGATCGGTGATTATTTTCACTTTCAAATTCGGCTTTAAGAGCCAGGCAATCGCTGAGTTCGTCGGAGGTGCAAAGCTTTTGATCCACCGCCAGCCTGCCAAGCAACGTATCGCTGCGCGACGAAGACGACGGCGAAACGGATGCGGATGGATCGGTTGACATTTACAGCTTTCCCAAATGACGCATGAGATAAACCAATTCCGTATACATCGGCACCTGATGTCACGCCGGGCACCTGCCAGACTCTCCCGTGCCGCACCGATTTGCTTGTGCGGTCGCTACCGATAGCTGCGCTCGGCCGACACTAGTTTTACGGGGACTGCCGACCAGTTGCAAGCCGAACGACGCCGAATAACCATTCGCCGCACCAGTCCCACAACATTATCGACAAATCCCGTCATCGGGTTGAAGCAGGGCAATCTTACCGGTCGAAATCAGGCACATTCATGGACACTGCCTGCCTGCCACACCGACGGATGCTCAAGTCGGTGACGGCCAAAAGGCGGGCAACGTTAGGCCGTGTTGACATTTGTTTCAGGGGTCTTCGGAGTTTAGCCGATATAAGTCCCATGCGACGGCCATGGAATGGC
>JBMFVY010000055.1:0-22376 GCA_049965755.1 Phycisphaerae bacterium | reverse complement strand
GCCAGTGGCGGAAGGATGGTGTTTTCGCGGGCATCATCGAGGCCTTGCAGGTGAAGCTGGATCGCAACGATCTGGCTCTTGGTGCCGGTTATCGACTAAAATCGAGGAGTGTACGGCGATGCATAGGTGATTTGTCGCCCGTAATCGGCGCATTGCTTTTTCTGTCGGTCGATTGCAGGTGATTGCACGGTTTCTGTTCACTGTGCGGACTTGGAGTAAAAACTCGTGGTAAAAGCGAAATTGATCGTTCTCGTGTCGGTCACGATCTTTCTGTTACTGGCAACATTTTGTCGAGCATCGTCGTATAGCACATTGGTGCAGCGATTTAATCATCCGCCCCGTAAAGCGAGTCCTTGGGTTTATTGGGTATGGCTTGGCTACGACACCACTCGCGCTGCGATTACGCGCGATCTGGATCAAATGAAGGCCAAAGGCATCGTGGGCTGCATCCTTTATGGCAATCAGGCCGGTTCATTTTCTTGGCCTCGGAAACTTGTTTTGATTGGCAAGCATTATCGCGCGGTTAAAACGAATGAGTTTAAAGGTTCGCATGTAACACCTCTTTCTTCTAAAACGATGCCGACTTGGTCGCCGCGCTGGCGCAAGTTGGTATGCTTTGCAGCTGGAAAATGCCACCAGCTCGGCCTGACCTTGGTAGTTGCTGACGGATTAGCGAATACGTCCGGCGATATATCTCAAAAATACGATGAGCAAAGATTAGCCTGGACCGAAACGTCGGTTCGTGGACCCCGTAATTTTAATGGAAATCTGCCGGACCCAAGGCTATTTTCGCCGGGAAATGGTTTTCCCCATCCGAGGGAGAAGCCTTATCACCGGGACGTGGCGGTGCTGGCCGTGCCGAATCGAAAAGGGTTTTCGGCCGATCAGGTTATTAATTTAACCTCAAAAATGACTGCAGCCGGTCATCTGCGGTGGCATGTGCCTGCCGGAGCGTGGAGAATTATCCGTTTTGTGCAGGTCCCGACTGGTGCACACAACTTCTGGGGCTACTACAACGACAGTATGAGCAGGCAGGCTATGCGCAAACAATGGGATGTAACAATGGCTCCCTTACTCAAGGAAATGACGCCGACGCAGCGCCTGGGGCTCAAGGGCATCGAGGACGATAGTTGGGAAGCGGGCGGCATCGGCTGGACTAAGCTGTTTCCGGCCGAATTCAAAAAGCGGCGCGGCTATAACTTGATCCCTTATCTGCCCATCATTGCCGGGTTCAAGATGGGCAGTGCCGCCACACGAAAGCATTTTTTACGCGATTATAAACTGACCATCAGCGACCTGATAGCGGCGAATCACTACCGTTATCTGCGGCAACTCGCCAAAGCGAATGGTTTGGCATTTTACAGCGAAGCCGCAGGCCCCAATTATGGACAGGCTGATTTATTGAAAACCTCCGGCGAGTTGGATCACGCCATGGCCGAGTTCTGGATGCCATGTATCCATCGGCCGAGCTTTCGCAGCCGGATTCTTATGCGGGACGCCGCCAACGCCGATCACATCTACGGACATCGAATTACCATGTGCGAGTCGTTCACATCGCTGGGGCCAGAGTGGCAGGAGAGCCCATTCACAATGAAACCGGTCGCCGATTTGGCCTTCTGCAATGGTTGCAACCGCAACTGTGTGCATAACTTCAGTCAATCACCATCGCTGACGGCTAAGCCCGGATACGTGTATGTGGCTGGTACGCATTATGATCCCGGCATCACATGGTGGAATGAAACACCGGCATTTAATCTTTACCTTGCCCGTTGTTGCACCTTGCTGCAGGCGGGTAGGTTCTACGCGGATGCACTGATTTACCGCGGCGATAACATCGGTCAGGGCGAACAGATGAAATTCACCCTGCCGACATTGGGCCACGGTTTTGATCACGACAATTGCAATTCGCAGGTGCTTCGCACGCGGACCAGTGTTCGCAATGGCCGCATTGTTTTGACAGACGGGATGAGCTACCGCCTGCTGGTGTTGCCCAATGCCGGGCCTATGCCGTTTAAGGATCTTAAAAAAATCGAAGCCCTCGTTGAGGCTGGTGCCACCGTGGTAGGGCCGCCGCCATCTGGATTTTCCGGCATGCCGCGTTTGCCCAATCAGCAACAACGATTCAATTCGATGGTCCAGCACCTATGGGGTGGCTTAAACGGATCAAATAAAAATCATAAGCGAGTTGGCGCCGGAGACGTATACTGGGGGATCAGCGCCCGCGAGGTATTAAAAAAGCGGGGCATCGCACCTGACTTTCAAGCGCGCGGTTTAAGTTCGCATGGCACGCTCGATTGGATTCATCGGCGTGTGGGCCATACTGACCTGTATTTTGTCGCCAGCCGATGGGCCTACCCCGAAAACGTGGTTTGTACGTTTCGCGTTCATGGTAAAGCGCCGGAGTTATGGAACCCGGTTACCGGACATATGCGCGATGCGACCGCCTTTCATCAACACGATGGTTGCATCAGTATTCCGCTGCATTTTGACCCGTGTGGTGCGTTTTTTGTCATATTTCACAAGCCGATCGCGCCGACCGTTGCCGGTACAACCACATCCAATTATCCGACTATCCGTCAACTGGCCCGAATCTCCGGCCCATGGACGGTCAACTTTGACCCCAAATGGGGCGGCCCGGCCTCCACGGTGTTTCCTCATCTTATAGACTGGACGCAAAGCGCAAATTCTGGAATCAAATATTATTCAGGCACAGCCGTCTATCATAAGACGTTCAACATGCCGTCAAATTATAAAAAAGGGGAGCATGTACTGCTGGATTTGGGGCAGGTGGATGATTTGGCTGTTGTGCGGCTGAATGGTCACAACTTGGGAGTTGTGTGGACGAAACCGGCGCGGGTAGATATTACCTCTGCGCTTAAGAAAAAAAATAATCACCTTGCAGTATCGATCGTCAATTTATGGCCAAACCGGTTGATCGGCGACGCCGCATTACCAAGATCGAAGCGTTTTACACATACCAACATCCATAAGTTCACCAAGTTCTCACCGTTGCTACCGTCCGGTTTGGTCGGTCCGGTGCGTCTGCTGTCGGAAAAAAGCCCCCAAGATTGACTGCCAAAGCTGATTTTTAATTGGGTGTGGGCATCAGCATTCGAATACCGGCCGACTTGGATAGGTTGACGCACTGCTTTGCAGAATACAACAATTAACTTGGCCACCGAGTCCGCCGCCGCCATATCCAGTCGCAATCACAATAGCTTGGTGTGTCGCCGACGGTGACCAATGGCCAGCCTGTGGGTGGCGTGCTATCGCCACTCGTTGAAACATCAACATTTTTGGCTGATGGTGTCTGCACCAATCAACGCCGTGGTGACACCGATAGCGGCTGCTGCAGCCAAGGCCAAGTATATTGAAAATCGCACGATCATGATGAGATCCTCCCGGCGAGAAAATTACCAATTTACTAAGTCAAGCCGTTGGCATTCGCTGAAGAGGCCAGCCACCCGACGAAGCGGTATCTCAAACACGCCAAAAATTGTAAAACGTGCGTTCAACATGCACCACACGCTTGGCAACATATTCATCGTAAGTTAAAACCCCATTGGTCGAAAAGCGTAGTATAGTTATCCGTTATCCTTGATAGGAGTTTCACGATGCGCAGTTGGATGGTCGGATTTGTTATCGCAGCCACAATTGCATCAACGACCGGAGGCCCCCTGGTTGCGGTCACGGCGGAACCCTTTACGGCAGTCCGAACGGATATCGAAGTCCCGATCAATCTTCAAACCACCGGGAAGCCTGTCCCCCCGATGTTCATGGGGTACTCGATTGAATGGAGACTCATCGGTCAACTGCTCGGCCGGCAGGACGGACGCTTCCGAGCCACAGAAAATTCCATTAAGCGACTCGAGACTTTCACTGCCCCGATGCTGCTGCGCATCGGCGGCAATTCGGAAGATGAGGCCGCTTTCGATTTGCCGACGATCCATCATCTGCCGAAGTACGTCCATATTCATATTACAGCGGCGACGTTGAAAAACGTGCGCCGGCTGGCCCAAGCCACCGGTTGCCGATACATATTGGTACTGAACTTGGGCGCGGATAAACCCGCACTGGCGGTTCGACTGGCAAAAGCCGCCCTGCAGTATATCGGCCGCTTTGGGAGAATCTGGCGCCATGACAGCTATCCTTTGGGCGATCCGATTAGAAATCCCAAATCGCCGATCTTTGCAAGTATCCATAACCTGCTCAAGGCGTCCACAGCGGATGGATATGATCGCGAGATGAATTGGGCTGTTAAAGTGGTGGCTCCGTGCTCGGGGTGGCGTCGGCCCTATTGGACATCGCCCGCGCCGGTGGTGCGGGTGTCAATCTTCACATGTCGCGAGGCGTCGATCAGTTCGGCGGCTGGTCTATTGGAAGCCGCCTGTAAGGTTTGGCCCGCCTGCAGTCCCCAAAGAAGAAGTAGCCACGGTGCCACCGGGCACTTCGGGAAACGGTAGATGTTAGCCTTGGCCAATTGGTAACGGTGCAAAATGATACCACAAACATGTATTAAATCATCGACGCCTTTTATGGCGGTGGTCTGCGTTGCTTTTGGGGTATTGGTTCAGCCTGCACTTTCCGGAGGTTCGGTGTCGGCTGCTGAGCCGTTTTATACCGGTTCTGACGTTTTATTTTATGGTTACATCAGCGCGCATGGCGGTGTATACCGTTATGACCATAAACCGGTTGGTTTGCTTCAGGCCTTCAAACTGGCTCACTGCAATACGCTTAGATTGAGGCTTTTTCACCGCGCCACACCCGCCGAACGCGCAAAATATGGCCTGCTGCCCACGCTTAATAACCTCGCCTATACCTTGCCGTTGGCGCAGAAGATTGTCAAAGCCGGCTTTTACTTTGTATTGGATATGCATGTTTCCTATACATGGGCAGGCCCGCGTCATCGGCACACGCCGGCGGCTTGGCAACATTTGTCGGCATCAAAACTCAAAGCTCGGCTTGGCGCCTATTGTTACCGCGTCATTTCCACCCTGCGTCGCAACCACGCCATGCCACAAATCGTGATGGTCGGAAATGAAATTAACAACGGTCTGCTCTGGCCCGTGGGCAAACTGTGGGTTCACCACCGTGCCCGGTGGAATCATGTGGCCTCTTTGCTGCGTGTGGCCATTGCCGGCATAGACCACGCAGCCGGTCCGCATCGACCATTGATTATGATCCAGGTATACAGCAGTCCCTACGCACCGATGTTCTACCGGGAATTAGTTGCACATGGAGTGCACTTTGACCTTGTCGGTATGGATTTTTATCCCGGTGGGGGGCAACTGAAAACTTTACGTACAGATCTCGATCAAGTCGCGCGTGCTGTCCATAAGCCGATCATCGTCGCAGAAACCGCGTACCCCTGGATCGATAACAAATACAACTACAAGTGGGCCAGGCACAAGCGTAACATGCTGTTTCCATTTACCCCTGCCGGCCAAGCGGCCTATATGAGAGATGTCATCAAGATTGTTAAATCCATTCCGTCGCATCTGGGCCGCGGCGTCTGGGCTTGGGGCGGGGAGTTCACTTTAACATGCCCCAGATTCCGCCATAAACCTTGGACATACCGATCACTTTTTGGCAGCCATGGAAATGCCCTGCCGGCGATGAACGTCCTCGGTGCCGCTGCACGTGGCAATCCCCTCGGATATTGAGCCACCACGATCCCACCATCGATGGTCTGCGGCGTGGCGATTTTCCCGATGCTTGCGTAGCCGCCGCAATCGCCTACCATTTAAGCTCTGGCAATGTGGATTTTCGGGAGGCCATGCCATGAAAGCGCTGGTAAAGTTGCGCTCGGAACGCGGACTATGGTTGCAGGATGTTCCCAGGCCCGAGGTCGGACCTCATGATGTTCTGGTCAAAATTCTCAAGACCGGCATCTGCGGAACCGATCTGCATATTTACAAATGGGATGCCTGGGCGGCGAAAACCATTCCCGTGCCGATGACGGTTGGCCATGAATTTGTCGGACGCATTGTGGAAGTGGGTGCCGATGTGCATGATTTTGTTCCCGGCGAACTGGTCAGCGGCGAAGGGCACGTGGTCTGCGGGCGGTGTCGCAATTGTCTCGCCGGCCGCCGCCATCTCTGCAAAGACACCCGCGGTATTGGTGTCAATCGGCCCGGTGCGTTTGCCGAGTTTCTCTCCATTCCCGTCAGCAATGTCTGGGCGCACGACCCCGCCGTCCCTCTGGAAACCGCCGCCATCTTTGATCCATTCGGCAATGCCGTCCATACGGCGCTCGCGTTTGATGTTCTGGGTGAGGATGTTCTGATTACCGGGGCCGGGCCGATTGGTCTGATGGCCACGGCCGTGGTTCGTCACGCCGGTGCCCGCTACGTGGTGGTCACGGATGTGAATCCGTATCGCCTTGAGCTGGCCAGGCAGATGGGGGCAACCGAAGCGATTGACGTGCGTACCGACACATTGCCGCAATGTCAAAAACGCCTGGGGATGAAGGAAGGCTTTGATGTCGGACTTGAAATGTCGGGTAATGCGGACGCATTTCATCAGATGCTCGCCGGTATGTGCCACGGCGGAAAAATTGCAATGCTGGGCATCCCCGAAAAAGAAATAGCCATTGACTGGAATACCGTCATATTCAACATGTTGACCATCCGGGGCATCTACGGCCGCGAGATGTATGAAACTTGGTACAAGATGACGGTGATGCTCCAGAGCGGTTTGAACATTTCGCCTGTCATCACGCATCGCTTCCATTACACCGAATATGAAAAGGGGTTTGAAGTGATGTTCGGCGGGAAATGCGGTAAGGTAATTTTGGATTGGGATTGATGTTACGAAAGGGGTCGCTCATGCGCGAAAGAACGCGGGCAGTCTTGGGCCTCATCGGAAATACGCCCCTCTTGCATATGTATTTTGAGGATTGGGGCATCACCATCTACGCCAAGTGTGAATTCCTCAACCCCAGTGGCAGCATCAAAGATCGTTTCGCCGCGCGGGTGCTTCGCGATGCCGAGAAGCGGGGAATCCTCAAGCAGGATTCCATTGTGCTTGAGTGCAGCAGCGGAAATACGGGGATAGCGCTCTCGATGGTAGGGGCGGCGATGGGATATCGCGTGGTGATTCTCATGGACCGCATCGCCAGTCGGGAACGGCGGCAACTCATCCATCAGTTGGGAGCGGAACTCATTACCTTTGATGGTGACGGCCAGTATCAGGTCGGTATTGAAAAATCGAAACACATGGCCGCCGCCGACAACCGTTATTTCCTGCCGCGGCAGTTTGAAAATCCGCTCAATGTGCAGGATCACGAAGAATCTACCGCGGAGGAGATTCTCCGGCAGATGCCCGGGGGTATCGATGCATTTGTCAACGGCTACGGCACTGGTGCTACATTGGCCGGTTGCGGTATCGCAATCAAGAAGCGATGGCCCGGGGCGAAAATCATCGCGATGGAACCGGCGGAGCAGGCCCTGCTCGCGGGGGAATATCCCTATTGCCATCAGATAGAAGGGGTTGCGGATGGTTTTATTCCGGATCTGCTGCGTGGTGCGCCGCTGGACGGGCACGTCAAAGTGGCCAGCGCCGATGCCATGGCCATGACACGGCGTTTGCATCGCGAATTCGGCCTGCTCGTGGGGACATCGTCCGGAGCCAACGTAACGGTCGCGCTGCAGATTGCCTCCCAGCTTGGGCCGGGGGCGAAAGTCGTCACGCTGCTTTGCGACCGGGCGGAACGATATTTCAGTACCCGGCTCTTCCATCCGCCGGAAGATGGGTCGGCGATGCCCAAAGCCGCCTCGCTATAATTATTGATGAAGGAATAGAGCATTGGATATTGGCGCACATTATCGGCAGCAACTCGATGATCTCCGGAAAGCCGGACTTGAAAAAGCTGAAATGGTGATTAATTCTCCGCAGCGTGCACATTTGGAGGTGTGCGACCGCGGACCTATGCTCAATATGTGTGCCAACAACTACCTCGGGCTTGCCGATCACCCTGATCTGATCGCCGCTGCAGCGGAGGGGCTCAGGCGCTGGGGATTCGGCATGGCATCGGTTCGGTTTATCTGTGGCACGCAGGTGATCCATCATGATCTGGAAGCGGCGGTAAGCCGCTTTCTGGGTACGGAACAGACCCTGCTCTATTCCTCCTGCTTCGATGCCAACGCCGGCTTATTTGAAACGCTGCTCGGGCCGGACGATGCGATTGTCAGCGATGAATTAAATCATGCGTCGATAATCGACGGCATCCGTCTGTGCAAGGCCCGGCGCTACCGATACAGAAATTCGGACATGAATGACCTGGAATCGCAGTTGCGCGACGCCCGCGCTGCCGGGGCCGGGGTAATTCTCATTGCGACCGACGGCGTATTTTCAATGGACGGACGGATTGCCAACCTGCCCGCCATCTGCGATCTGGCGGATCGGTTTGGAGCGCTGATCATGGTGGATGATTCTCATGCTACCGGCATTATGGGTGCCCGCGGCCGTGGCACACACGAACATCACGGCGTGCTCAATCGCATCGATATCCTCACCGGCACCTTCGGTAAAGCCCTCGGCGGAGCGGGGGGCGGTTATGTTGCCGGGCGAAAGGATATCATTAACCTGCTGCGGCAGCGGTCGCGGCCCTATTTATTCAGTAATTCTCTGATTCCGGCCGTTGCCGCTGCCAATCTTGCCGCTATTCGACTGGTTGAAAACGCCGACGATCTGCGGCGGAGATTATGGGAAAACACCCGTTATTTCCGACAGGAAATGGTGGCGGCCGGATTTGACATCATCCCCGGTGATCATCCGATCGTGCCCATCATGTTTGGCGACGCCAACCTCGCTGTGAATATGGCCCGGAAGGTGGTTGAAAAGGGCGTATTTGTCGTTGCCTTCGCCTATCCCGTCGTGCCAATGGGAAAGGCTCGCATCAGAATTCAAGTATCGGCTGCCCATAGTCGCGACGACCTTCAGCGGGCGATTGCGTCCTTTGTTTCCGCCTGCCATGAAACGGGAAAATGATTTTCACGTGGGGCGGTGGGGCGCATCGCCCCGCTCGGCCATCGGGCCCAGCAGGCGGATGGGCCAGCTCGCGTGACAAAGCACCAAATAGGCCGCGAGCACCGGCCCGGGAGAGAAATGACCGGATTCAGAAGTGTCTGTTGGCTCCCGCTCTCAGGCCATCCATCAGGCATCAGGCTGCCAATTTTTCCCCAGATATTTGGGCCCCGGCCGACTACCTGCAAAAATAGCCAGCGCAATAAGCGCAGCCAGATACGGCAACATCTGGAAAAGTTCGAATGGCAGATGCCGCATGGCATGGAGAACCGTCGAATGGCTGGTATAGCGTGCGGTCTGCAAGGTCTGCTGCAGGCTGTTAATCGCTCCAAACAAGATGCAGCCGCCGATCAATCCCCAAACCGTCCAACGCCCGAAAATCACCAGCGAGATCACCACAAATCCGATTCCATCCGTCATATTCTGGGCGAAGCTGTGCGTCTGCATGATGCTCAGATACGCCCCTGCGGCCCCCGCGCATCCGCCAGCGAAGAGGGTCGCCAGCGTCCGGCTCAGCTTTACCGGTATGCCCGCCGCCGCACACGTCTCGGGCGAGTCGCCCAGACCGCGGATCACCAATCCCAGCCGCGTGCGGTTCAAAGCCCAGGCCACCATGCCGGAAAGCAGAATCGTGAAATAAACCAGACCGTATTGATCAAATAATGCCGGTCCGGCAAAGCCGATGTGTGAAAGCCAGGGGATCGGGATACGGTTGAACGCCTCATCCCTCGTGAGGTGAATGACCAGATTGTGGTTCTGTGTCCAATTCTGAAACAGCATCCAGAAGCTTCCCGTCGCCCCCAACGCCAGCAGGTTAATCGCAGTTCCCACGACGATTTGATCAGCGCCTATACCGATGCAGGTTATGGCAAAAATCCCCGCCATGATGATCCCAGAGAGTATTCCGGCCAGCAGACCGACCATGCTATGGCCGGACGCAAACGACGCCAGAAACGCGGCCAATGCTCCCGAGAGCATGATCCCCTCAATTCCGATGTCGATAACGCCGGTGAGTTCCGCCGTAAGCTCGCCCAGACCCGCAAGCACCATCGGGGCGGCGGCGCTGATCGTCTGCCTGAAAAGAAAAGTTGGAAGTGAAATGCTCAGGCGCCATCTCCTGTTTCAGGGGTGCGCTGCTGCCACAGACCGCTGCGCAGTGTCCGTCGCATCGACCACGCCCCGATCATCAGCATCGCAAGAATGATGACGGCTTTGATGATATTGGCCGTTTCATGCGGCAACCCGATGCTGCTCTCTTCCGCCCGCTGAGCCCCGGCGTCCAGCGCGCCAAAAAACAGCGCTGCAACCGCCACGCCCATCGGATCAAGCCGTCCCAGCAGAGCCACCGCAATGCCCGCATAGCCGTAATTGCCGATCTTGGCCGTCATGAAATGGGCAACGCCCAATATCTGAATCGCCCCGGCCAAGCCTGCACATCCGGCTCCCATCAGCATGGCCTGAATCTGACGGGCGGCAACCGGAATGCCGACAAGGCGCGACGCCGCTTCGTTAAGTCCGATGGCGGTGGTCTGAAATCCGAATACGGTCATAACCTGCACGAACTCCGCCACCACCGCAACGCCCGCCGCGATTAGAACTCCAATATGCAGCGAGGTGTATTTCATCATCACCGGCAAACAGAAATTCGGCGGGACCTGCGAACTCTGCGGCGCGGATGTGCCGTGCGCCTGAAGATAACTGTGCAGAAGGATTTTCACAGCGTACAGGGCGGTAAAATTCAGCAGAATGGTGGATAGAACCACAGGCACCTTGCGCCACAACTCCAATACACTGGCAAGCAATCCCCATGCGGCACCGGCGATGGCGCCGGCGAAAAGGCACATCGTAATGCCCGGCAGCGGGGGGGTGTGCGGCCCCAGCAGTCGCGTACTCATCGCCACCGCCATGGCCGCCCCGACGAGCAGTTGTCCCTGGGCTCCGATATTAAAAACACCCGCACGAAAGGTGATGGCCGCCGCCAACCCTGTCAGCAGCAGGGGACAGGCCTTGGTGAGCGTATCAGCCAGGGCGTATCGATCAGCCGCCGCCCCCCGGTACCACAATTCCAAAATGTGACCGGGGGGAAACCCCATCAGCGCAAGCAGTGTCAGCACCGCTCCGGCCGCCAGTGCACATCCGCCGATGGTAAAGAGTAGTTCCAGCAGAAACATTCTGCCGCGTTTAAGTAATGGTATCCCGAATCGCACGCCTTTCACGGTTGCACCGGGCCGTTTCTTTGGTCACCGTGTCCGGGATCGCCATGCGGGCCGCTACCGATAGTATCCAGCTCGTTTCCCAGCATCCACGCACCGATCTGGCGGCGCGTTGCATCGGGCCACGGCGTCGCATACAGGTGCCCCACATACATCACATAGAGCCGATCGATGAGCTGCAGCAGCTCATCAAGGTCATCGTGAATCAGCAGAATCCCCATGCCGCTGTCCCGTGCGGCAAGCATCTGCCGCATGACAAATGCCGCCGCCCCGACATCCAACCCGCGGGTCGGATTGATCGCCAGCAGGAATCCCGGCTTAAGTTCCAATTCCCGTGCGACAACCACCTTCTGCTGATTTCCACCGGAGAGCGCAGCGACCGGCATGCGCAAATCACCGGCGCGAATGTCGAACTGCCGTTTGATTCTCTCATGATGCTCCGCCCATCGTCGGCGCCGAAGAATGCCCCAGCGGGAGAGCGGCCGCCGATCATGCGCCTTGAGCGCCAGATTATTATGAATCGACCAGGATAATATCAGCCCTTCCTTCTGCCTGTCCGCCGGAATGACGCCCATATCTTTCAGGTGTCGCCGCGCGCCATGTTTAGTCAGCGGAATGCCGTCAATCGCAAGTCGGCCTGCGGCGCGAGTCCCGCCCGTCAGAATCGCCGAGAGTTCAAGCTGTCCGCTCCCCTCCACACCGCAGATTCCCACAATTTCTCCGGCTTGCACGCGAAGCGATGCCGTTTTCAAGATGGAGCTGCTTCGACTCAATGGGTGTCGTCCCTTGTGCTCCGGCTCTGCATGTTCAAGTTCCAGAACGTTCTGCCCCGTTTGAGTCGCCCGTGCAGCGTTCGGAAGCGAAATATCCTTCCCGATCATCGCCGTGATGATTTGCGTGGTCGAAACATCGTCCGCCGCCGCCTCCAATGTCGTCCGACCCCGGCGCAGAATCATGATGCGGTCACACACACTTTTAATCTCCGCAAGTTTGTGACTCACCAGGAGAATGGTGAGTCCCCGCTCCGCCAGTCGCCGAACTGTGGACAGAAGCGAATCGACCTGTGCTGGTGTCAGTGCGGCGGTCGGTTCATCAAGTATCAGCAGTCGCCCGCCCAGCGAGAGGGCTTTGATGATTTCGATCCGCTGCTGCTCGCTGACGCTCAGGCGCTCTACAGGCCGGTGCATGTCCACATCCCAATCCAATTCGCGCCGCCACCGGTCCGCAGTTCGTCGAACCTCTATCGAGACGCCTCGCCACCATCCGCCGGGTGCAAACAAGGCCAGATTTTCCATCCCGGTCTGAGTGCCGACCAGTTTGAAATGCTGATACACCATGCCGATACCGAGTTCAAATGCCCGGCGGGGAGAGGATATTACAACCTTACGCCCCTCCAACAGAATCTGACCTGAATTCGGTTGCAGTGCTCCGGCGAGAAGGTGCATCAACGTAGATTTTCCCGCTCCATTTTCACCGAGAATGCCGTACACCTCTCCGGCATTCACCCTCAGGCTTACCTCGCTGAGCGCTGTAAGGTTGCCGAAGCGGCGGGTGATCCGGGTCAATTCCAGCAATAGCGACATGAAGACTCCAACCCCATAACTCGGCGCCCGAAAACTGTTATTTCGCGGCCAGTAAATGTTTACGGATTGTGGCGAGCCGATGCTCCATGGCGGGAGTTATGATCCGGCCGAGCAACTTCGGATTCAAGACAACGATACATACGTGATTGGCCATCGTTTCATTGATGACGCCCGTCTTGAGTTTTCCCGCCTTGGCAAGAATGGCGACGTGCATGAAGGCCCGATCCAGTCGAATGACCGCACTGGCAAGCGTATAGCGGCTGCAGGTCGGATTATTATTTTGATTTCCGTTGCATCCGAACACATAAACCGGATGGCCCGGATGTCTTCGGTTTGCCGATTTGACCGCTTCAAAAACCCCCTGGCTGGCCGCATCCACATTCTGATAAATCACATCCACACCCTGCTGGATGAAAGCCTGGGCCTGCGTTTTTGAAAGTCCGACCTGATCCCAACTGGTGTATGCCTGAGCCACGCGAATCTTTGGATTCACCGCGCGGGCACCGGCTTTGAATCCTTTGTAGCACGCCTCGACGGACGGAATAGCCTCGCCGCCGATAAAGCCGATTTTCCCGGTCCGCGAGACCATCGCCGCCAGCGCCCCGAGTTCATAAGATGGTTGCGTGAGATCGAAATTCATCGTGGTCACGCCCGGTTCCACTTTGTCCGCACCGCTGATGGCAAAGCGGGTGTGCGTGGTCATCCGTGCCACCTGAGTTGCAGGCACCAGAAATTCATATCCGTGGCCGATGATCAGACCGTAATGGCGGTGACAGAAGTCGCGCATGATGCTCGTCGCCCGGATGGGCGTTACATGCTCCAGCACCGAAAGTTTCGCGTGCAGTGCTTTGGCAACCTTCACGGCGGCATCGCGACCATCCTGATTCCAACCTCCGTCGGTAATCGATCCCGAGCAGATAAAGGCCATCCTGAACACCCGCCCTTGCACCCCCGGAATGCCGATGAAAAGTAAAGCCAGAAAGATCAACGTTGAGAGGCGATAAACCGACCGACTGCCTTGGCGTGTCGGATTCGCACGGCTGTTCGCTGGGATGGTCATGGCTGAATGTCTCCACATCGCTCAAAATCATGGTGCATCTGATTATTGCACTCTCGGGGCCGATCCGCCACCTGAAAATTCCTCTTTCGTGCCGATTTTCCGATTCGTTCCGGCATGGCCACTTACCCACGGTCAACGGTGGTTGGTGACGAAGTGTACCCCAAGTTTGCAGGCATTGCGGTTTCCGGCACACTGCCGAAAAATTCGCATGCATCGAGATCGGTTGCAAAGGCGGGATTTCTCAAACTCAATTGCATCGAGAATTTATCGGCGGGGAGAGAATCGGCAGGCAATCTGAATATGTTAAGCCAGCGTATAAAATACCGTCCACGCGGAACTTTGGTAAATGCTGGTGGGTTGAACAGACTTTGGTAAGGACACCTATCGTCTCGGTTGCCGATCAGCGCAAGGCCGACCGCCGTGACAAAAGGCACCAGCTGACAGAACCGTCCCGCTGAATTGCGACCACCATCGATGAGTGTCCGTGTAAGGGGCAGAGTCGATGCAATATTATCGTGGAGGGATTGCCTTCCAGGAAAATCATGTGTGTTTTATTGTTTGAGGTGTTTCCCGTATTTTACAGAGCTTGGATTTTATGGAGATTTGGGGAGGCTCCGGCGAACAGGGGGTCCGTAATATGCTGCAGGGTGACAGAGGCGTTTCACGCATACGCGAAGGCTTTCGCGGTCAGCGCATGATCGTGTTGCCCAGGCCGGTACTGGAAAAACTCTTAGGCACAACTCTCCCGATGCGAATGATGGTTTCGGATATCGGCTGCTTTCCGGATGCAGCAGGGCATTTTATTGAACGAGTCGATGGCTGCACCCAGACCATCGTCATTCTCTGCGTTCGCGGAGAGGGATGGGTCACGGTCGGCGGCCGGAAGCATCGCATCACTCCGGGGCATGTGGTCACCCTGCTGCCGAATCTTCGCCATGCCTATGGATCGGAAACCGGTTGGACCATTTACTGGGTGCACGCAGCCGGTGAACGAACTTCCTATTTCACCAATATGCTTGATCATCGCGGCCTGCTCCCCGTCATGGAGGTCCCTTCCTATCTCAAGATGATCCCGTTTTTTGAGGAGATGCTCGATCATCTTTCAATGGGTTATTCCAGCGGACACAGTGTCGTCACCATGATGGCGCTGGGGCACCTGTTTGCCAGCCTCCTGACGGATGGTCGATCGATGGGAGCGAGTTCTTCGGCGGAACAGCGAGTCCGACAGGCCGTCGCCACTTTGCGGGCCAACTGGCAGCGTACGATTTCGATACCGACGCTTGCGGCGGCCTGCAATCTGTCAACCTCCCATTTCAGCGGACTGTTCAAAAAACTGACTGGATACTCTCCCCTGGATTTTTATCTGCACGTCAAGATGCAGCGGGCGGCGGAGATGATGGATAACACCGACTGGCCGCTGAAACGAATCGCCATGGAGATCGGCTTTGGCGATCCCCTTTATTTCTCAAGGGTTTTCCGCCGCATCTATAAGATGTCTCCCAGGGAATATCGGCGCCGGCTCAAGGGATGAAACCGGTTTTTCCGTCTCGGCCCGACCATCGGTGAATCATCCATATAACGGCGGGGTTTGGCTATTCCCTTTTTTGTCCTTAGAGATGATGCTTTCACTAGGTTCAGACTTGTTTGAAGGGGATGTGTCATTGAGCAAACTCCTGTTACCTGAAGCTCCGGAATATGAATCCGGCCCGGTGAAGGCGTGGCCGCAGCCGGTCGAGATAGATACCTACCTGCCTTCGATCCCCGACAAAAACCCTCTCTTTCTCGAACGACGGGTTTATCAGGGTAGCAGCGGCCGAGTATACCCGTTGCCTGTTATCGACCGCATTGCTGGATCACCGGTGGTCAGGACCTGGCAGGCATTGCACCTGGAAAACGAATATATTCGTCTTATGGTATTGCCCGAGATCGGCGGGCGAATTCATATAGGCCTGGATAAAACCTCCGGGTATGATTTTTTCTATCGGCAGAATGTCATCAAGCCGGCGCTGGTCGGGTTGGCGGGTCCGTGGGTTTCCGGCGGCGTGGAGTTCAATTGGCCGCAGCATCATCGCCCCGCAACATTCATGCCGGTCGAATGGTACATCGAAAAGGAATCGGACGGCAGCCGGACCCTATGGCTGAGTGACCACGATCCGCTTTCGCGCCTCAAAGGTATGCATGGCGTCCGCCTTCGACCGGGTTCATCCCTGGTGGAGCTGCGCGTCCGGTTATTTAATCGGACATTAACTCCGCAGACCTTCCTATGGTGGGCAAATATCGGTGTACATGTGCATGAACGATATCAGTCGTTCTTTCCGCCGGATGTGCATTATGTCGCGGATCACGCACGTCGTGCGATCAGTGAATTTCCCCTTTGTCGCGGTGTTTATTATGGTGTTGATTACGGGGCCAGGGCACAGCACGGCATACCCGCCGATCAAATGCCGACCATAATGGCGCCAACCGGCGATTATGCTCCCAACGACCTGAGCTGGTACGCCAATATTCCCGTGCCGACCAGTTATATGGCTATCGGCTCAAAATATGATTTTTGCGGTGGGTACGATCACAAGGCCGATGCGGGGCTGGTAAGCGTTGCCGACCATCATATCGCTCCGGGTAAAAAACAGTGGACCTGGGGAAATTCCGAATTTGGTCATATGTGGAATCGTCATCTTACCGACAACGACGGCCCGTACATCGAACTCATGACGGGCGTCTTTACAGATAATCAGCCGGACTTTTCGTTTCTGGCTCCCGGGGAAACCCGAGTTTTCAGCCAATATTGGTATCCTATTAAGAAAATCGGCCCCCCGATTGCCGCCGGTAAATCGGCCGCCGTCGCACTGACGGCGACTTCAAAAGGCTTAAAGATAGGACTGGCGGTTGTCAAAGCGTACACCGGTCTGAGAGTTGAACTTCGCAGCGGTGATAAGTGCTTGCTCGATACACCGGTTGAAGTCAATCCGGATAAACCGTACCTCGGTCATATTGATGCCGGCGGGCATTTCACCCGGTTACCGTGGACGCTTCGCATTGTTGAATCCAGCGGCGAAGTACTGCTGGCCTGCGCTTCGTCGCCTGATACATCGATCAGTCCGCCTCCAGTGGCCATCGAACCGCCCGAACCTCAAAATGTCCTGACAAACGATGAGCTTTGTGTCACCGGACTGCATCTGGATCAATATCGACACGCGACTCGATATCCGGAAAATTACTGGCATGAGGCACTCAACCGTGATCCCGGTGATTCGCGTTGTCTTACCGCCATCGGTCTCTGGCATTTCAAGCGGGGTGAATTTGAGCAGGCCATAAAACATTTGCGACGGGCCATCAGTCGGCTCACGCAACTCAACAGCAATCCCTATGACGGCGAACCGTACTATCATCTCGGCCTGGCGTTGGTATTTTTGGATAAGCCGGATGATGCCTATGATGCGTTTTATAAAGCCGCCTGGAATCGGAATTGGCAGGGGCCTGCGTACCTTGAACTAGCTCGTATCGCAGCTGTCCGCAGGAACTGGCACCTTGCACTGGATCATTGCGTCCAATCCCTGCGCTCGGAGCCCGAAAATATCGGAACACTCTGTCTTAAAACGCTTGTGCTGAGGGAATTAACAAGATCGGCGGAAGCCGAGAGTTGTCTTCGTCATTGCCTTTCACTCGATCCCCTTAGTCCGCTGGCGCGTTATCTTGCCGACAAGACCGCGCAATTCCCTCTTCAAATAGCCTTGGACGCGGCCCACGAATTGGCGCGAGCCGGGTTCTTTGACCTTGCGCTGGAACTGCTCAATCGCAGTGGACTCGACTGGGAATACGGCGCCGAAACGATCCGGCTATACACGTGCGCCTACTTCCATCAGCGAGCGGGAAGAGAGGCTCAGGCTAAATCGGGTTTTGCAACGGCGGCTGCCGCGCCTGCAGATTGGTGCTTTCCGTCCAGGCTGGAAGAAATTCCGGTACTTCAGGCGGCTATTGCCAATGGACCGCACGACGGTCTTGCGCGGTTACTCCTCGGCCAGTTGTATTACGACCGCAGGCGCTATATCGAGGCCACCGAACTCTGGGAACAAGCCGCTGTGCTCCGTCCGTGCGATTCGTTGGTGTGGCGTAATCTTGGTGTGGCGCGATTTAATGTCAATGGGGATGCGGCTGGTGCCGGCAACGCATATAAAACGGCGCGCAAGTGCAATCCGGATGACGCTCGCATACTCTACGAGAGTGATCAACTCGCAAAAGTGACGCGGGTGTCAGTTGCTGAACGCCTCGACGATCTTCATCGCAATGTCCACTTGGTGACCCGGCGCGACGACCTGTCACTGGAACTCGCGGCGCTTCTGAATCAGTCGGGCCGACCGGAAAAGGCGCTTGAAATGATGTTGACGCGCCAATTTCAGCCGTGGGAAGGTGGAGAAGGATTGATCCTGGAAGAGTTTTTAAGAGCCAAAGTGATTTCCGGTATCGTTCATCTTATTAAAGGGCAGACGAATTCCGCCATGGATGATTTCCGCTCGACGCTTCGGCCTCCGGAAAATCTCGGTGAGACCTGGCACCCGCTTGCAAACCGCAGCGAAGTCTACTACTGGCTTGGCGAGGCGAGTGTTGCCGTAGAAAACCTTGCCGATGCGAATAAATGGTGGACGAAAGCCGCCGAATCGGAGGGAGATTTTCAGCAGATGGCGGTAACACCCTATTCCGAAAAAACCCTTTTTCAAATACTCTCGCTCCAGCGATTGAATCGGCGAGCAGAGGCAATGGACCTCATTGACAAACTCCGACTTCATTCAGAAGAGTTGCTGAAACATCCGGCGACCATTGATTATTTTGCCACCTCGCTCCCCACGTTGTTGCTATTTAATACGGATCTGCAGGCGGGGCAGGCGATCAAAGCCCGGTTTCTCATGTCACAGGTGCATCTTGCCGCCGGTGATTTTAATGCCGCCCGTGCCGTTGCGGAGGATATCCTGCAACAGAATCCCAGTCATTCCGGCGCCGCAGATATGCGGTATATTCTGCAATATCTCGGTTCTGCGCCGAACGCGGGCGTGAGGCGACACAAGCGGAGCGCAACCATGGCATTACGGTCTCAAGGTGAATCAGCCGATGAGTAACACCGCCGGTTCAACAGAGGCGATTCCTCCCGGCCGATGGCAGTCGGTTACGCTCTTCTCCGTCATCGCCGCTATGGGCGGATTGCTGTTCGGCTATGATTGGGTGGTGATCAGCGGTGCCAAGCCTTTTTTCCTCCCTTATTTTAAGGTTCATACGCCTGATCTGACCGGCTGGGTGATGTCATGTGCACTTCTGGGGGCGCTGCTTGGGGCAATGTCCGGTGGCTATGCCGCCGACAGATTGGGGCGGAAAAAAATGCTCTTTTTTTCAGCCCTCCTATTCGCCGTATCGTCGGTTATGACAGGGTGGGCGGGTAGTGTTTCGGCATTCGTTGCGTGGCGAATTATCGGTGGAATCGCCATTGGTATCGCCTCTAATCTCTCGCCTCTCTACATAGCTGAGGTATCGCCGGCCGCGTGGCGCGGACGACTGGTGGCGATCAACCAGCTCACCATCGTGCTGGGCATATTGGTTGCTGATGTTGCCAATTGGTTGATCGCCCGTCCTATTACTGCCGGCGCGTCAAACGCCGCCATCGCCGCCTCGTGGGACGGACTGTATGGTTGGCGTTTCATGTTTACCGCCGTGGCCGTGCCGAGCATTGTATTTCTGATCTCCGTGTTATGGATTCCGGAGAGTCCGCGGTGGCTGGCGGTCAAAGGCCGCTGGATGGAAGCCCGCCGGGTGCTTTCCAGACTGCGCGGCGGTGAATGTGATGCTGAACTCTCGGCCATCAGGGCCTCCCTCTCGGATTCAGATTCCGGCGCCACCTTAGGGCAACTCTTCAACCGGAAACTCCTGTGGATTATCGCCGTGGGCATCGGTTTGGCTGTCCTGCAGCAGTGGTGCGGGATCAACGTCATTTTCAGCTATGCTCAGAATGTATTCGATGCAGCCGGGTATCATGTTAATGGCGTCCTATTCAATATTGTGATCATGGGCGCGGTAAACCTGATCTTTACCCTCGCGGCCATGCTGTTCGTAGATCGATTGGGACGGCGAAAGCTGATGATCATGGGTGTCTGCGGATTGACGTGCATCCATCTTACACTTGGTTGGATGTTTTACGCACACATGCACGGTTGGATCGTAGTGGTATTTGTCATGGCCGCCATCGCCTGCTATGCGATGACGCTGGCGCCCGTCACCTGGGTCTTGATTTCTGAGATATTCCCAAATCAGATTCGGGCAACGGCCGTCTCGGTCGCGGTTTCCGCGCTCTGGATAGCCGATTTTCTTCTCACTCAGAGCTTCCCTCCGCTCAAGGCGCGAATTGGTGTTGCCGGGGCGTTCTGGCTTTACGCGGGAATCTGCTTCGTCGGTCTCATTTTTATCTTGGCCACCGTACCAGAAACCAAGGGCAAATCCTTGGAAGAGCTCGAGGCCAGGTTCGATACCCTGCCCATATCCGTGACCTCCGGTCCCGTCCCATCGCGCAATGAGTCCGACAATAAAGTTCGGCCCTGACCCGCACAAGACGTATTACCACTCCGTGATTTTCCGTTATAACTTCTGGAGATGGTTGTCGGAACTGCGATGTTCTTCCGGATTCAAGTGTGTTATCAACATTCGTCGCGTTTTTTCCTGCGCTGAGATTGAGCTTGTGATCAGTTCGCCGATCGGATAATCCACCCTCAATGCGTTCGGTAATCTCTGGCTTAGGCGGAGGATAATTCGGATTCTTATATAGTCTGCCTTGACGGAAAGAATCGCCTCTCCTCAGATAAAGCTCAAATACAAGCTGCCGCGCGGATAACACGGTAGAATTTATGCCGTGATGAATCGACGGAACATTAACGGCCGCCGGGCAGTGGGGGTGGTAGCTTTGGTATTGACGGCGTCCATAACGCTGGCATTTAATGGCTCGGCATGTGGTACACCGCCGGGGGGCGAGCCTAGGGCACAGAATCCCGCATCCGTTTTGATCCGGCTGCTGCATAAAACCCCTTGGCACACACTTCAAACCCGGTTCTTCTGCTATCAAAAGTCTCCGCTCTTGAAACATGGTTTTGAAAGCGGGGGAAAATTAATGCTGGCACCAAAAAAAATGAGATATCAGGTCGATTGGCCGGTTGAGTCGATTTATCTGCTTCGCCATGGACGAATTGAATCAAAAACCCACGGCATGCCCTGGCGTGTCATCCACGCCGCGCGATCTCCGGAAATTGCGCCGCTCATGAAATTTCTCAGCAGTTTGAGCAAATTGAAACATTCCACTCTGCAGGCTGGAATGATTAAAATTCTTTCCGCACCCGTGCCTCAGCCCCCCGCACGCGATCGACAATATGTGTCGCTGCCCGCTGTCGCGGTCGCCGCGTTCAGCATCACACCTACACGCAAAATATTTCGTTGCTATGTGAAGCGGATCGACTTGTTTGTGAATCGAAAAACCGGCCTCCTTGTGGCTATTGAGGTCATTTCCCCGCGGGGTACCATTAACTACTGGTTCTCCGCGACCCGGATAAATATGAAATTTCCCCCGGCCACCTTCGCCCCGAAAGGTAAAGCGTGACAGATTTGCACGAGTCACAATCTCCGCACGCCGACCGCCTCACACGCATCATGGGGGCTTGGTACGCTCTCTGTGAACGGCGCCGGCTATGGCTGATTATTCTGCTGATCGTCTCAGGAGTCCTGTTGGCTGCCGCCTCAACCGCGATAAAGTGGCAGAATAATGTCCTGCTGTTTTTTCCCCAGTCCAGCCCGGAACTAAAATCATTGCGGGCCGCATCGCGATATCCATCAATCACCAATCATCTTTACATCGATCTTCATTGCTCCATGCAGTTGCGGCATAAGCTTCCGGCAGCCGCCCGAATGCTTGCGGCCAAGATGCGGGCGACGCATGATTTTCATTCCGTATGGGAAGGTGTTTCGCTGAAAGAACTGGCGCGGTCCGGCAGGATATTGAATGCCGAATTGCCCGGATTGCTTGATCATAAATCGTTCAAAACGCTTCAATCGCATTTCCATCGCCGGTGGCTCCGGCACCATTTTGCCGCTCTTAGGGCGGAACTCGAAGCCCCTGGAGGCTTGCTGCAACTTGCGGGTAGCCTGCGTGATCCGCTCGCCGCTACATTACTCCTGCATCGTCAGATGCGCAGTGACCTGCCGGAACATATGGAGCTCGGCAGTGTGCTGATGGGCCGGGGGCGGCTCTCGGCAGATCATGGCACGCACATCATGTTGGTGGCCACTCCGTGTTGTGCGCCCGCGCAAACGCAGCGAAGCGCTCTCATGTTGCAACAGATTGCCGGTGCAGTACGAACATTGAAGCGTACTTTTCCGCAACTGCATGTATGGACGCTTGGGGCGTACGTTGATTATGCCGCCAACGCTGCGCGGGTTCGGCGCGATGTTGTGCTGGTTTCAACGTTGGGC
>JBMFVY010000054.1:0-23199 GCA_049965755.1 Phycisphaerae bacterium | reverse complement strand
CGGCAATGGTGCGAACGCATCTGGTCGGCTATTGCCACCTGCACGCAGCAACAACGCAGCGTCTTTGAGTTCCTGTACCAGACCATCAACAACCACTTCGCGGGGAAACCCACACCCTCGCTTCTTCCATCAGGCCCGTGAACGGTTACCATTTAGCTAACTTCGCCACTTTTGCCCGTGAACGGTTACAATTTTTAGATGGCAGCGCGGCACATATATGTTTCGCCTGCTTCATGGATTGGTAGTCATGCCCGACCCTGAAATGCAACCCGCGTTATCTCATGTACCATCACAACCGGCTGCCAGAACGACGCATCGCGACACCCTCTTGTCGGCGGGGGAACGGCCAACGCCGGAATCACTGACTTCGCCGGATTGTCGGTCCAGACAAGAATCAACAGCACCGCGGGCGGGGCGGCCTCCGATCAGCGGAGGTTCCTCTGCCGAAATCGATTCCCTAATCTTGAACTTACTCTATCGATGCATCGCGACGCCAAGTATCAGCGGGAATGAGCAGCCGCTGGCCCAACTGGTGGCTGATCAGGCGTCTTCATGGGGCTTTGATGTCGATCTCTTTGAAACCGATGAAGCCCGGTTGGCGAATGATCCCGCGGCCATGGGCCGACACCTCCCCCTTGCCGGACGGCCGACGGTGGTCGTTATGCTCAAGGGACGGCTTCCCGGCAAAACCTTAATGTTTAATGCGCACAGTGATGTCGTTGCGACCGGCGACGAAAATCAGTGGCGGCACGGTCCTTGGTCGGGTTCAATTGACGATGGGCGGATGTACGGCCGCGGGGCATGCGACGCCAAAGGCCCGCTTGTTGCCGGACTGGGTGCCATGTTGAAAATCCGTCAAACGCGTGGCAATGATTTCGCAGGGACGGTCGCATTGGAATTGATCCCAGGTGAGGAAGATTGCGTGGATCTCGGGACGCTCACCAGCGTGGTTCGCGGTTACAGAGCCGATGCGGCCATCATATTGGAGCCCACCGAAGGCCTGCCGCGCTGTGCCTCCCGCAGCGGCCTGCGCTTTGAAGTCAGCATCAGCGGTCGTGCGGTGCATGGAACCGTAAAATGGCTGGGGATTGATGCCATCAGGGGACTCCGGCACGTTTTGAGTGCCCTTGATGAGATGGAGAATAAATTCAGTCAGATTGAAAAAGATGAGCGATATGCCGATTATCCCGTACTGCGGCCGATTACGGTGGATCAAGTCTCCGGGGGTGATTGGCAGGGGATGATCGCCGATAACGCCCTGTGCGCCGGTTATTTTGAACTTTGCCCGGAAGATGATCTGAATGTTTGGCAGGAGCGATTTATCTCCGAATTGAAGGATCGGCTCGGCGCGCAGGGATTTCCAAACGGTGGCATTGACATTCAATTTCCCGAACGGTACCGCGGCTTTTTCGCTCCGACGGACGCATCGCTGTGCCGGGCAGCTGAGATGGTGATAAGATATCTACCGGCGGCGGAACGCTGGAAAAAGTGGCGGGGATTTAACTCCGGCTGTGAGGGTGGGCTGCGCTTTGCTATGCACCGGACTCAAACGCTGGTCTGGGGGCCCGGATCGCTGGAGCAGGCACACCGAATTGACGAATTTGTGCCGGTGCAGGAGGTTCTCGATTGTTCCGGGGCCATGGCGGCGGCGGCACTCGCCTACCTCGATGAGGAGATGGGCGTAACGCAAAGCGGCTGAAATGCCGCAGATTGACGATGGATATATGAACATGAAAATATCGGCACCTGCCGAATTCAATGAGCAACTTGGACTGAGGCACTCGACGGATGCCTCACGCAACTGGTTTGCCAGAGCGTCGGCTGTGCTAGCCGGGGGGATCAGCAGTTCCGCCCGCTCCAATACCACCGGCGACTTGCCCTATCCCCTTTATATCGCCCGCGGGGATGGATCACACATCTGGGATGCTGACGGAAATGAATTTATTGATTATCTCCTGAGTTATGGCAGCGTGATTCTGGGGCATCGGGATCCGGGGCTCACGGCGGCGGTGACCTCGCAGTTGGCGGCCGGAACGATGTTCGGCACGTGCAATACGGTCGAGGTGGAACTTGCGGAGCAGATCACCCACATGGTACCGGGGGCGGAACTGGTGCGATTTTCCAATTCCGGCTCGGAGGCCATCTGCGGAGCGATTCGCGCCGCGCGGGGGTTTACCGGGCGGAACAAAATATTGAAGTTTGAAGGCCACTACCACGGATGGGTGGACGTGCTGGCCATCAGCAACCGGCCGGCTGAAGCCGATGCCGGTCCGCTGGATCATCCCCGCAGCCAGCCCCACTCGCGGGGTATCCCAGAGGGGATCGTGCACGATGTGATCATCGCCCCCTGGAATCACCGCGCTGAGGTGGGCCGTATTCTGCAGGAACATCACGCCGATCTCGCGGCCGTCATTCTGGAGCCCGTCGTGGCCAACAATGCCTGCACCATGCCGGAGGCGGGCTTCTTGGAGTGGCTGCGGCAGGAGTGCGACCGGCACGGTATATTGCTCATCTATGATGAAATTGTTACAGGATTCCGCATGGCGCGCGGAGGGGCGGCGGAATATTTCGGTGTCACGCCCGATCTGCTGATCTGGAGCAAGGCCCTCGGCGGAGGATTCCCCATCAGTGCCTTTGCCGGACGCCGCGATGTCATGCTCCCGGTAGCCGCCAATACCGTCAAACATGGCGGAACGTACAACGGCAATCCCCTCTGTGCGGCGGCGGCTCTGGCAACTCTGCGGCGGATAAACAGGCCCGGCGTTCTGGAAGCGATTCACCGGCATGGCGAGGCGATCATCGACGCCATCCGCCGATCCGCAGCACATTACAGATTACCGTGCTGCATTCAGGGAACCGGAGCCATGTTTCAGGTGGTTTTCACCCCCGACGGCCGACCGCTGCGGCATTACCGCGATCTGCTCAAGGCGGACGCCCGTCGTTACGCTGTTTTCCGCCAGGCGCTGCTGGAGCGGGGCGTTCACATCAACAGTTCCGGTTCCGCATGCTGGTTTGTCAGCGCCGCCCATGGACGTGATGATGCTTCGGGTTCGGCCGATCTCCAGCACACCTGCGCGGCGGTTGAGCAGGCGCTGAAAATCTGCGCCGATTCGCAGGCGGCGGGGTGATGGGGCGGTCGGATGGGATGGCGACGGCCGCGTGGTTTTCAATGAATGAGAATAAAGGCGATTAGATTCGATGATATGGCTGGCGGTTGATAAAGCAGTTGACGGTCTCTCACCGCGAAACCTTTCCCGGCTCTACCAGGCGACGCCGGGTTGGATGGTGACACGTATTCGAGACGCCCGTTTCCGCCGGACTCTGCGCTGGGCCGCCGAGCGATCCCCTTTTTACCGCGAGGCATTCAAAAGCCGGAATATTGATCCGTACCGCGTGCGCCGACCGGCCGATCTGGGAGATTTTTTCACCACACCGGATCAGGTGGCAGCAGACCCTGAAAAATTCCTCTGCGCTCCTCCATCCATTGTATTTGAGTCTTCGGGAACCAGCGGAAAAAATAAAAAAATATTCTACAGCCGCGCTGAACTCGATCAGATGGGGCAGATTATGGCGGCGGGCATCATGCTCATGGGGGTGGATTCCACGGACCGTGTCGCCAACGCCTTCGATTTCTCCATGTGGATTCCCGGAATGCTCACGCATTACGCCCTCATGAGCGGTGGACAGTTCTGCATGGCCTTCGGCAAAGTAGATCCGGTCGAGGTGTATCGGCGGCTTGGCACCTACCGATTCAATGTGGTGATGGGAGAGCCGACCTGGCTCATCCGACTCACCGAAATCGCCGAACGCGAAGGAAGTGTCCCGCTGAAACTGCTCATCGGCGCTGCCGAAGAAATGCCTCCCAACGCCGTTCCGTGGATGGAAAAAGTCTGGCAGGGGGCGAAGATTCGCATGTGCTACGGCAGTGTGGAGCAGGGGAGTGCCATCGGCTTTCAACCGTGCAACCAGACCGACGGCTATCATGTCGACGACACCGATTTCTATCCCGAACTGATGGATGCCGACAGCGATGGTTTCGGCGAATTGGTATACACCACATTGCGGCGGCAGGTGATGCCGCTGATTCGATATCGCTCACGCGATGTGACCCGCCTGATCCACCAGCCCTGCACCTGCGGGGTTCCCGGCATGCGGATGGCTCGGCTTCGCGGACGTCGGGATGAACTGGTGGTCGCCAGCGGTGGAAATCTCTATCCGCTGATGTTTGAGAATATATTCAAATCGGTTCCGGGGCTCAGTGGCGAATGGCAGATTATTTTTCGTCTTGAAGGTGTGCGGGAAATACTGGAAATGCACGTCGAGACCAGTCGCCCTGATACCGAAATGCTGGAAAAAGACATCCACCGCAGTTGCACCCAAGCCTATCCGGATTTAATGAAAAATCTGGCCTTGGGGATATTTCAAATGCGGCTTGTGACGCATCCGCAGGGGAGTATCCGTACAGGGCGGAAAATTCGGCGGATGGTGGACCTTCGCTACGCACCGGCGGCTGCGGTGGAGGAATTACGCCCCGATTCAAATTCCACAGAGGTTGAGCATGTCGGTTGACCATTCCATCCATGAAAAGCATCATTCAGAGCCTAAACTGCTGATCATCGGCGATTCCATCACGCTCGGCGTGGCGGATATGCGCGGCGCCGATGTCCTCGCGTATGTCGATCGCACCTATGTCGATATCCTCCGTGAACGGTTCCCCCGCCTGACGATGATCGTAGATGCCGATCTGCATCGATCCACCATCGGCGGCTTGCGCTGCCTTCGTCCTCTTCTGGAAACGCACAGACCGCAGATGACATTGCTGATGCTTGGTGGCAATGATGCCGATCCGGACTGGAAACGTTTTGTTGTCAGCAACGGCCGGGTGGCGCGGAGCCGCATTGAAATATCGCGTTACATTGATAATCTGCGCTCCATGGTGGAAATGGTGCGATCCACCGGCGGCATTCTCATTCTGACCGATATGCCCAATCAATATCTGGCACGCCGCTCCAAGGTGCTCTCGGAACTGGCGGGGCGGGACTTGGCGCCGTTGATTGAAGCCTGCGGCGGAGAAAAATTATGCAATGAAGTATTGGAAAAATATCGGGAAGCGGCCGCCGCTCTGGCGGCTCAGCTCGCCGTCCCATTTGCACCCTACGGGCACAGCCTTGCCCGGCACCCGCTTGATCAGGTTGTCGGCCCCGACGGAGTCCATCCCAGCCGAGAGGCTCATACCATCATTGCCGAACAGATCATCGCTGTTCTCCAGCCGATGCTTGCTGGCTCGCCGGCCATTTCGGGTTCCCCTGCGTGATGCAGCCCATGAGTAAAAAATGGCTGCTGGTCATCGGCCTGCTGCTGGCAGTCGGTCTGGATACCGCCGTGCAGTTATGCTGGAAGGCCGCCGTCCCGCAGCAGGCAACCCCTGCGGAGGTGATTTTCTCCACCTTGAGTAACCCCTGGTTTTGGGCCGTGCCCATCATGATGCTCTGTCAGCTATTCAACTGGATGGGAGTGCTGAGTATTGCCGATGTAAGCCTGGCGCAGCCCATCACGGCGCTGGGATATGTTACGGTTGCCGTAATGTCTTATTTTCTATGGCATGAAACTCTTACCGCTGTGCAGATGCTGGGCATCGGCTGTATCCTCATCGGAGTGTTGCTGGTGAGCCGTACCCATCGCTCCGAGGCAAATCCATGAACATCATCGGTGTCGCGACACTAATAACCGCCGTCGGGCTGGAAGTATGCGGCCAGCTCTGCATGAAGCGGGCCATGCGTGATCCACTCCGCGGACTTCGCGGTGCGCTTCATCGCCTCCGCACCAGCCTGTGGCTGCAGGTGGGAATCGCCGCCTTTATTACCGAGGCCGTCTTTTGGACTTGGACCCTCTATCTTCTCCCTCTGAATATCGCTTTTCCCATGGGGTCATTATGCTTTGCGGGTGTTGCCCTCGGGGCGGCCTATTTTCTGCATGAGCCGATTTCCCGTGGAAGATGGCTTGGAATTGCGATGATCCTTGTGGGTGTGGGATTACTGGGTGTCGGATGGTGAACGCCGCTGCAGATAACATATCGGCCTTGGAAGATATTTCTTCCTCAGAACGCGAGCGATTGGATGCTCTTCTCGGTCGAAGCAGCCGCGATTTGAACGTCTGGCTCGTGCACGATTGGCTCACCGGTATGCGTGGCGGCGAAAAAGTTCTTCTGGAACTGGTTCGGCTTTTTCCGTCGGCACGGATCGCCACCCTTTTTCATGTGCCCGGATCCGTTCACCCCGCCATTGAATCCCGCATACGCAGTGTTTCCTGGCTGCAAAGAATACCGTCGATTGAAAAACGTTACCGATCGCTTCTGCCGCTGATGCCGCTGGCGATTCAATCCGTCCGAATTGATTCGTCGGAACTGGTTCTGAGCACCAGCCACTGCGTGGCCAAGAATGTTCGCACCCGATCACCCCATCTCTGCCACTGTTTCACACCCATGCGCTACATCTGGGACATGCAGGACGCCTATCTGCAATCTCGTGGCACCGCAGTACGCCTCGCTCTGCGCGGGCTTACCCCTTGGTTACGCCATATGGATTGCCGCGGGCACCGTAGCGTGAATCAGTTCGTCGGAACGTGCCGCAATGTTTGTCAGCGCATCGAGCGCATTTATCAGCGTCCGAGCCTGATCGTACATTCTCCGATTGATGAGACCTATTTTCGGCCTGCCGACGAATCCGGTCGCGAGTTTTTTCTCGTCGTCTCGGCGCTGGTGGAATATAAGCGGATTGATCTGGCGGTGGAATTTTTCAGTAAGCTTAATACCCTCGATCGCAGGCGGTTGGGCAGACTGGTGGTCATCGGCACCGGGCCGGATATGACGCGATTGCAGGAAATTGCCGCCCGGTCGCCGGGAAATGTCGAATTCAAGGGGTGGCAGGATGATGCTGCGGTGCGCTGGCATTATCAGAATGCCCGCGCCCTGATTTTTCCCGGCGAGGAGGATTTCGGCCTGGTGCCGATTGAAGCGATGGCCTGCGGGCGGCCTGTGATTGCATTCGGCAGGGGGGGGATTCTTGAAACAGCCGTTCCCCTCGGCGAGAGTCCCACTGGGGCCCATGCCGCCACCGCAGTCTTTTTCCAGCAGCAGAGTCTCGAATCTTTTCAGGCGGCGATGGAACAATTTGTCGCCGGTGAACGGGAATTCAATCCGCGGGCGCTTCATGCCCGGGCGATGCAATTTGGTCGTCCGCAGTTTCGATCCCGTATCGCCGCGATTGCCGGTGCCGTGATGAACGGCAAGACCAATATGGCGGAAGCGGATGTCCCCGCGTGTGGCATATGAGACCGTTTTCTTTTAGTATCTCTTGGCGAGCGGGTGGTTTTATTGCGCTATGGCCGCGTTAATAGCGCCGCGAGAATCGCGACTTAGCCGACCCTGACGCTGTAGCCTCGTCGCATTCGAGTTTGTGCTTGGCACATGGAAAGGATAGATAGAAATGTCATTACCGCCGATGAGTATCAGCAAACCCCTGAATCGACTTGTTACCGAAAATCCGAAGATTGGAATTCGCCCCACCATCGACGGCCGTCGGGACGGTGTGCGTGAGTCACTTGAAAAGCAGACGATGGCCATGGCACGCAGCGTCGCGGCACTGCTGACCCAACGCCTGCGCCACGCCGACGGTACTCCGGTGGAGTGCGTGATCGCAGAGAGCACCATCGGCGGAATTGCGGAAGCGGCCCGTTGCGAACAGCAGTTTACCGTCGCGGGGGTCGGGGTGAGTATCACCGTCACTCCCTGCTGGTGTTACGGTTCCGAGACGATGGATATGAACCCGCTTCTGCCCAAAGCCGTCTGGGGATTTAACGGCACCCAGCGACCGGGCGCCGTATATCTTGCAGCACTGGGGGCCGGCCACAGTCAGAAGGGGCTGCCGATATTTAATATCTATGGCCGTGATGTTCAGGAACCCGATGATACCGCCGTTCCCGTTGATGTTCAGCGGAAACTCCTGGATTTTGCCGCCGCCGGGCTCTCGGCCGCGTCGATGCGGGGCAGGTCCTACTGCGCCGTCGGTGGGGTATCGATGGGAATCGCCGGCTCGGCCGTTGATGAGGCCTTTTTTAACGCCTATCTGGGGATGCGGGTGATGAGTGTGGATATGGTGGAACTCTCTCGCCGCATTGAGCGGGGCATTTACGATGGGCGAGAATTTGACCGAGCCATGAAATGGGTCGATCAATATTGCCGGATGGGACTGGACGCCAATGCGCCGTCCCGGAGGCGCAGCAGGGCGCAGAAAAATCGCGAACTCCAGTGGGCGGTAAAAATGACGCTGATCATCCGCGATCTGATGATCGGAAATCCGCAGCTTGCCAAACTCGGCTTCCCCGAGGAGGCCCTAGGGCACAATGCCATTGCCGCCGGTTTTCAGGGCCAGCGGCAATGGACCGATCATTACCCCAACGGCGATTTTCTCGAATCCATACTCAATTCATCCTTCGACTGGAACGGTATACGACAGCCTTTTATCGTGGCCACTGAGAATGACTCGCTCAACGGCGCCGTCATGTTGATGGGGCATCTGCTTACCGGTTCGGCGCAGATATTCGCCGATGTCCGTACCTACTGGAGCCCCGAGGCCGTTCATCGTGTGACCGGCCATCAACTTGATGGTTTGGCTCAGGGCGGCATCCTGCACCTGATCAACAGCGGCTCGGCTCCGCTTGACGGTACGGGTTGCGCCGCAATCGGCGAAACGCCCATGCTAAAACCGTGGTGGGAAATGACCCGCCGTGACGCTGCCGCCTGTCTGGCCTCCGCTGAATGGTGCCCGGCGATTTATGAATATTTCAGGGGCGGCGGGTTCTCACTCCGCTACCGCACCCGGGGCGGTATGCCGGTGACCGCCTCCCGTATCAATCTGATTCGCGGCCTGGGCCCGGCTTTGCAGATCGCCGAAGGGTACACCGTCGATCTCCCGCCGGAGGTGCATCATACCCTCGATCAGCGTACCAACCCCACCTGGCCCACCACCTGGTTCGCACCCCGCTGCACCGGGCATGGCGCATTTACCGATGTCTACACCGTGATGAACAGTTGGGGCGCCAATCATTGCAATCTGACCTATGGACACATCGGCGATCGGCTCATCACGCTTGCGTCCATGCTGCGGATACCTGTTTATATGCACAATGTGCCGCCGGAAAGAATCTTCCGCCCGGGCGCGTGGCTGGCATTCGGCTCAGATGAACCGCAGGCAGCGGATCTCGCCGCGTGTCGCAATTTCGGCCCGCTTTACGGTATGTATTGATCGGTTGTCCGGATGTCAAACAGGGTTCAAGCCTTGGAAACTCTGTATCCGCATACCCCATCAACGCGCCGAACCGCCGAGTTGCATCAGGTCTGAGTTTGGCGGAAGATACCGTCTAAGTTTGCCCTTTGGGGCGGATGCGAGAGGGAGTCGTGATGTTGTGGAAATGTGCAGGTTGATGCACAGGAATTCAAGAAAGGGTGCGTCCATGCCGGGAGTTAAATGCCGTAGCCGAGTATTTTTCGCTCTGCTGATCGGCCTGATGATGTGCGGAACCGCGGGGGCGGACATCAATGGTTTCACAAATACCGCTCCTGCTAATTTTTTCCATGAAAAGCAGCCGGAAATCGTTCAGGGCGGCATCACTCTGACCCAAGGTAGACCTCATCAGGCGGCGAGTATTTTCTGCCGGAAACGTCAGAACATTCGGGCATTTGAGGCGGGCTTTACCTATCAGGCCAAGCCCGGTAGGGCCGGCATGCCGGCCGATGGATTGGCATTGGTGTTTCAAAATGATCCGCGCGGAGTCAAAGCGCTGGGCGGCGATGGAGGTGCTCTGGGTTATGGCGCTCCGCGCTCCGCTGGTGAGAGAGGCTTGTCCCCGATTATGCACAGCGCCGCAGTTGAATTTAATATCTTCGCTCATACTGGTATTGGAGTGTGTGTTCATACACAGGGGGTCACCGGCCTTTATGAAAAGATATCGCCGGTAAACCTCAGCAGCGGTGATCCGATTCGTGTGAGAATTCACTATAACGGCGTCTTTATCAGCGAAGCATTCAAAGACCTCAAAACCGGTCAGACCTCTTCCACCCGCCAACTTGTCGATATACCCGGAGCCGTTCACGGAAATCGGGCTTATGTTGGCTTCACGGCTGCCAGCGGTGACGGGGCGGAAATTCAACGGGTGAGCAATTTCTATTTTGTCGGCGAATCGCCGGTTCCCTGGCGGCACTCCCCTCCGGTCGATTTTGTCCAGCCATTGCTGGGCACGGGCAGCGGTCCCGGAAGCAGCATCAATCTGTTTCCCGGCCCGTCTCTTCCCTTCGGAATGGTGCAGTTAAGCCCCAATACCGAAGTAACGGGCTACGGTTACCACAGTTTTCAATCTCACATCCTCGGGTTTTCGATGACGCATATGAGCGGCCCCGGATGTCCGAACGACGGCGAGATATTTTTTACCGCGACCACCGGTCAGGTGCATACGAGAATTAAAAATTTTGAATCCCGCTATTCTCACTCCCATGAGCGTGCTGCCGCCGGCTATTACCGGGTGGACCTTCTCCGCTGGGGCGTCCGTGCGGCCCTGACGGCGACGACACGCTGCGGATTGGTTCAGTTCACTTTTCCCGGAGGACGCCGCGCCAATGTGCTCGTGCCCATCAGTGAAACACTCAACTACACCCATGCATCGCATGTGCATGTGGTCGGAAATGACGAGATCACCGGTTTCGATGCCAATCACTGCTTCTGCGGCAACAGTCAGGTATACCGGGTTTATTTTGTCATGAAGTTTTCCCAGCCGTTCAAATCCTTCGGTACCTGGTCCGGGCCCGGCAGCGGTATGAACGGCCACGGTATTCTTCACTCCGGCGCCCGTATCGCCACGCAGGTTGATCATCATCAATGGATCGGAGCCTATGTCTCATGGCCCGCGTCTAATGCGCAACGCGTGATAACGGCCAAAATCGGTATCTCGTACGTCAGCTTGGCTGATGCGAAGGAAAATCTCAAAGCGGAAGTGGGCGACCGTAGTTTTAATGCTGTGCGCCTGGCGGCTCTGGCCCGCTGGAACAAGGCTCTTTCGGTCATCCGGGTCCATGGTGGTACCAGAGCTCACAGAATAGAATTTTACACCTCGCTTTACCATTCGATGCTGATGCCTAACACGGCCAGCGATGTCAATGGCAAATACATGGGGTTTGATGATCGCGTTCACCGCATGCCGTCAGGCCATGTGGATTACATGGATTACAGCGGCTGGGATATCTATCGCAGCCAGATGCCTCTTCTCGGGCTCATCGCGCCGAGCCGCACGGCCGACATTTGTCAGTCCATCGTCCTGATGTACAAGCAAGGGGGGTGGATCGGGCGCTGGCCGCAGACCCATTACTATACCAATGTCATGTGCGGCAGCCCGTTGACCACCGTCATGTGCCAGGCGTGGGACGAAGGAATTCACGGATTCGACATTCGCGCTGTATGGCCTGGTATGGTGAAAGATGCTACTGAAGCTCCGCCTCCGGGTAAACCGTATGCGGGTGAAGCCGGCATCCAATGGATCAATAAACTCCACTATGTGCCGGACAACTATGTGTCTTACGGCTCGGTATCGCAGATACAGGAAGATTGCATTGCGTACGCCGCGATTTATCACCTGGCCAAGCGGCTTGGAAAACCCAACACCCGCCATTTCTTCTTGAAACGCGCGCTCTACTACCGGAATGTCTTCGACCCGGCGGATCGTGTGTTTCGGCCGCGACTTTCCAACGGAAAATGGCTCCAGCCCTTCAGTCGCAACCAATACCATGGTTTCGTTGAAAATTCCTGCTGGGACTATCAATGGCTCGAACCGTGCGATATGGCGTGGGTGATTCATGCCGTCGGGCGGGCTCGGTTTAACCGGCGGCTGGAAAAATTCTTCAGCTATCAACAGCCTAACTGGTATGCGCTTTATTACAATCCCTACAACGAGCCCGATCTCGAAGCGCCATTCGAATTTGACTTCTCGGGCAAACCCTGGCAAACGCAGCGGGTCGTCCGCAAAGTCCTGCGGCAGAACTATACCTTGTCGTATGACGGCGTACCGGGCAATGACGACTGCGGTGAAATGTCATCGTGGGCAGTCATGAGCATGATGGGGCTCTACATGATGGACCCTGGTAAACCCGTGATGGAACTTAACAGCCCCCTGTTCCGAAGTATCGTCATCCACCTTGCCGCCCCCTACGCCGGCAAGGAGATTGTGATTCGCACCAACAGTCATCCGTTCGCCAGACGTTATATCCACAGCCTGACGATCAATGGGCATCCATGGAACAAGACGTATGTCCCCGTTAAGGTGCTCACCGATGGAGCCAAACTGAAATATCGGCTTGGAAGCACGCCCGATCGCCACTGGGCGGCATCGCCCAACGATGCGCCGCCGTCCATCACCGGCAGGTAAGGTTGCTCAAATCAGATAAAGCTGCGAAAGTGTACGCATTGGTGCGATGGCGTCATCGTGCCGAATGGTGGAAGGTGTATTCGATTGGCGGCTGAAACTCCCAATACAACCGGTGCTTTCGGCTATCTGAACCGAATCGAACGCATCGGCCTTGTTGTACTGCTTCTGGGCGTGATCATCTTCGGTGTGGTGACGGAAGTGCGATCGGCATTTCTGAAACGCCGCATGACGGATGTTGATACGTATTTCCGCGCCGCTTGGGCCGTCCGCGTACACAAAGACCCGTACAACGTTACCGATACCAATGGTTGGCACTATAACTATCCGCCACTGCTGGCGGTGTCTCTTTGGCCGCTGGCCGATGCCCCGGCCGGGCATTCCCGCGCCGGTCTGCTTCCCTTCGCCGTCAGCGTCGGTATCTGGTACGTGATCAGTATTGTGGTGATCTGGTTGGGGGCGTGCTTTATTGCGCACGCCTTTGAGGCGAGCAGTTCTGACCCCATGGTTCGGTCGCAGAAACGATATTGCCGCCGCTGGTGGGCGCTTCGCATCCTGCCCATATTGGTTTGTATGCCGGCGTTGGGCCGGGCACTGGCCCGGGGGCAGATCAATTGTGCACTGCTCATGCTGTTTTGTCTCGCTGGCGCCGCTCTGACTTGGCGCAAAGAGATTTCCGCCGGTTTCTGGCTGGGACTCTCCGCTGCCATTAAGGTTTTTCCTGCGTTTTTATTGCTGTACGCCTTTTGGCGCGTGCGGTTTCGGATGCTGGTGGGGGCGGCGACGGCGCTCCTGCTCGGGGTGATCATCCTACCGGCATTGGTGATGGGGCCACACCACGCCTACACGGCCGAATCCCGCTTCATGCAGGTGGTCATTGAGCCGGCATTGGGGCTGAATCACAATACATCCCGTGATCGGGAACTGCTGGATATCAACAAGACCGATTCGAACTCCTTCGAGGCGATGATCGACCACACCGTCAACTTCGGCCGCCATGCCCCGCCGCCCGCCCCGTGGATGAAAATCGCCCATTGGTCGATCAGTGTCCTGTGCGTGCTCATCACCCTCTGGGTGGAATTAAAAACCCGGCAGCACCATCCGCTGCATCGAAACTTATTCCTCGGCGCTCTGATTACCATCATGATGCCGATCGTACCCATCTGTCATCCCCATTATTACTGCATGGTGTTGCCGCTGGTGACGACGATGCTGGCGGTCCGATGGGAAAAAGATCAGAAACTGCCGATTGGCTGGGGATTGGGCTTGGTGCTCCTTTTCTTCGCGTCGTCGCACATCCTCACGGTCCTGCCGCCACCATTTTATATTCTGCGCGGTTTGGGGCTGGTGACGTACGCAGCGCTGGTTCTCTGGGCGGCGGCGCTGGTGATGATGTGGAAGTTGCCGCGATGGGTGCCCGTCGCCGCAACCACACCCGCTGATGCGGCTGGTTAAGAGTTGAGCTGGCGTTCTTACCGAATAAGCTTACCAACGCGGCCTACGTCATGCCTTGCACCGAACCCCGATTTGAAATTTGCGGGATCGTGGAAATAAAGTCAGTTTCACGGCACAATACCGGTTCGTAGTACCGCTGTTGTTCGGATTAGAGTTGCCATGACTAATTCACCGGATAAATCTCTGAAAGACTCGCTCGAAGCTCCGCGCATGGAATTCATCGATCTGTGGGGGCAGATGGCTCAACATTGGAGTATCAACCGCACCATGGCCAAGGTGCATGCACTCCTGATGGTCGCCCCAAGACCCCTGACGGCCGAAGATATCATGGAAAGCCTGCAGATTTCCCGAGGCAACGCCAGTATGAACCTCCGCGAGCTGATCAACTGGGGAATCGTCCGACGAACCAGCATTGCCGGCGACCGGCGCGATTTTTTTACCTCTGAATCGGATGTGTGGGTGATGTTTCAAAATATTATGCGTGAACGCAAACGCCGGGAACTTGATCCGCTGCTCGACCGTATCGGCAAGTGCATCGAATCCGCCGGCAAGAAGCCGAGCAATCCGGAAGATGCCGAAGCCCATGCCGCATATGTGAGAAAAATGACCGAACTGCTGCAGTTTTTTACCGTTTTTCATAAAATCCTCGGTAAGGCGATTGATCAGCAGCCATCATTTTTATCCCGCCTGACCAAAATGGTGGATAAAATGATTTGATAACCGCCTCAGGTGCGGGAAATGTCGCGCGACATTACCTATTGATTCTTCATGAGGGACCCATGTCCAGTCCTGTACGTGTCGCTATTGTTGGAGCCACCGGCTACACCTCGCTGGAATTGCTGCGGTGGTTGCTGCGGCACCCCTTGGTTACGATAACGGTGCTTTCAAGCCGTAAGCCGGAACAGCCGATCAGCGAGATATTTCCAGAATTGCTCGGCCGGATTGATCTGCCGATTGAACCATTTGACTCTCGGGTCATTGCGCAAAAGGCGGACGTTGCCTTTCTGTGCGTGCCGCATGCATCGGCCATGCAGTATGCACCAGAATTGCTTGCTGCGGGCGTCCGCGTTATCGATCTCTCGGCCGATTACCGCCTCAAAGATGCCGTGCTGTATGAGAAATGGTACAAGCACACCCATACGGATGTGCAGAATCTGGAGCATGCTGTCTACGGCCTGCCGGATTTATTCGCCGATCAGATCGCCAAGGCACGGCTGATTGCCAACCCCGGCTGCTACACCACCTGCGCTATTCTTCCCCTTTCACCGCTGGTAAAAGCGGGCCTGATTGATCCGCACGATATCATCGTCAATTCCGCGTCCGGCATCTCGGGTGCGGGGCGGAATCCGACTCCGCAGCATCATTTTCCTGAACGCAATGAAGCCTTCGAGGCCTATGCGATTGGAACCCATCGCCACGCGCCGGAAATTGCCGAGGGAATCCGGCTCGGGAGTGGGGTGCAGGCGGGCATTACGTTCGTCCCGCATCTGGTGCCGATGGATCGGGGCATTTTGAGCACGATTTATACGCGACCGGCAGCGGGCTGCACCATCGAGGAGGCGCTGGATGTCTGGCGGAAGACCTTTGCGGGAAGTCCATTTATTCGAATTCGCACGGGGATAGGCCCAAGCACCAAATATGTGCTCAACACCAACTATCTGGATATGGCGATTTATTCCTATGATAAGCGGTGGGTGATCGTCAGCGCACTGGACAACATGGTGAAGGGCGCCGCCGGGCAGGCGATTGAAAACATGAATATTGCCTTCGGTCTGCCCCGGTCTGCGGGACTGAACTGACCGACCGCTTTGCAGGGAACAGCAGGGGAGATGTGCTGAAAAAACTTTTCCAGCGACTGTTCGATCGGCGGCACCGCACCGAAAAAGACGCCTTCGGCCTTGCGGGCGAAAAGCTCGCCGCCCGATACTTACGGCGTAAACTCGGCATGCGGATTGTCGCACGGCGGGTGCGCTGTCCCGGCGGCGAACTGGATTTGGTCGCATTCGATAAAACCGATCTGGTTTTTATCGAGGTTCGCACCCGCAGAACCGAAGATTTCGGCCCGCCCGAAACCACGCTCGGAAACGATAAAATAGCGGCCCTCCGTCGATCCGCTCAATGGTTCGCCCGCACACGCCACCTGAATCACTATCCATTGCGTATGGATGTCGTGGCCATCGTCTGGCCGCATGAAAAGCCCGCCGAAGTGCGATATCACCGCAATGCCGTCCGCATCGATTCCACCGGCGGTCGGCGGCCCGATGGTCACCGATGATCCACAGCCCGCCGGGTGGCTGCAAAAATACAAAAATCAGGGCATAATCGGGGGTTGACCGAATGGGTCCGTGCTGAAGGAGTGTCATGTCCGTATATCGCGTTGAAGTGTATCCCCAAAATCCATCTGATGACGCAACCGGCGCCGCGGTATTAAATGAAATTCGTCAATTAGGTTTTAATGAAATTTATGAAGTCGCCTCCGGCCGGATATTTCTCCTCCAGGGCGATGAGAGACTTCTCTCTCCGGCACAGGTTGAAAGAATTGCCTCGGAAGTTCTCTGCGATCCCGTCTCCGAACGCTATGTCATCGGCGCGGCACCCCATGCCGTGGGCCGACTGCTGGAAGTCCATCTCAAACCCGGAGTCATGGACCCCGTCGCCGCCAGCACTCAGGCCGCAATTGCCGATAAACTGCAGTGTCCTCCCGCTACGGTGGAGGTGCGAACCGGCCGCCGATTTCTGCTGTTCGGTCAGGTGACGGCCGATACCGCCCTGATGCTCGGGCGCCGCGTTCTGGCCAATGAAAGCATCGAGGAATTGCACACCTCGCCGCTGCTTCCCGATACTTTCCCCACCGGCAGACCGTACCAATTCAAACGCGTCGAGGTGCCCATCCGGCAGTTGAGCCGCGAGGAACTGCAGAATCTCTCCCGCACTGGCCATCTGTTTCTCGACGCTTCGGAAATGGTGGCCATTCAGAACTACTTTCAGCAGATCGGCCGCGACCCCACCGATGCTGAACTTGAAACGCTGGCCCAAACGTGGAGCGAGCATTGCGTTCATAAAACACTCAAGGCGATTATTGAATTTACCCATCACCCCGGTACCGCCGAAAATGAAGGCCACGATCATCACGGCCCCGGTGACGTTACCATGCGGATCGACAATCTGGTGAAATCGACCATTTTCCGTGCCACCAAAGAACTGAATCTCCCTTGGACCCTGAGCGTATTTAAGGACAACGCCGGTGTCATTGCCTTTGATGATCGCCACGCCCTGTGCATGAAGGTGGAAACCCACAATCGCCCCTCGGCCATTGAACCCTACGGCGGCGCGGCGACGGGAATCGGCGGATGCATCCGAGATGTGATCGGCACCGGTGGGGGGGCGATGCCCATTGCCGCCACCGATGTCTTTTGCTTCGCCGACCCTGATACTCCGGAAAGCAAAGTTCCCGCCGGTGTGATCCATCCGCGGCGCACGGCCCGCCGGGTGGTCGCGGGAGTACGCGATTACGGCAATCGCATGGGTGTTCCCACCGTCAATGGTGCCGTGTTTTTTGATTCTCGCTACATCGGCAATCCGCTGGTCTTCTGCGGATCGGTAGGACTTCTGCCCCTGCATCTGGCTCAAAAGGGAGCGGCACGCAAGGGAGATCGTATTGTTGTGCTCGGCGGCCGCACCGGACGCGACGGCATCCACGGTGCCACGTTCTCCAGTGATGTACTCACCGACAAACACGGCGAGCAGTTCAGCCACGCGGTGCAGATCGGCAATGCAATTACTGAAAAAAAAATGCTCGATGTTATATTGGCCGCCCGTGATAACCCCGGCGGATCACTCTTTCATGCCATTACGGACTGCGGCGCCGGCGGGCTTTCCAGTGCTGTCGGCGAAATGGGAAGCGAAACCGGTGCGGCGGTTCACCTGGACCGGGCCCCGCTCAAATACGATGGCCTGAGCTATGCCGAAATCTGGATCTCCGAAGCCCAGGAACGCATGGTTCTTGCCGTGCCCCCCGACCGGCTCTCCGCCTTGAAATCTCTGGCCGCCCATCATGATGTGGAAGCCGTCGATATCGGCGAATTTGACGGCAGCGGTCGGTTGAAACTTTATTATCACGGCGAAGTTGTGGGCGACATGGATATGCACTTTATCCACGATGGGCTTCCCAAGCCGGTTCGCAAGGCAATTTGGGAAGACCCGACGCCACCCTCCGTCATCCGCATCGCGCCGCCCGCGGATATGGGCCGCGTTCTTCACGATCTGCTCTCCACCCCCACCATCGCCAGCAAACATTGGATCATCCGCCAGTATGACCACGAAGTGCAGGGGGGAACGGTTATTAAACCGCTCGTGGGCCCGCGGCACAGCGGCCCCGGTGATGCGGCCGTCATCATGCCGGTGGCTGATTCACATAAAGCCGCGGCTCTGGCCGTGGGATGTCAGCCGCGGTTCGGCGATCTGAACCCTTATCAGATGGCCCTCAACAGCATCGATGAGGCGATTCGCAATATCGTCTGCGTGGGAGGAAATCCCCAGCGCATCGCCCTGCTGGATAATTTCTGCTGGCCGAAATGTTCCGACCGGATCCATCTCGGGGCGCTGGTGCGGGCATGCCAGGCGTGCTATGACGGGGCCATCGCCTTCCAAACACCTTTTATCTCCGGAAAGGATTCACTTTCCAATGAATTCATTACGGAAGACGGCACCCGAATCTGCATTCCGTACACACTGCTGATCAGCGCCATCGGAATCGTTGATGATGTCGCCCGGTGCATCACCATGGATGCCAAAAAGCCGGGCCATCGTCTGGTGCTTGTCGGACTCACACGCCGTGAACTTGGCGGGTCGCATTACCTGATGCTGCAGAATCATCTGGGCCGCAATGTGCCAACGGTCGATCTCACTGTGGCGCCCAAAGTGCATCATGCAGTGGCCCGGGCAATCTCGCTTGGGTTGGTGCGCTCCGCCCATGATCTCTCCGAAGGGGGCCTCGGCGTTGCGCTGGCGGAAATGCTTCTCGCCGGTGACTTGGGGGCGCGGGTAAAACTCTCAAGCATCAAATGCTCAGATGACGCCCGGGAAGATCATATCGTGCTCTACGCCGAAACACCGACGCGTTATCTGCTGGAAGTTGCCCCCTCGCATCTCGATGAGCTTCAATCTGTTCTCGGCAATGTGCCCATGGCCGATATCGGCGAATTGACAAGCGATCCGCGGCTGATTGTTGAATCCTTGCGCAATCATGTGCTCATCGATGAATCCGTCGAAGCACTGGAAGAATCGTGGCGTAAACCGCTCGATTGGTAACCGGCTCGTGGGGAGGGGACGATCGACGCTCTTTACGTGAGCGGCGCAATATCTCGGCCCGCAGTCCATAACGACGCTAACCTCGATCCGCATGCTGGACGGGGAAATAACACGTTTATTGGCAGCCTTGGGGCGGCCGCGATTAAAAGTGCGGATCGCCGGTGAACGGCAGCAGGGCCATGAACCGGGCCCGTTTGATGGCGTCGGTGATCATTCGCTGTTCAAAGGCCGCTGCGCCGGTCCGGCCGCGCCCCTGAATTTTTCCGTTCAAAGTAAGCATACGCTTGAGCGTTTCAGTGTCTTTATAGTCCACATACACCTTGCCGAGGCTGCTGATCTTGGCAATACGTGTTTTGGGCCGGGTGAAGGTTTGAAAACGTGGTTTACGTGTCTGAGCCATGATAACGGGGTTCTCCATTTACGATCACGAGCGGCTGCGCTTCCGCTGCGGTTGGCTTCTCATGAAGCTACATGATCGAATTCAACATAACTTTGGCCGGGCCACGCCCGACTCTGCGCAATTCCTTCAAGCCTTGTAATGCTCGGCGTTGATCTGAATATATTTTTTCCACTCTTCCGGCACATCATCCTCGGGGAAGATCGCCTTGACCGGGCACTCATCGACACAAAGCCCGCAGTCAATGCAGGTGTCTGGATCAATATAAAGTTGAGTGGCCTCTCCAAATGTCCCCTCATCCTTTTTGGGATGGATGCAATCCACGGGGCAAACCGCCACGCAGGACGTATCTTTAGTGCCGATACACGGTTCTGTAATAACATGAGGCATAGTGCCGAAAACTCCTGAACATTCAATCATTCAGCCGCTGCATCTCGGCCGCCATCATGCCGCAGCGATGTAGGGGGCAATGCTCACGGCGACGGTTCCTATTCGCCAAGCCCTATACCGGACACTTGGCGCGCCAAAACACCGAGCCACGCATTATAATTTACTGGTCGGCGTATGCAACCAAGCGTTCAATCCGACGGATACGAATGCATAGCGTGGCAATTTTTCCGGGCACCGCTGCGGGCGCGGGTGTCCTCACCCGCTTTTGTTCAGGAAACAGTCTTTCCATGGCCACAATGGGGCCATATTGTGCGGATCTTTTAAGGCTGCCCGGAAAAATGCCGTGCCCGCCCCCGGCCGGCCAGGCAACCGGGTTCTTGACATACCGCCGCTGCTTACCTAATGTTCGACACGGCGAAGAGGTTGTATTTTATGAAGCCCATCTTGATTGCAGTACCCGTGTTTAACGAGGAGAAGCACCTCGCCAAAGTACTGCGCGAAATCCGGGCCGTTTCTCGACGCCGCGCTGACATCCTTGTGGTGGACGACGGGTCCACCGATCGTACGGCTGAAATCCTGCATCACCACGGCCACGTTGCCCATCTGAATCACGACCGGAATCTCGGTTACGGTGCCAGCCTCATTGACGCCTTTAACTGGGCCGCGCGGCGGCAATACTCCTGGGTCGTCACCATGGACTGTGACGAGCAGCATGAGCCCGCACGGCTTCATGATTTCTTCTCGGCCATTGACGCCGATGATGCGGACATCATCAGCGGCTCCCGGTACATGAACGCCGCTCTGATGCACGATCTGCCCCCGGCCGATCGGAGACGCATCAATATGCTTTTGACCGATGTGGTAAACCGTAATCTGGATTTGGATTTAACCGACACCTTCTGCGGCTACAAAGCCCATCGTGTAGCAGCCGTGCGCCGCCTTAAACTCACCGAACCCGGCTATGCCTTCCCCATGCAGTTCTGGGTTCTCTGCGCACGGGCGGGATTGGCCGTTCGCGAATTGCCTGTAGACCTGATATACAACGATCCGAATCGGCATTTCGGCGGCCAGTTGGATAATCCCGATCTGCGCCTTCGGCATTATCTCAATGTCTTTTTCACCGCCCTGAACCAGACCGCACCGCGTGCGGCCATGGCCGCCGCGTGTTGAATGATGTCGGCGATTGCAGGATCATAACTCATCCATGACTGATCGCACCGCCGAATCCGCCCATCCGTCCGAATCTCGGCTGCTTCACCCCCGCCATGACGCCGTTTTTATCCCCCGCCGCCATGGTGAAATCCTTGTTGAACCACCGATAGCGGAAGCCGTCCAGTATCTTCACTCGCCCGCATTGCGCGGCACCCCGCCGCCACCGTGGCGTTACATCACCGAAAGGGCGCGTGCCGATCTGACCCAATACCTGAAGTTGGATGGGGCGGGCCATGCGAATCCGTCAGAACCTGCCAACGGGACGGCCGAGACTGCAAAGCGCCCTTGGATCATCACCGGCCATCAGGTGGAGTTTTATCATGCCGGCGTCTGGGCCAAAGTATTATTGGCCGATCATCTGGCCTCACTTACCGGTGGAACCGCCATCGATATTCTTGTCGATCACGACACGGTTGATCGTCTCGGACTGGCGCTGCCGCAGCGCGATGAACATGCACAATGGAAAAAACAATGGCATCTATGGGCTGATGCCAATGCCGTCGCCGCCGACGGATTGTCCGCTCCCGATTCCCGCATAGCGGAATCTTGGGGTCGGGAAATCATCCGCGTCGCCACCGGAAGCGAAGTCATGACGCCCGACGCCCTGCATTATTTTCTCGATTCATTGCATCAGTCGCGGGTGTCCGATTATGTTCCGTGGATCGGCTCGGCCCGCCAGGCATTTGAAAAAAAGTTCGGTCTGCGGGTGCACCATGTCTGCAGCAGCGAACTGTGTCAAAGCCCGGCATGGCTGGCGTTCGTCGGGTTATGGATCAAAAATGCAGCTCGCTGGACGGAGATATACAATCAGGCTCTCGCCGATTACCGACGGGGTCACCACGTTAAATCCCCATCGCGGCCCATGCCTCCGCTCGCCGTCTCCGATCACGCCATCGAATTGCCGTTCTGGATTTATCACCGTGGACACCCGCGGGAACGCCTCGTCATCAAACGCGGTGATCGGGCCGCGATCATCGGGCCCGACGGTGTTCTGGAATTGCCGGAAATGGATGATCGCGACTCTCAGGCGGAAACCTGGCAGCGTGTGCTTGATGAACATCAACTCTGCATTCGGCCCCGGGCGCTGACGCTGACGCTTTATGTGCGGACGTTTCTGGCGGATTTATTTATTCATGGTATCGGCGGGGCGATGTACGACGAAATGACCGATCAAATTGCCGCGAAAATCGGCATGCCGATCGGAGGATATATGTGTGCGTCGGCCGGGTGGTTGCTGCCCGGCGGGCAGGGAGAGCAGGCGGCGCAGGAGAGCCTGGCCGAGTTGAAAAGCCGCCGACATCATCTACGGCATAATCCGCAATTAATATATCAAAATCTGTCCCCCTCGCCCGAGGTTACAGGCCTTCTCGCCGAGCGCGAACGTCTGATCGCCGATCTGGCTCACCGGCCCGGTCGCCGCAATCCCGCACTCATCGCCCGGCGACGAGAGCAGTTCCGACGGCTCGGGGCTATCAACGCCCGGTGTGCCGCGATGTCCGGCGAGCTGGAAAAGCTTGATCAAACTCTGGCTCGCACGGAGTCGGCGTTGCGGCAGGAACGTGTCCTTGGCGATCGCGAGTACTTTTTCGTCCTGCACGGATGGGAATCGCTCCGCCAGCTTCAGCAACGCATTAAGACGCGGTAACGCCCGGCTTGGCACCTTTCAGGGCCTTACCACCGAGGCTGTCGGCCATTTCCGGCATAAGTGGAAAATCATTGTCACTCAGGACAAGAGCAGCCGGTTTAACGGCTGTGTTCGCGAAATGCCGCAATGGATGGAGTAAAACCATACCTCGCGCGGAGCCGCGGAGTTGGCGCGGAGGCGGGGACGACGAACAACCGCCGGATGCGATTATCCTGAATGCGAGCCGGTGGATTTATTCCACCGGTGGTCATGGCAAGAAAAACCATTCTAATCGCAGTGGACGCCGAGGAACATAGCGCGGCTGCGCCGCAACCCAAAAAGATTG
>JBMFVY010000053.1:0-23526 GCA_049965755.1 Phycisphaerae bacterium | reverse complement strand
AGGGGGCCCGTTAACCGGAGAGCCGGATGCGGCAAATCCGCACGTCCGGTTCGGAGGGAGGGGAGACCGCATTAAAAAGCGGTCTTCCCTACCCCTATTGATGAAAAGAGTCAGATTCAGGCGCTGGATCGGACACAGCCGGGGCTTCCGCTCAAGAAAGGCCGATGTGGAACCATGACGCACGATTACAAGCGGAACGGCACGACCACGCTTTTCGCAGCGCTGGACATGACGGAAGGCAAGCTCATCGGCACCTGCATGCCACGACACCGCCATCAGGAATGGCTCAAGTTCCTGCGTCTCATCGATGAGCAGACGCCGCAGGATTTGGAGCTTCATCTGATCGCGGATAACTACCACACCCACAAGCACCCGAAGGTACAGCGGTGGTTGGCCAGGCACCCGCGTTTCCACATGCACTTTATCCCCACCAGCAGTTCGTGGCTCAACCTCGTCGAACGCTGGTTCCGGGAGATCACCGACAAACGCATCCGCCGTGGGGTATTCAAAAGCGTCCCGCAGTTGATCGACGCCATTACCGAGTTCGTTGAACGTCACAATCAAAGCCCAAAGGCTTTCGTCTGGACCGCCAAGCTCGAACGCATTCTGGAAAAAGTTGCCAAGGCTCGCGCCGTCCTGAATAATGTTCAATCTATTTGATTCACTACACTAGTAACGGTGCTGGCTGGTTTGGCGTTTGCAGCAGCGCACAATGCGATCGCATTCAACGCCGCAGCGGCCGATCTGATCGCCAACGGCGATTTCTCAGCCAATGCATCCGCTTTCGTCGTTTCGCCTGGTTATATCAACTCGGGTAACGTATCGGCCAGCGCGGGCCAAAATCCGCCCGTTCCATCGGAATGGACAGTCGGCCCCGCTGTGAGCACCGTCGGTGTCAACGGACCGGATGCAGACTTCTCCAACTCTGCCAGCAGTAGCAGCGAGCCATTTGCGCCGGCGAGCACGGCCGGCGTACGAGACTTCCTATTTCTGCAGAATAGAGGTGCCTTCGCGTCCCAAATCGTAACCACAGTTGCGGGCCAAACCTATGCGCTTACCTACGATGCGGCAGCGCGTGGTGCCGATGTCGTTGCCAACAATGACCGGTTGAAAATCATCATCACAGACAACTTGACCGGCTTGCGGATAGCCACACAGAGTCCTGCCATCACCCAAGCAGCCTTTAAATCCTTTTCAGTAAATTTCACCGCCCCCTCGACATCCATCAAGATTGAATTTGTAAATGACATTCCAGCCAACTCCGAGAACGGCGGTACGGTTGATGTGTCAAATGTGTTGTTAACGACAACTGCCGCTCCAAAAGCCGCACCGCCGACGGCCGGAGAATATTCGCCCATCGGCCTGACCGCCGACCAGATCAATCGGAGGGCGGCTAGACTTTTGCGGCGTATGACGCTGGCAGAAAAGATTCGGCTGCTGTCAGGTAACAACCGGGAGGCATTGCATTCCATAAATGGCGTGGGTATTCCATCTATAAAAGTCAGCGACGCCGGCATGGGCGTGGTGGATTGGGGTCCGTCTACCGCTTATCCGGCTGCACCATGCCTTACTTCTTCCTGGGATATGCAACTGGCCCGGCGCGAGGGGCGCCACATCGGGATGGACGCACGCGCGAAGCATGTAGGCATTCTGCTGGGGCCGGGATTGAATATTCTCCGCGAACCGCAGGATGGTCGTAGCATGGAATATATCGGCGGGGAAGATCCATTTTTGGCAGCGCAGTTGGGTGTGCCATTTATCCGGGGCCTGCAATCGGAAGATGTTGCGGCCTGCGTCCACTTTGTGGGCAATGCAATTGAAACCATGCGACCATGGATCAACACCATCATCAGCCGCCGCGCATTGGAAGAAATCTATCTGCCGCCGTTCCGGGCGGCGGTGCGGCGGGGACAGGCATGGGCCATAATGGCGTCATGCAATCGCATCAATGGTGAATATGGCGTCAACAATTATTTTTTACTCACAGATATTTTTCGTAACAAGTGGGGATTCAAGGGCTTAACTATGTCCGATTGGGGATGCGTTGACAACACGCGGGGCAACCTCACCGCCGGACTTGACTTGGAGATGCCCGCTACGAATAAATACTCTTTCCCCGCCATCAGTGGTCTTCTGAATCAACACAAAATTGCCATGGCCTTAATTAATCAACGCGTACTTCAGATTCTGCGAATGATCGTGGCCATGGGTTTCAATGATCCCAAAAATCCGTTCAACCTTCGGCCCGCCAATACATCAGGGGATGGCGAAGTCGTTAATCAGGTGGCCGCCGAAGGAACGGTCCTGCTAAAAAATCAGAATCACCTTCTTCCACTGAGCTCATCGAAGAATTTGAATGTTGTCTTCATCGGGCCATGGGCGACGCGCGTAGTAACCGGCGGCGGCGGCAGTTCCCATGTTTGGCCGGCGGTAACGCCACTGACGATGTTTGACGCAGTTAAGCAGGTGGCTGGTGCGAGGGTTCGCCTCACGGCGCTGCCATGGAATGATACTTACAGGCAATTCTGGGGTAAGGGAACACTCACCACTCCCGACGGCAAGCCGGGCGTGGTGGCTGATTATTACGCCAATGGGGGCTTTGGAGGAAATCCGACGCAGGTTATCCAGCAAAGCATCTCTCTAAATGCACCATCGGAACTGGAGCACAACGCTTCAGGTAGTGGTGAAAACAGGCGCTCTGCCAATTTGATGACGGCGATTACCGCGGCAACCCGCCAAGCCATGCAAGGCAAAAAGCCGGTCAGTGTGGTTTGGAAAGCGGCGATTCATCCCACTACTACCGGAGAATACAGTTTTATCTGCGCCGTAAATGGATCAGGTGAAGTTTACCTTAATGGGCGGCGAATCATTGATTTGTGGCTCCCTTTCTGGCTCAACCCGGTTCGTCCGCTGAAGGGGGCATTGACCACAAAGCTCCTGCGTGCGGGCCACACTTATCAGGTGCGCGTGGTGTACCGCAGCTTGGCTGGTAGACCGGCGGTTATCGGCTTCGGCTGGGTGCCGCGGAAAAGGGTGCATCTATTTACGCCGGCCCAACGCAAGTTAATCCGTGGTGCCGATGCGGTTATTGCCTGTATGGGATTTAATCAGACCATTCAACGGGAGCAGGCGGATCGGCCATATAATCTGACCGGTCCGCAGAATGAGTATCTGCGTGATGCCGCGATGCTTAATCCGCACACCATTGCGGTGGTATACGCCGGGGCGGGTGTGGGTATGGAAAAATGGATTCACCATGTTGCGGGCCTGCTGTGGGGATGGTATCCGGGGCAGACTGGGAATATCAGCATTGCGAAAATACTCTTCGGACAGATAAATCCCAGCGGTCATTTGCCGGATACCTTCAGCCGACATTGGCGTAATGAAGCCGCGTATCACCATTTTCCCGGTTATCCGGGGGTGTTTAACCATCGTTGGCAAGCCGAACCTGCCTATGCGGGCTTTCCCAGCGGCAAGGGCGCCCGATGTAAGTTCGTCGAAGGTATCTTCGTCGGCTATCGCTGGTACAACTACAAGCACATCCGGCCACTGTTCCCGTTCGGATTCGGGCTGTCCTATACCACGTTTTCTTTAAGCCACTTGCAGGTCTCTAGCCATGGCTATGGGCGGCAACGACTCATTACCGTGCAGGTAACTATCACCAACACCGGGCACCGCGCGGGAGCCGACGTGGTGCAGGTCTACGTCCATCCTCCGCAAGGCGGTTTAAGAAGAGTTGTTCAAAAACTGGAAGGGTTTCAACGGGTTCAAATGCCGGCCGGCCAAAGCAGGCGTGTGACAATTCACTTAAATTGGAAGGCTTTTGCGTGCTTTAACCGTCGGGCCAATGACTGGCAAGTTCCGCCCGGCCCCTACACCATTGGAGTGGGAACTTCCAGCCGCGATGAGCCGCTGCATAAAGCGGTGGTGTGGTAAGTTTATGAAATCAAAGCTTGATGCATCTACAACAGGCTCATATACCGATGGTCATTTTTTGTAAAAGTAATAGTACTATTTGAATTTCAATGAAGCATTGTTGTGGCCCAGCGGACTGCGCGAGCGTTACATTTCAGGTTAACGGCGATTCGGATGTCGTGCATGTATAAACATGACGCAAAATATGAAGAGCAATAGTGATTTTAAGTTTGCGGCGTTGACTTGGCACCACTTGGCACAGCACCCTGCACGTATGGTGGGCGCCGTCGCGGCGGGTTTTACCAAATCCTCATAGGGGGCGATCCTTGCCCCTTCGAGGATTCCGCTATGCTTGCTTTCTCGATAAGTGGCTCCATGCCACAGAGGCCTATCCCCGCCGGTGCCGGAAGATGTCATGCTCCCATGGCTCAATAACGCGGGGCGCGGACTCGATGCGAGAGCGTGGATCGAGATTGCGTCGCGATGCGCGTTGGATGGTTGGGAATTTAAGATTTGACATTTATTAATTGGGGGCGGGAGGCTGCATCGGCTGACTGTTGGCAAAAACGAGGCGATCTCGTATTTTTAGCGCCACTTTCACACTTCGGCCCCAAAAACCGCATTATTTTGCAAATTACGCTGGGGGTCAAACGATACCAAGGCCATGATCTCACCTGCGCGGGAAGCTTGGTTCGCTGCGGCCATTGCGGGGCAGTCATTACCGGCGAGTCGGCAACTAAAAAGAAAACCGGCCGGGAGTATGTTTACTACCGGTGCTCCAAGTACACCGCGCCGGGCCATCCGCGTATCCGCCTTACGGAACGGGCATTGGACGCTCAGGTTCTGGCTCTGTTTGATCGGATACGCCTGCCTGATGATTTGAGCCATTGGTTCCAGTAATGCCTGCTGGCGTGGTCTAAACAGCAACGGAGCAAAACGGAAGATTCGGCGAAAGAGTTGCGCCGTCAGATCACTTTGGTTACGCAAGCACGTGACCGATTGTTGAATCTGCGGATCATGGAAGAAATAACGGCCGATACCTACGCGGCTAAGGATACCGAGTTGCGGGATCGCCTGGCGAATTTGGAATTGCAGTTGCAAGCTCGGGGCCGCGGCCGGGATGAACACGGGGATCTGGCGATAAAGGTGTTTGAACTCTTCCAAAGCCTGAGGGATAAATGGCTTACGGCGGAAAGCCAGGAAAAAAGACAGTTGCTCGAAATTGTCTGTTTGAACTTGACGCTGAAAGAAGAAAAGCTCGATCTGGTCATGCGAAAACCCTTCGATGTCCTCATCAGAGGGCTTGTTTCACCAGATAATCGGGGCGACAGGATTTGAACCTGCGACTTCCTGGTCCCAAACCAGGCGCTCTAGCCAGGCTGAGCTACGCCCCGTGATCACCAGATATTATCATAATCTTGCGATTTCATACAGCATCAAGATATCAGCGGGTGCATTGTCGGCGGGCCAGACATCGTTTTCACCACGCCGGACAGGAACCGATTTTCACCGCAGTGGGCACGGTGGTGCGCAAAGATGTTCGGCACAAATCCACGCGCGTTACCGGGCCGCTTTCGCGATTCCGCACCCACCGGTGGATAAATCCACCGGCTAACATTTTCCCCTGATCATGATTCCCCTGTGCTGGCGGCACCGTCGCGAATTTGCGATTACTTGGGCGTTAATCAATATCCGCTATACTCCGTACTGCGCTGCCGAGCCTCGGGGATTGAGTCTGCAAAGGACGACCGCCATGAGTACCAACACGCAAGCTGCCGCCGCACCGGAGCCGATGTCCGCCCGCGCGACATTTGCCCGGCATTGGCCGCTGTACATTTATGAAGGCGTGCTGCTGGGGTGCTTTATGATTTCCGCGTGCGGATTTACGATTCTCTTTGAATATCCCGGCGCCCCCGGTTTCGCGGCCATCCATTCCACCTTTATCCGCCGGGCGCTGATCGGCGTTGCCATGGGAGCGACGGCCGTCGGGTTGATTTATTCTCCCATCGGGAAAAAATCGGGTGCCCACATGAACCCGGCATTCACGCTGAGTTTTCTCTGGTTAGAGAAAATCGCGCCGTGGGATGCGGTTTTTTACATCATCGGGCAATTTATCGGCGGCACGCTGGGAGTTGTTTTTTCGCGACTGGTATTCGGCCCGCCGCTGACCGCGCCGCAGGTGCGCTGGATCGTCACCGTTCCCGGGCCCGCCGGCATCGGCGCCGCCTGGCTGGGTGAATTTATCATTTCAGCCGTTCTCATGGGGACCGTGCTGCTGGTAAATCGCAGCCGAAATCTCGGCCGCTATACCGGGATATTCGCCGGTGTGCTGATCTTTTTATTTGTCACCTTTGAGGCGCCCTATTCCGGTTTCAGCATGAACCCGGCACGAACATTCGCCTCCGCTTTCCCGGCCGGTATCTGGACACAATGGTGGATTTACTTCACGGCCCCGTTCATCGGCATGTTCAGTGCCATTGAATTTCTTGCACTGGTCGGCCGCGAACGGGACGTACTGTGCCCCCGGCTTAACCATTCTCACCACAGTAACGAAATATTGCGCTGCCAATGTGCGGCAGGCGTTCTGCGCACGGCAACCAAGGCTGCTTTCATGGAGACCTCAGCATGACGACTCAGAATGACTACGACGTGATTATCATCGGTTCCGGTGCGGGCGGTGGCACACTGGCTCATCGGCTGGCCGGATCGGGGAAGAAGATTTTAATTCTTGAACGGGGCGGTTGGCTGCCGCGCGAGAAACAGAATTGGGATGCCGACGCCGTATTTGTTGAAAACCGGTATGTTTCCAAGGATTCATGGTACGACGAAAACGGCAAGGCGTTCCAGCCGGGCGTGCATTATTTTGTCGGCGGTGCGACGAAGATGTTCGGTGCGGCGCTGTTTCGCCTTCGGAAGGAAGATTTTGGTGAATTGAAACATCAAAGCGGCATTTCACCGGCGTGGCCCATCAGCTGCGACGAACTTGAGCCCTACTATCTGCAGGCGGAAAATCTTTATCAGGTGCACGGACAGCGCGGCGAGGACCCGACCGAACCGCCCGCCAGCGGTCCGTATCCGTTTCCTCCCGTATCGCACGAGCCGCGGATTGAAAAATTGGCGACTGAACTTACCCGCATGGGGTATCACCCTTTTCATGCGCCGACGGGCATTATGCTTAATGAAGCGCAGCGCCATCTGAGCCGCTGTATCCGGTGCGACAGTTGCGACGGGTTTCCGTGTCTGGTGCATGCCAAGTCGGATGCCGAAACGATTTGCGTCCGGCCGATCCTGGAAAATAAAAATGTAACGCTGGTCACCATGGCCCATGTGAAGCAACTGGTGACGGACGCTTCCGGCCGCCGCGTGACCCAGGTATTGGCGGATGTGAACGGGAAGCCGGAGAGTTTTTCAGGGCACATGGTGGTGGTGTCCGCCGGTGCGGCCAATTCGGCCCGGCTGCTGCTGCTTTCCGCCAACGATAAGCATCCGCGCGGGCTGGCGAACAGTTCCGATATGGTCGGGCGGCATTATATGTTCCATAATTCTGCGGCGGTGGTGGCGCTTTCCAAGGAGCCCAATCACACGCGGTTTCAGAAAACACTCTCCATCAACGACTTTTACTTCAAGGCGGATGATTATGATTACCCGCTGGGCAACATCCAGATGATCGGCAAATCGCAGGGGCCGATGTTCAAGGGTGATGCGCCGAAATTCGCCCCTGGCTTCACGCTGGAACAGATGGCACTGCATGCCGTGGACTTCTGGCTGACGACGGAAGATCTTCCCGATCCGAATAACCGTGTCACCGTGCGACGGGGCGGGAGCATTCAACTCGCCTACACGTTTAACAATCAGGAATCGTTCAAACGGCTGCGGGCCAAACTTCAAAGTGTGCTTGAGCATGTGCAGATGCATCCGCATCTGATCCCCAACAATCTGTATCTTGGAAAGACCATTCCGATTGCCGGAGTGGGGCATCAGGCGGGAACATGCCGTTTTGGAAAAGACCCGAAAACCTCGGTGCTCGACACCTTCTGCAAGGCGCATGATCTGGATAATCTCTATGTGGTGGACACCAGCTTTTTCCCCAGTATCGGGGCGGTGAATCCGTCCCTGACCGCCATGGCCAACGCACTGCGGGTGGGAGATCATCTCATCGAGCGGATGAAATAAACCGGTGCGGGATCATGATGAAGCGGTGTGGGGGCGGTTTGAGGGTGGTTGCTGCGCGGTGATGATTCGTGATCGATAGATCGGCGTGATCAAAATTCCGGGACGCGATTAAGCGGCGCAATTAAAAGCCCGTCATATTTCAGACGGGCTATGAGCTTGAACTGAAGAAGTGGATCATAGGTGATCCGGCCGTAGTGTTACCTGCGCTTTGCTGCTGACTTCTTCGTGCTTTTCTTGGCCGATTTCTTCGTGCTCTTTTTAGCGGCCGGCTTTTTCTTCGTTGGCATCATGTATCACCCCCTTTCGATGGTAGATAAGCCAATATTGAAAGTTATCGGCGAGTTGATGTTAAATTCATCAGATATTTGCAAAAATTTAGCGGAATTTTTTTGTTGTGTGATCCATGCGGCATTTTATTTCGCACTGCGGCGCGCGATTTCCCCCGGCATCATGAATGGATGTCCATCGCAAAACCACCTGTGGATCGGGCTATTCGCTCAATTGAACGCCCGTGCTCGTCGCGCGCAGCGCGATACGCGGCGAGGGATTGCGCATCACGGCGTGCGAAAAATTTTTTACCCGTCTCGATATCCACCAACTGATGTGAAAGCGCGGAGGTGGGGTCGATCTCCACGGATGAAAGCACGCGGATCAGATTCACCTGCCGATGAAAACCCGGCGGCAACTCCGGCGCATTGGGAAGCAAATCACTGATCACCGTGATGAGTGCCGAGGATGGAGCGGCAACGGCGCAGAGGCGAAGCTCCCGCTGGAGTTGACAGATGCCGTCGGGTGTTATTTTTCGGACTGTGGCGATCAGTTCGATCAGATCGCGCGGGTGCTGCATCTTTTTCAGGCTGCGCGTTGGTGAATGCAGGTCCCCCGCCGCGACGGTTACGCCGAGGCGTTCTCCGCGCCTCAGGGCATACATTGCCGCATCCATGGCCGTCCAGCAGGCAGCGCTCCATTTGGTGGGGCGTCCCAGCAGCATGCTTTTTGATGCGTCGAGGAGAATCATCTGCGGGTTATCATCGGAGGCTTCAAAGAGTCGGATGATCGGCTGATCAAGGCGGGCCAGCGCGGGCCAGTCGAGATGCCGCGTGTCATCACCCGGCGCATAAGGGCGGAAGTCCGCCATGTCGTCGCCATGGCTCAGCCGTCGCCGACGTGATCGGCCGCCCATAAATGCTAAAGCCGCCGAACGCCGGGGCTGGGCCGTTAGAAGAAGCCGTTTGAGAATGTCTGCGGGTGAAAGGGTTGAAAATTCCGGCCGCGTTTCCTGAAACGTCTGCATGTCGGTCCCATCACGCCACATCGGCAAGTAAAAGCGTCGATTCATAGCGGCGATACACCTCATACCGCAAACGGGCATGTTCGGGCGCGATCAGATGCGGATCAGCAAGGATGACGGCGGCGGCGTCGCGTCGGGTCATCTGAAGAAATGGAATCTCCATGAGAAAATCGGGGAATAGAAATTCCGGCATGCCGCTCTGCCGCGTTCCGACCATTTGCCCCATCCCCCGCAGTCGCAGGTCCTCCTCCGCCACACGAAAGCCACTGGCGTTTTTGACCATGGCATTGAGCCGGGCCTGCGCCTCTTGAGAATCATCATCGCTGCAGAGGATGCAGAGCGATTTGAGATTGGATCGACCGATCCGGCCGCGTAATTGATGCAGTTGGGCCAAACCGAAACGCTCGGCCTGGCGAATCAGCATGAGCGTGGCATTGGGCACATCGACGCCCACTTCGATGATCGTGGTGGAAACCAGCACATCAATATCGCCGGCGCGGAAGCGTTCCATCGTCTGCCGCCGCTCTTCGGCCGTCAGGCGGGAATGCAGCGGCTGCATCCGCACATTTGCCGGAAGATGGGCCGCCATATCGGTCAGCACTGCGTTGACGTTATCGAGTTCCTTCACGCCTTCCTCAATCGCCGGGGCGACCACATACGCCTGACGGCCGGCATGAAGCTGCTGCTCCATGTACTGATAAACTTCCGGCAGTTGCCGACTGGTAATTTTGCGGGTGGCGATGGGGCATCGCCCGGGCGGCAGGCCGTCAATGATTGAGACATCCAGATCGCCGAAGTAGGTCATCGCGAGCGTGCGGGGGATCGGCGTGGCTGTCATCACCAGCGTGTGAACATTCGCCTGACGATGGCGGAGCATGGCCCGCTGCTCAACGCCGAATTTATGCTGTTCATCCACCACCAGCAGGGCGAGGTGCCGGAATTCAACAAGGTCGCCCAGCAGCGAATGCGTGCCGACGATCATGTGCAGCTCGCCGGAGGCGAGACGGGCGAGAATGTCCGTTCTCTTCGCAGTGGAAATACCGGCGGTAAGCAGTTCCAGCTGCACACGACTTTTCGCCAGGAGATTGCTGATGGAGTAGAAATGTTGCTCGGCGAGAATTTCCGTCGGTGCCAGCAATGCCGCCTGTTTTCCCGCCGCCACCGCCATGAGCATGGCGTAAAGAGCCACCACCGTCTTTCCGCTCCCCACATCCCCCTGCAGCAGACGATTCATCGGTTCGCACCGGGCCAGATCTGCCCGCAGCTCCGCGATAACCCGGTTCTGCGCTGCGGTGAGTTCAAATGGAATCAGCGCCCGTATCCGCTCATCGACCCGATCATCGGTACGCAGGCGCTCCGCCGTGACCGAATGTTTCTGATGATAGCGGCGAATTTCCAGTGCCAACTGAAATAAAATAATTTCGTGATAGGCAATCGTTCGCTGCGCCCGGGTGATATCCGCCAACGTCGAGGGTTTATGCAGTTGCCGATACGCCTGTCGCAGGGGCATCAGATGCCGCTCGGTCAAATACGGCTCGGTGAACCATTCCACGACATCGACAAGACATTCATCCAGATGCCGGGCGACAAGATCGGCAATAAAGCGTTTGGAAACATCGGCCGACGCGGGATAGACGGGTTCAATACCGTCGCTGCGGGGCGCCGTTTCCAGTTTATCAACGACCTTAATATCCGGCTGGACCAGTTGCAGCCGCCCTTTGTACAAGCCTGCCTTGCCCGCAGCCTGCAGAAGTGTTTCCGGTTTGATTTTTTCAGCGAGATCGCGGCGGTTGAACCAGGTGAGCACACAGCGGCCCGTGCGGTCTTCCAGCAGCACCTCAAAACGCATCGGCCGCCGCCGATGAAGCCGGGTCTGAATCACCATGCCCGCAACGCTCACCCGTTGCCCCGCCTTGATCTGATCGATCGGGAGCCCGTTTTGAAACTCTTCATAGCGGCGCGGCAGCCAGTTGAGCAGATCAAGCGTGGTGTGAATTCCGAGCTGAGCCAATTGTGATTGGCGGTATGGCGTCAAACCTGCAAATACCAGCGGCCGCCCGCCCTCAGATGGGGCCGTTTCCGCTGAAAGTTTTGTCGCCGGTTGCTGCATCATCCGTCAACATACCATCAGAGCTCTCTCACGCCTACCGCAAGCCGCCCGGCGGATGGGCAGGGATTTTGATCGAGATCGCCGTGGCAAAATTGCCAACACCCGGGAATCGAGGTCTTCGGTCGTCAATTCAGGATGATTTCTGATCACCCTCGGGAGCCGATTTCGAGGGAGGATTATTTTTCTTCTCGGCCAGATATTCCTGGCGGCCCGAAGCCCACGTTTCCTGATTCACTTCTGTCGGCGGCCGTTCACGAACCACCGGCGCCTGCTCCTGACCGACCCGCCACGATGGCGTGTATGGTTCGCAAAACTGGCCGTGAAGTTTTTTAAGCATCGGCACGCACCAACCGCACCCCGTCCCGGCGGAAAGGCAGTCGGAAATCTCCGACGCGTATTTGGGCTTCTGCACTTTGCAGAAGGTTTCAATCTTCTGCAGACTCACCTTGAAGCAAAAACAGACCGTATCATCCGGTTTCAAAGCCATCGTTTTACCTTACCTTCCTGTCTTTCCATATCCATCAGCGCAGGTCGCGTCGCCTACACGCAGCATTCTATGCCATCAGAAGCGTTGAGCGGCTTTTTCATCAAATCCCTCAAACCCGTAACACTTCCAGACATTAAGCGTCTTAAAAAGCACATGATGATAATAAAGGGGGATGTGCATCATCGGCGAAACTTTTTTGAACGCCGGGCGAATCACGTGGTTAAAAATCGGGCCGGAAAACGACCCCGTCAGCACCGCATCCCGCCCCGCATAGCGAAGTCGCCCCGATTTGGTTTTCTGGTCAATTCCGGGCCAGAGATCATATTGGCTCTGCCGCCCGCCGCATATCTGGCCGATGCAGAATACAAACGGATGATCGGGAATATAAAAATCGAGACTGCTGGCAACATCCCAGCGATTGCTGATGACCATCGGCTTGGGCCCCTTGCCGTTCCACATCGACATTCGGACTTTTTCAATCGCATCGGCGCGAAGTTTCATACCATGCAGGCGTGCGGCCGGGTCCCAACGTGGAAACGGGATTCCGTTGTGTTCCCAAGTCGCCACCCAGGAATAGAGTCGCTGCACATTTTCCGCCAGCACCGTGAGCGAAAAGCCCCAGACCACGGCGGCGATGATCCAGAATCGCCACGCCTTCTGAAGTTTCCCCGGATCATTAAACCAGTGCGTCGCCACACCCGCCAGTAGAACCATGCCCGTGAAATAGCCGGCCGCCGGCCAGTTGGGTTCGATCTTCGTCCACAGCGAGAGAATGAAATAAAACCCGAATATCGGCAGCGTGAGGCCGATTAAAAACGCCCATCGGACTTTTTCAACTTTGTCATGGCTGCGGCGCAACCGCACGATCACCTGCCAGATGGCCGCCACCAGCAGCCCGAATAATATCCCCGCGAGAATTCCCGCCTGCGATCCAATGTAAAGTCCGACGTGCGCCGGCAATTGTTCCAGATGCGCCAGCAGACCGGAGCGGCTCTCCAATCCACCCTCGCCGCCGATGTGCAAAAACATAATCCAGTGGTGCTGGGCGTTCCAGATCAAGGTTGGAATCTGCATCGCCAGTCCCACAAGCACGGCTCCAAGCGAATTCCAAGTTGCCAGCCTGCGGCGCAGATACGGATTCATCATGGCCGCAATCAATGCTGATGGCGGCAGAAACAGCAGTACCGGCTTGGCAAGAATCCCCAAGCCGAAGAGCACGCCGGAAAGATACAGCCACCCCGCCGGGGCCTTACCTTGCGGCAATTCTCCGTTTGGTCGCGGTTCGACCGCCATCCACAGACAAACCACGGCCCACGCCCAGCACAGATACATCGGCGAATCGATCGTCATGATCAGACTGCCGACGGCGAAAACCGGGGCGCCGGCGGAAAGCAGAATGGCCATCAGCCCGGTGCGATCATCACGAAACATCCGCCGGGCCAGAAACCAGGTGGCGACTCCACTGAAGAGCGAAAAAATAACCGCAGGAGTGCGAATCACCGGCATGCACGCCAGTGGCGCACCGAACATCCGCCCGATATGCGTTGCAACATAGATGATCGCCGCGATTCCCGGCCCTTTGGAATAGTACCCCCATGCCATATGTTGCGACCAGAGCCAATAATGACTTTCATCCTCCGACAGATCGAAGGGACAATGATGGTAGAGAAAAACCAGATTTGAAATGAAACTGGCGATCAGCAGCGTGATGGCCACCACGCTGCACCATGGCCGACGAATGAATTCACTTACTTTCTCAGCGACTGACGTGCTTTGACTCATTCCATTGTTTCCGCAGCCTGAAGCAGGCGACGGATTCTTCTCCTGTTATAAAGGGCGCTCATAAACGCCCTGATACTTCTCTGCAGGGTATTTGGCTGCATTGCGAGCCATTTTCTCCCTTACGGCGGTGGCGACATCAATGTTCGCGGCTTGGGCGAGCGAAAGCAGAAATGTCATCACATCCGCCATCTCATCGCTGAGAGCCTGCCGAAAGGCCGCATCGGTCATTTTGACATCCACCTCAGCCGGGGAACGCCAGAGAAAAAGCTCGAGCAATTCAGCCGCTTCCACACTGACGGCCTTGGCGAGATGATCCACGCGATGGAATTTGTGCCACTGCCGCGCCGCGACAAAATCATTCATCGCCTGTTTGAGCTCTGCCACCGTGGTCTGGCTGTCATTCATCGTTATGTCCGCCTGCCAAGCCAATTCCGCCGGGGCAAACACTAACGGAATTTGTCGCGGGCCGCTACTGGCGACGGCCGCTCCGCCGGGGCGGCCGAGTTGGGAAACGGTTGAAACTCGCGCATGCAGGAATCACGCTGCCGCACGATGGGGGTACCTTTTTCTCACACGAAGGGCGAAAGACACAAAGATTCCGCCATTCAAGTTTTTCCGCTTGACTGGATCGGCATCATTCTCATGACGGCTTCGCGTGAGATGTCGCTGGACGCCCGGAGAAGCTTGCCTCCGTTGATCACAGCAGCTTGATGGTTAATACATCTCCCGCCTGAAGCATCAGCGATTGATCCAGGGTTATCAGCACGGCGTCATTTGCGGTTGAGAGTTTTGCGGAGATATTTCTCCCGGCCAGATCAACGGCAACCCGTGCGGTTTTTACCGGAGGCAATGAAATGGTGTTGAGTTTGAGGGTTCCCCAACGCAGATGCAGCGTCGCAGTCTGTCCGGATTTATGTTTTTTAAGGGTGAAGGTTCCCCACCCTGCAGCCGCCGTGAATGCCGCTTTGAAATCTTCCGGATGCAATCGCGGCGCAAAGCCGATGTGGCCTTTCGGGCCATGGTAGTCAAAGCCACAGATACTGATGAAGGAACCGAAGCTTGCCATCGAGCGGGAGTAATGATCACTGCATTCGATTTCATTGAAGGGGTTGCGGAGTCTGGCGCTGTAGCGGTCTTCGATGGCGCGAGTCACGGCCAATCCCTCCAACAGCAGGCCCTCAGCGATCATGTTACTGGCGGCCTGATGTTCAAAGCCACTCATGCACTCGTCAAAATAGCCATATGTCCCTGCGGATACATTGCCGTAGGGATTCGGCAACCCGGCAGGATTGGTCGCCATGATCAGTCCGCCATCGCCGGCCAACGCGAAGGGGCGTCCGCGTGGATGCTTTTCCCGATATGGCCCGACATTGAGCGTAAAATTATATTTGTACAGAGCCTTGAGTGCACTGAGCGTCTGCGCACGGTCAAATACCCGGCCGAGCCCGACCTGCCACGCCCAGGTCTGCCCGTGCACCTGCTCGATGAACGAGGCTTTGTAGGTGCCCAGCACTCCCCAGTGACGTGGATCGGGCTTTTGAATAAAATATTGTCCATTAAATAATCGCGTGGAAATGGAATGTTTCGTTCGGGAAAATTCGCGAGCGCAGCGGGCGGCGAAGGTATGATCTCCCATATCAGAAGCCATGCGTTCACCGGCCCGTAAAGCCGCTGCGTAAAGTCCGCTGATCCAGGCAATTTCCCCATACCACGCGGCATCGAGCGTATTGGGTTGCGCGCCGTGGATCAGACCGGTTCGCGGGTCGGAATGGTGCACGAGATAACCGATTGCCAGGCGAACCCCCGGCCATATCTGCCTGAGGAACGTATCGTCAACACTCATCAGATGTTCGCGCAGGGCGCAGAGGATCATTCCCGCCTGACCATCGGTGGCCGGGCCGGTACCCGGACCGCGGTAACCGATCATTCCGGTGCTTTTGTTCAATGCCATACCGAAGTCCACTCTTCGCCGCAGGTCGCGTTCCAGATCCGGAAACAGCCGCGCCGTGGCCTGCGCGAAATGATAGACGTGGGTGCAGGTTCCGAAGCAGCATCCAACGCCCTCCCAACCCCAATAGAGTCCCGTGGCAAAGCGGTGACTGGTGGAGGTGGCCAGAACTGCGGTGTTGTACACCGTGCGATCCAGAAACCAGTAGGGCAAGCTGGAATCGTACCACGTATCCCGCCACAACTTGGTATCGTGAGCCAGACGAGCGTGATTGGCGACGATGTACCGCACCACGTCTCTGGCATCACCGAAACGGCGTGAGTAGTAATTACCGGTTGTCGCTTCCGCCACCGGCAAGTTGCCGCAATTCGGAAAGTGCCACGCGGTCACAAATGTAAATCTCTGCGATTCCCCCGGCTTCAACTCCATCGTCTGGACCAAAGCTCCGGTAATCTCAGTCCCCGACGGCACTGAGCTTCTACCGAGGATCGGTGCGTCAAATGGCGATTGTGATTTGATCTCGGCGGAGCCGGTGGCGTTGCCCAGAGCTGCCATCGCCATAGTACCAAAATCCGTTTGAAGCTCGGATACGCGTTTAGCGACAGTGGGGGGCGAATCCGATTGCACGATATCCGATACGCCGATGTTGCCCCACGAGCCCGTCGCGTGATCATAAATTTCTATGATGGCCTTTTTGCCGATATATTCAGACATATCGAAGCCGGTCCAGTGCATGCGATTGCTGTCTTCACCGGTGGCCCGGCGAACGACCTTACCGTCCACGCTTAATTGCAGGCCCACCTGACTGATATCGGAGCCGCCGCCGATATAAAAATTCAGATAGCGACGCTTAATGGTAAAAGGCGGGCTGGTCAGCGTACCGGTGGCGGCATCCTTCTCAGCTATGGTCGTACCCGGAGCGGAGGCATGGGAGTTCACTACCCGTGGGCCCCTGCCGCCGACATTACCCTGATACGCCGGGATATCCGCCCGCAGAATCGGTCCGCTGCCAAATGCGGTGCCCGTGACCTTCCATTTCCCGTAGGTCGGCTGGTTGAAGCTATCCACCACAATATCCGGACGCGAAGGTGCGCCAACTTCAACTCCACCGATCTCATAACGGCAAGTTAAAACCGTGGCACCGCGGATGTCGTCTATTTCATTCGTCCGGGTACCACTGCCCGCGCCTGCAGAGTACAAACTGCACGCATTTTGCAGAAATCCAGCCATCTGAATCTGCGCCCGGCTCCGGCTGGTGTTGGTAACCGTGAACTCGCAGACTGTTGCCGGCAGACTGGAATCATCGGTATTTAATGGAATGAACGGCGAATAGGCCTCCAATTTGACGGCCACCGGACACTTCGGGTCGCTGTAGCTGATTTCGCCGACCGGATAATTGCCGCGGAATGTGATATTCCTCCATCCACGGGCATCCATGGGATAATCAATGGAATTTACCCGCAGCACAAAACCGTGCTCGAAAGGTGATTCCTGTTTAGCGGGCTGAACGTAATTGGCGCCGTCCATCGGGATGACAATTTGCGGGTGGCCGAAGCCGCCCCAACGGACGTTGCGCGGTTCGATGCCGAGCTGATTCTGATTGAAGATGTCCCACAGCCAGAGTTTGCCGTCGCCCCCCAGATAGACCGTGCCGCAACAAAGTCCCCCCACCGGCATTCCGATGAACTGCAATTCGCCGCGGGCTTTGGAGTAAACGGTGGGTTTACCCCGAGCATAAAGCGATGCCACCCACTGCGGATTGAGTTTTTTATCCGGCGGGATCAGCTTGGCAAAAGCAGAAGTTTCAAACGGGCCGGCCATGACCGGGCGATCCGTCATCATCATCGTCGCCGCGATGCCTCCGGACAACGCCGCCAAAAAGGCACGCCGCGTGGTGCTTCTTGTGCAGCACTGCGATGCCGTGATTGCTTTGTCGTCAGGGGCGCACGCAGCGGTGTGGTATTCGCCGATCGGTAGTTTCACCATATTACGATATCCTTTTTCCGGTGGTTGGTTGAAATGACAATAGATGCATCCAATGGCCTTAACGTCTCCGTTGGTCGCTCGCCTTTCTGCATCTTATTCATCCAAGGCCTTTCAATCAATCGGGAAGGCGCCGGTCGCGGCCATCGCGTAATGGGATCAGACGTCACTGAGGTGCAGAAGACCGCGTTTTGAGTACCGCTGCGCCCCTGGAACTTAATACATTTTTCATCACCGAGGGCACGATGTTGCGAAGAGGATCCAGGCGGCTCAGCCGACCGGCGTTGAGCTTTACGGATCTGCTGCTCGACGCTCACTCGACCTGCCGGCGCAGCCCCCTGCGTTTAAGTCGTTTTTTTGGCCGGCGCTTGCCTGCCGACGCAATTGCGCGGAAAGTACGCAATATGACCGATTCGACTTTACCAGTTTCCCGTCGTCGAAATGAAATCATCGCCGGAATTTTGCTGGCTCTGATCACCCTGATTGCCTACATGCCGCTGGTTAAAGCCGGTTACATCTGGGACGATGGCGGGTGGGTGGTGCACAACCCGCTGATGACATCTCCGCACGGCCTGTGGGATATCTGGTTCGTACCGTCCAAATCGCTGCAATATTATCCGCTGGTCTTCACCGGTTTCTGGATTGAACATCAGTTCTGGGGTATCGCCCCGCTGGGGTACCATCTGGTGAATATTTTTCTTCAGATGATCGACGCCCTGCTGCTCTGGAGGATTCTGAAAACGCTGCGGGTGCCGGGGGCGTGGCTAGTGGCCGCCCTTTTTGCCGTGCACCCCGTACAGGTGGAAACCGTCGCCTGGGTAACCGAACAGAAAAATCTGCTCTCCGCCCTGTTTGTCTTTCTTTCGGCCGGTACTTGGATACGTTTTGCGCATCTGGACGATCCGGAATCCACCGCCCCGGGCGATTGGAAATATTTTATCTTCGGCAGCGTCGCGTTCGTTTTGGCGCTGCTGGCCAAAACCGACGCCTGCACACTCCCGGCCGTCCTCTGGATCATCGCATGGTGGAAGCGCGGCACCGTCCGTCGTCGCGAGGGGTGGTCACTGGTGCCGTGGTTTGTGGTCGGTCTGTTGATGGGATTCGTGACCATCTACATCGAGCACGTCAAGGTACACGCCGCCGGATCCCGATTTCACTTCACCCTTGCACAGCACTTCATCATTGCCGCCCGCGATCTGTGGTTTTATCCGGCCAAGCTGTTCTGGCCTTATCCGCTGCTGGCAGTTTATCACCGCTGGGATATCCACCATCTTTCCGGGCTTGATGTGCTGGCGATTATCGGGGCGTTTGCCGTACCGATCGGCCTGCTGCTGCTTTCCCGTCGCATCGGGCGCGGACCGTTTTGTGCCGTGGCGGTTTACGGATTGACGATTTCCCCGGTTCTCGGTCTGGCATCGTTTTATACCGAAACCTATTCGTTTGTTGCGGACCACTATCAATATATTCCGTGCATCGGTCTGTTTGCTTTTTTTGTCGGCATCGGAGATTTTCTGCTGCGCAAGCTGCAATCATCCGCAGGCACCGTCACCACCCGGGGGCAACAAGTGGGCGGAATCGTCATTTCCGCTTGTGTGCTTGTCGCCCTCATACCCGTCACGTTTGAACAGACGCTGGTCTACATTCCATCCATTCATCTCTGGACGCACAACATCAAATACAACCCCGACGCCTTTGCCGCACTCGACAACATTGCCGTCTTCGATATTAAACACGACCATCCTGACGAGGGGATGGCGCTGATGCAAAAGGCTTGGCGTATCTCACACGGAGAAGACCCGACGATCAATACCGATCTGGGAAATATGTATGACAACTACTACCACGATCCCGCCAAAGCGATGACCTATTACCGCCGTTCGCTCAAGGCCGACCCGCAGCAACCCGCCCTCATTCTGGCATTGGTGAAATGGTATGAAGAACACAAAAATTGGCGGATGGCCTACAACGACCTGATGCACGGCGTGGAGGTTTTGCCGCAATCTGCCGATCTCCACTATCAGCTCGGCAAATTTGACATGATGGCGGGTAATCTTCCGGCCGCCGCCGCCCAGCTTTCCATCGCCACCCGGATCGAACCGCACAATACCAAAGCGAACTACCACATGGCCCTGGCGTTGATGGGGCTTAATCACCGTAAAATGGCTATCGAGTATTTCCGGCGTGTGGTGAAGGTGTCGCCGCAATTTGTACCGGGACACGTTTCTTACGCCCGCTGCCTATTTCTGCTGGGGCACTATCACAGGTCGCTGCATCAGTTGCGGCTGGCAGAAAAACTCGGCCCCAATGTGCCCGTGATTCATCTGGCCCTGGCCGCCGTATTGAAAAAGCTGGGGCACAAGCGCCAGGCCGCCGCTGAAGCGCAACTGGCGGCAGTGCATTCGAGTATTAACAAATAATAGCTTTCCGGGGCCCGATCCATCATGGCGGCAAGGTGGAAACATTCCACCGCAGCAGCACCTTCCGGCCGCCGACTACCGCCCCCTGTGTCCAACACCATGCCCTCAAGCACGCCCGTCGGCTCGCCGCCCGGCGAGGACAAATCGCGCAAAGGCGTGCGGCGTATAGGTTGCTAAATCCGCCCCAGCATCGGATGCAATCTGAAGTATTTCCGCTCGCTTCCATCCTTTGGCCACCGACACCCGCGCATCGTGACGGTGGAGGCGCGGCGAAAAGACCGTCATCGCGGATATGGCCGCCAGCGCCCACCGAGAGCGCACCAGATCACTGATAATCCATCCATGCCGTGCCACACGCACCATCTCACGCAGCACCATGGAGGCCTGCGGCGTGGTTAGGTGATGCAGAAACAGACTGCAGGTAACGAAATCCACCGAACCATCCGCCAGTGGCAGCCGCATCGCATCCCCGCGAAGCAATTGCACTGCCGGGCAGGCACCGACGTGTGCACCGGCCAGCCTTAATGTTGCCGCGTGCAGGTCCAGTGCCGCGATGCGCATCGTCAAATCAAGATTTTTCCCCATCGCCAGCATGGCGAGCGGGATGTCGGCGGAACCGGTGGCAATATCCAGAAGGCGGACGGGCGACTCTTTCGGCCACTGCAAAAGCCACGGCCGCAGCGTCGATAAAATGCTGTGCGTTCCCCCCAATCGCCGATTCACGAAGCGTATAAACGCCAAGCCCCTGTCCAATTCCCCCACATCAGCGCCGGGATCATCCATGTATTCCTGAAGGTGCTCGGGCCGGGAGGCGAGGTTCATCATGATGACGGAACTGCAGGCATGGTGGTCGTGGTGCCCGCAGGGGCGGCAGGGCCCCCGCCGGAGGCGTGATTGGGAGTTATGATGATGTAAAGATGCGTGTGGAACCAGCCGCGCCGGATGGTGATGGTGCAATCTTCATCACCCTTTTTAAAAAATTCCGTTATGCCGCCGGAGCCTTGAGTTTCCTCACGCAGTTTCCATCCATCGCCAGGAAGGTTATCCAGAAAAAATCGTGCCGTCGTCAATCGAGCCGGGGATCCCTTGTAGTATTCATTGACGATCCGAAGCCCCGTACTGGGCACGATCGTGCTTTCCGATTTGCCCAGGACAATATGAAATCCCTCGGGCACCGGGACATCGGCGATCGGCGATCGGGGATTGGGCGTCAGAACCGTCGGATTGCTGCTGCACCCGGCCAGCGTTGCCATGAGGGTGAGACCGGTTAACGCTGTTGCGATTTTCAGATTCCATTTCATGATTATTCTCCAACTCGCGTCCTTTTTGCAGGATGGCGACACCTTAATAGTATATGCGGAGTCATTGAGATGCCAGTGCCTCCCGCCAGTCCATCGCCAAAATGGGTACCCGAGTGCATCAACTGCGCAAAGCGAGCGTTTAACACCTGTGGCAGGCATGGTGCATGGGTTTCCCATTTGTCGATGTTCGAGCACAATAGTTGGCAGCGAATCATCGACAGGTGGTGTCGAGACGGCGTAAACCCGATGCTTATTCCATCAAACCGCGATGGGATGACGATGGGTGGCGGGTGAAGGTGTATTCACCGGTCGGTGGGCGGATTCCGAGGCACCGGCCCCGGATGTCAGAGTGCCCCGACCCGATGGACGATTGACGAAAAGAGTTCAATGAAACTCACAAAGGCCAGAATCATATTCCTCATCAAACTGCTGGTGATGGTGCTGGTGTTCGGGTTTGTCGGCGACAAACTGCTTGATGCTTGGCACAAGGCGGGTTCCAAACCCGTTGACATCGACTGGCGTTTCATCCTCCTGATTCCACTCGGGTTCATCGGGATTATGATCACCAACAGCCTGACCTGGCTTTGGCTGGTGCGGCGAATGGGTGATCATTCACCTGCGATCCCCCTGCTGGGCGCCTACACCTTCAGCCAAGCCGGGAAATATGCCCCCGGCAAGGTATTTCTGGTGCTTATGCGAATTGATCGCACGCACCGGGCCGGGATGTCCCGCGAAATCTGCGTGCTATCGACATTGCTTGAAAATGCGATGTACACGCTATCCGGCGCCCTGATCGGGGCGATTGCCCTGCTTTTTGATGCCCGCGACCATCCCTTGTATCTCGTGCTGGTGGGAATCGCCATCGCCGGACTGCTGACGGTTTTTCACCCCAGAATATTCTTCTTCATGATTAATACGGCCCTCAAATCCATGAAGCGCGGCCCGATCCCGCCAAGCCGACGCTTCCGCTTTCGCCATATGCTGGCGGCGGTCGGGATGTTCATGCCGGTCTGGTTTTTCGGCGGTGTGGCTCTCTGGGCGAGCGTGCACAGCATCCATTACATTTCCATTCGCACTTATCCCGATCTGGTCGGCGCATTTGCCCTTTCCGTGAGTCTCGGTATGTTCAGCCTGCTACCCGGAGGCTTGGGCGTTCGAGAGGCCATTCAGGCCTTGTTTCTGACCCCGATTGTCGGCTCGCCCGAATTGATTGTTGTTGCCGTGGCCCTGCCCCGTGTCGGACAGATATTGGTGGAGATGACGCTTGCCGGCATCGGGGGGATCGTAAACGCCCGCATGACACGGACAAAGCCTGTACCGCAGCCAACCCCCCCCGCCGACCCCGCCCTGCGCTGATGCCGCCATATTTGCCGATTTGGCAGCGATGGCCCAGCGACATCATGTGGCCCCTGCCGGGCCCAGGCATGTGATCCGAAATTCAGCGCATTATCCTTGCCGGCCAATGTTGCCGCCGGCCATTATTCGGGTTTGGAATCATTTGCCATTGCGTGGGGCCACAGTGCGATGCCGCGCCGCAGGGCCGCGGCGATGAGCACACCAAGCAAAAATGTCGACACTGCTGCCTGCGTGGCGAGCAGCGAAAAGGTGGGCACGCACCAAGCCACGGCCGAGATCCCGGCAACGAAGATGAGGTAGCCGGTCAGAAAATAGATGCGTAGCGAGCCGCGTCGCAGGAATCGGCTCGCCAATAGCTCCGCGGCAATCTTTGGGCTGTAAAGCGACACGGGGAAATCCCTTTCGGGACGGCCGAAGGAATCCAGCGGGACCGAGACCAGCGCCAGCGCCGCACAGCAGATCGCAAATAGGACACTAGGCCGTGTTGACATTCACTTGATCCAACAAAGGATTGAGGCAAATTGGACGAAGGCCAGGAAATTCCGCGCTGTTTTCTCATAACGTGTGGCGACGCGTCGGAAATGCTTGAGCCGATTGACAAGGCGTTCCACCAAGTTCCGGCGACGATATTGGCGTCGCAACAGGCGTCGGGTTACGGTGCGTCCAGCCCGTGCGGGAATGACTGGAGTACCGCCGCGGAGCCGAATATCCCGGAGCAGGGCGTCGCAGTCGTAGCCCTTGTCCGCGATCAGGTAGCGAGGCC
>JBMFVY010000052.1:0-23933 GCA_049965755.1 Phycisphaerae bacterium | reverse complement strand
CACCGTGGCGATTTGCATAACGGCGATGCTGGGCGCGTTTTCCGCGGTCCATCAGAAATTTGCCGCCCAAAGTCTCGCCCCGATCACCACCAGCATCCTTATGGCACTCGCGGCGGCCCTGCCCGCGTTGTATTTTGCATCGCATGCTCCGCTGACGGACCGCATCTGGTGGGTGGCGCTGGCGGTGCTGGCGTCCGGTGTTGTGCAGCTTTTCATGCTCGGCGTCTCGGCGTATCGCTGCGGCCTGCGATGGGGGAGTATTACCTTTGTATCGCCCGCCGTCCGTTCTCTCATCCGCCGCATGGGGGTGATGATTGTCGGCTTTTCCGCCGTACAGATTAATACGTTTCTGGATTCTCAAATCGCGTGGTGGTTTTCCCCCGATGGCCACAACGGCTCGCGGATCGTAAACGTTGGATCACTTCACATTCATCTGCCGATGCTCGCCGGGGCACTGGGCAAGCTCTCCGTAGCCCAGCGGATTTATATGCTGCCGGTCGGTGTGTTCGGCGTCGCGATTGCCACGGCTATTTTTCCCCGGCTCTCGAAGCTGGCGGCGGAATCAAACATGGATGAACTCAAGGATGTCCTGCGGCGGGCCTTTCGCCGGGGACTTTTTTTGAGTCTGCCCGCCACCGTCGGCATGATTCTCATCGCCCACAAATTAATATCCGCGATTTATCTCGGCGGTCATGTTTCCCAGGCGGATGTCAACCGGGCCACCCATGCGGCACGATGGTTCTGTGCAGGGATATGGGCCTTCGAACTGCAGATGATATTTATTCGCGTGTTTTACGCCTTTCACGATTCACATACTCCCATGAAGGTCGCGGTGGCAGCGGTGGTGCTGAATTTGATTCTGAATCTGCTGCTGATCTGGCCGCTGGGCGTGGCGGGGATTGCTGCCAGTACCACGGCGTCGGCCATCTTTCAGTGCGTGCTTCTGGCGTGGCTGCTGCGGCGGCGGATCGGCCCGCTTCAGACTGCGCAGATGGGGGGCATGCTGGTTCGAGTCGCCGCAGCGATAATCGCCATGGCTGTTTCAGCGATGGTTGCCGATTGGGCGTGCAACCATTGGGTACAGATTCCATCCCATCCGATCGTCGGCAATATCATCGGATTGGCGATGATGGTGGCGGTTGCCGCCGCCGTCTACGGCCTTTGTGCCCGCTGGCTCAATATTCCTGAACTCGCGCACGCCCCGATCATCGGCCGACTCGCCCGCCGCCGAGCAGGAAAAGACAACACAGAGGGATGAAATGGTACACATCGTCGCGGATGCGTCGTCTGGGACTTTGTGATATCATTGATATCTACTGTGCCTAGAGGAGTTGGCCATGCCACCGAATGACATTCTAATCCGCAATGTGCCGGAGGAGTTGAGGTCTTGGTTGGACGAAGAAAAGCATCGGCGGCGGCTGAGCCTGAAGGAATTTGTTCTGCAGGTTCTGGAGACGGCATCCAAATCCGGGAGTGATTTCCGGCCCCCTCCCCTTTTTAGTGCGATCGAACAACTGCGCCCCCCGGTGGCGTCTCTCACGCCCTTCAAATTCATCGACCTTTTCGCCGGCATCGGTGGGTTCCGGATCGGCCTGACGAAGGTCGGCGGCCAGTGCGTGTTTACCTCCGAGTGGGACGCTAATTCGCAGAAAACATATCAGGCGTGGTACGGAGATCGTGAAATCCACGGCGACATCAACGTGGTAGAGATGAAGGATATTCCTGATCACGATGTGTTGGCCGCAGGTTTTCCCTGTCAGCCGTTTTCCATTGCAGGGGTTTCGAAAAAGAACTCCCTCGGGCAGGCACACGGGTTCAAGTGTAAACGGCAGGGCAATCTTTTCTTCAAAATATGCGACATTATCCGGGTCCGTCGGCCACCGGTACTCTTCCTTGAAAACGTGAAGAACCTCAGGTCGCACGACGGCGGCAAGACGTGGCTGGTTATTCAATCCGAGTTGGAGAAACTTCAATACAAAGTGTTTTCAAGCGTATTGGATGCCGTGCATTGGGTGCCCCAGCACCGCGAACGGCTGCTGATTGTCTGCTTTGATCGGGCGGTCTTCGGCGACAGCCCGCCGTTTACGTTTCCCGACCCCCCGCAGGGGCATCACACCCTAGCGGAAATTCTGGAACACGAAGTGGACGGCAAATATACACTCACCGACCACCTTTGGAATTACCTTCAGGAATACGCCAAGCGGCACCGCGAAAAAGGTAATGGCTTCGGTTTCGGGCTTGTTGGGCCGGAAGATACGGCCCGTACCCTTAGCGCCAGATACTATAAGGACGGCTCGGAAATTCTGATTCGGCAGCCGGGCCGAAATCCCCGGCGGCTGACGCCGCAGGAAGCCGCGCGACTCATGGGGTTTGGCGAGAAGAACGCCCGGATATTCGGGCATCTCAGCGGCTTCCCAATTGTGGTATCCGACACTCAGGCTTACCGCCAGTTCGGGAATTCGGTGGTTCCCGACATGGTCGAGGCGGTGGGCCGTCGGATCGTGGAGGTTTTCCGGTGGCATCTTGAGAGGGCCGGTTCCGGCTGCCTCGTGAAAGGGCGCCCGACCCGGCAAATCCGGCGCGGCGCCGCGTAGCTCTTTGCGCATAGCTGGAGAACTCAATGCGATCACGGGAATGCGAGGACGCAATCAACGACGCACTTCGGCAGGGCAACGCACTGCTCAAGTGCGTCTCCGCAAACGACGTCGGGGAGACGCACGGACATCAATGCGGATTTTATCTGCCAAAAGCCATGTGGAGGTCGTTTACCCCTCACGCCCCGACGAAAGGGAAAAACTCAAAGCATCCATTGAAAATTACCTGGCCCGACGGCCGCGTGACAGATTCCGTGGTGACGGGGTATTTCACCGGCACACGCTCTGAATATCGGCTCACGCGGTTCGGCAGGGACTTCCCCTGGCTTTCCCATGATATGGTCGGTGACCTGCTGGTGCTTATTCGCAACGCACCGGGTGAATTCACTGCGCACGTGCTCCGTAGCGAAGAAGATATCGAGGATATCCAAGCGGCCCTCGGTGTCGCGGTCAATGATTCCTGGGCGGCGTTTCCGCCCGATGATCGTCCCTCGGCGGAGACACCGGAGCAGTGCGTTCAAAGGCGATTTCGTCTTCTGTTGGAGGGCATTTACGAATTCCCCGACACCGCAACGCTTTCCTCGGAGACTCGTGACGCGTTGGGCGCGTGTCTGCCGAAATTTGACAGGGCCCCGCTCGACGATCAACTGGTCAAGCTCGTTGAAACCGAATACGAGTTGTTCCGTCTGGTTGAGAATAAAATCTGCACGGAGACTATTTCCCGCAAATTCCACAGCGTCGAGGAATTCCTCAAGGCGGCCGCCAGCCTTATGAACCGGCGCAAAGCTCGGGCAGGGCGATCTCTCGAAAATCATTTTGCAGCGATTCTTAGGAGGGCAAACATTCGCTTCGATCAGCGGGCTCGCGTCGACGGAACCTCCGAACCCGACATCCTGATACCGGGGAAGAGCGCGTACAACGATCTAAGCTATCCGGCCGAGAAACTTTGCTTGGTTGGACTGAAGACAACCTGCAAGGATCGGTGGCGCCAAGTCCTGAATGAAGGTCGCCGCGTGAGGCGCAAGCACATCCTCACCCTCCAGAAAGGAATCTCTGAAAATCAGCTCAATGAAATGTACGATGCCGGAATAATTCTGGTAGTCCCCGAGCCGTACCTCCACCTTTACCCCCGTCAAAGCCCGGGGGGAATTCTGACGGTCGAGAAGTTCGTTGGCGCTGTAAAGACCATGCTGGCTCAACAATGACGGACACCCTCACAAAAGCGGAACGTAGCCGATGTATGTCGCGAATAAAGTCTAGAAACACCGGGCCGGAGATATTGGTGCGCCGGTTGCTGCACCGCCTTGGGTACCGGTTCCGTCTTAAACCGCAGAAACTCCCGGGCTCGCCGGATATTGTCCTCACACGGCACCGGGTGGTGGTATTTGTCCACGGCTGTTTTTGGCACCGTCACAGGAATTGCCGACTTGCTTATTTCCCGAAGTCGCGAATCGCTTTCTGGCGGAAGAAGTTCACGGAAAACAGGGCACGCGACCGGCGTGCTGCCCGGCAGCTGCGCCACCTCGGGTGGCGGGTTTACGTGGTGTGGGAGTGCTGGCTGGCGAATCAGAAAGCATTGACGCGGAGGCTTCTGAGCTTCCTCTACGATGAAGGGCTTCCGGCAGATCGTGTCCGGCCGTGCCGCCGCGGCCGAGCGAGACCCGAAACGCAGGATAAAATACAGCATGAATATCACGGTCGAAAAAGTTCAGTTGGAACAGATTGCCGCGCTGGTGGAATTGTTCCTGCTCGTGGAACGTCAGCATGAAACGTATTGGCCGCTGCGGTGGAAACTGCGTGAGGATATCAGCGAGCGCTACACCCGCTGGATATCGGGCAACTTGGAAAAGCCGGATTGGCTTTTTGCCGTCGCACGCTCCGGGCAGCGGGTGATCGGGGGCATTGCCGTCGGGATCATGGTGGAAATTCCCATTTATATCTACGAGCGATACGCTTTTATCCACGATCTGGCGGTGGCCTCCGACCATCGACGGCAGGGAGTGGCCACGCAGTTGGTGCAATTTGCAACGGATTGGGCGGCAGGCAACGGCGTGAATCAACTGCGGCTGATGGCTGCGGAACCCAATGCGGCGGCGAAGGGGTTATTTTCGCGCCTGGGCTTTCGCTGCACGTACCACGAAATGGTGCTGCCGATTACAAAATCCAGTGCATAATTTCAGCGGGTCGGACAATGGGTCCGGGCAAGATTGCTGAACCGGGGATTCAATAGCCTCCAGCAGGGCAACGCTTATTGAAATGACATGATCACCCGCGACCAACGCCCCGTCGTCGCAGCGTGAACCACACACCGCACAGCAGTGCGGCGGAGATCGCCAGCGATGATGGTTCCGGTGTAGCATCGTATCCGACGGCCTGAAGTGCAATCCCCTCGGGGGATGTAAGACTCACGCTCGCCGCTCCCTGCGAGGAAGAGGTGAACGCCAACTGGACATAATTACCAGTTGTGCCCTGACTGCCCCAATCTCCGAAGTCCCCACCGGTCTGGCCGTTGGTGCCCGGGTTTTGATTGAAATTGACGATGTTCGTGTTGCCGCCATCAATCGAGAAGTAAGAAGTTGCCGTCGAACTGGTGGTGTAGCTGGGAGTGTGGGCGCCGGAATAGCGGAATAAATCCAGCGGTGCGTAATTGGTTGACTGGAGAGAACTGCCGAGAGTCGATCCACTCCCGCCAATACCCAGCACCTCATCCACCTCATGCTGAATCACCCGACCGGCACTGTATGGGCCGTTTCCGCCGAAACCGATGAGTTTTGCAGCATTTAACGTAATGACGCCGTCGTAGGTTCCGGTACTGTTTACGTTACCGGCAGCGTCCATAGTGCCGGTGTAGCTGGAATTGCCGCTGATGGCTCGCATATCGGCACTGGTGACCGCGAGCGGTGTCGCTTGGTTGCTGTCGTTGCCGGAACCTAAATTGTTTTACGCCGTCTGCTCAATCGCGTTGTTGTTGGCGGCGGCGTTGGCCTGCATGTAGGCCGTATATGTGGCATAGTTTGGCGTGTAGAGCGTCGAGTAACTTTGGCCGAGGTACGACGCCGAGGAATTGGTGGCCGTAATGGTAAAGGCGATGTTCACGTTGATCGGGTTGCTGAAGCTCTGATCGTAAAAACTCAGGGCGCTGTTGATATCACCCTCGATGGTCTGCGCATACGCGCTGCCCGTAATCGTCCCTTCGAATGTTGGGGTAATCGTCATGGCGTGGGTAACGCCGCCCGCAGCCCCCATCGACGCCAATGCGATGATGCATGCGCTCGCCAGGCGCGGAGCGGCTGATGATTTACTGCTATCACGAAAACTTCGCATGACTTTTACCCCCGTAATAGGAACGACCCTGCTTCTGGATTATGTTGAAAATATTATGACAAATCGGAACACATGAGTCAAGAGAATTGTGCACGATTCGCGATTGCGTGTTTGGTGAGCCGGTCAAGGTGAATGGACGCTTGGGTAATCCAGCATCTGAGAAAACAATCCTGCCGGGTGAGGGGGAAACCGAGTCTTCGCGGTTGGCGATCAACGGTTATGGGCTGCAACGCGCGTGCTTCCGCATCAATTCCAGTATGTGGAATAATCTCGCAAGCTTCAATTCCCATCCTGCGCAGATACCCTAATCCGGATAAGAACGCTCCATCGCTGTGCTATCCACCTTTGCGTGGCTATTCCAGCATCCCCAAGGGGGGATTAGACGGCGACGACCGTCTTTTTGCCGCCGGTCACCCCGGCAAGCTTGGCCAGTTCGGCGGCCTTGTCGGTGCGTTCCCACGTAAAGTCAGGCAGCTCGCGGCCGAAGTGGCCGTGGCGGGCCGTCGCCAGATAGATCGGTCGCAGCAGATCCAGTTGGCGGATGATATCGCGCGGGCGAAGCGCAAAAACCTTTCGAACCAATTCTTCGATGAGCTGCTCGCTTACCACAGCCGTGCCTTCGGTATCCACCAGGACGCTGACCGGATCGGCAATGCCGATGGCATATCCAAGCTGGACTTCACAGGCGGTCGCCAAACCGGCCGCGACGATATTTTTGGCCACATAACGTGCCATATAGCTGGCCGAGCGATCCACTTTGGACGGGTCCTTACCGGAAAAGGCACCGCCGCCATGACATCCGCGGCCGCCGTAGGTATCCACGATGATTTTTCTGCCTGTGAGTCCGGAATCGCCGTGCGGGCCGCCGATGAGGAATTTGCCTGTGGGATTGATGTGGAAGATGATCTGGTCATTCCAGAGTTCCGGGCACTGCGCCATGATGACCGGCCGTATGATTTTGTCGATAATTTCGCGGCGGGCTCCGTCGGAAAATGAATCGGTTTTGGCGTCCACCACCTCCGCGGTGTGCTGCGTTGACAGCACTACGGTATGAATCCTTGCCGGACGGTTATCGTGATATTCCACCGTCACCTGGCTCTTGGCGTCGGGGCGCAGCCAGGGAAGTGTTTTGTTCTGCCGCAGTTCCGCCTGCCGCTCAACAAGCCGATGGCTCAGGTAGATGGGCAGCGGCATGAGGGTGGTGGTTTCATTGCAGGCGAAACCGAACATAATGCCCTGATCGCCGGCCCCCTGCTCGTGCGATTCGGAATGATTCACCCCACGGGCGATATCCATCGATTGGCCATGAAGTGCCCGCACCACGGCGCAGGAGCGGTAATCAAAGCCCGTTTCAGGATCGTCATAGCCGATGTTGGCAATCGTCCGGCGAGCGGTCTCTTCGGCGTTGTTCAGGGCTTTGATGCCGGCATCGTTGTGAACCGTCACTTCACCGGCAATCACCACCAGCCCGGTCGTCACCAGCGTTTCGCAGGCCACTCGGGCCGTGGGATCGGCTCGCAGCAGTGAATCGAGAATCGCATCTGAAATCTGATCGGACACTTTGTCCGGGTGGCCCATGCTGACCGATTCACTGGTAAAAAGATGTTTGGTTCTTCCGTTTGGCATCTTATGCAGACTCCCTGAAATATTTCCCGTTTTCACACCGGGCACGGTAGCTGCCGCTCCCCATACCCGCAAACCTACAAGGATAACCGTAATGGCCCCGAGCGGCAAAACTTTCCGTACATTCGTGTATGCGAAATAATTGATATGTGTTGACGGAAATTCAATGGGTTGACGGTTGCCGTCGCCAAGATGGTTCTTTCGCATCCCTCCCAGAAAAATCCCCTTCCAATGCGCCTCAACCGGACGATGAAAATAAACGTCCACTTTTACCTTTGGCAACAACCGATGTTGCGGCGCGTTATACTCTTGGCGAGCGTAACGTGGTGGGAAACGCATTTGCGGGGCCGGTTGCCATGGCAAGCATCAATCCTTCTGATTTTTCCTTCGCGACTCCTCCGGGGGAGGATTTTGCATCCGTCGCGTCCAAACTCGAACAGGTAGGGGCGCAGTACCGAGTCGCGATGGTGGTCGGCGGCTTGGGGAAGATGGTCGCCTTCACCGTCCCGATCGTGGTTCTCATCATTCTTCTTGCCGGTCTGTTTCCACTGCCGGCCATCGTTCTCTGGGCGATGATTCTGCTGATTCCGCTTACCGTGGGGTGGGCTTACTGGCGCTGGCTCCACCCGGCCATCTTCATGCGTCCCGGCTATGGCCAGATTGCCCGATGGGTCGAGGCGGAAAACGCTCGCCTCGCCAGCTCTGACGCCGCACCATCAGCCCCGCTGGAAAATAAACTCATCAATGCCGTGCTCCTCGCCGATGAACTCGCCGAAACCGGGCGCAAGCCGGCACCGGGAGATGTTCGGCCGGCGCTGATTCCACGCATCATCCGCGAGATTGCCTCCGATCTGAACCGCGAAGACCTCGGGCGGTATGTGCCGTGGAAGCGGCAGGGGCGGGCGTGGCTCTGGGCGGCGTGCAGCCTGATGTTCGCGATCATCATCATCGGCGGATTTCACCAGCAGCTCGCCCGAGGACTCACCGTCCTTTCGGCTCCAGGGCGATTTGTTCCGCGGCAGGGGATCGCAGAAATATTAAATGTCGCACCGGGCAACGCCACGCTGCTCGCCGGAGAGCCCGTCGATTTCACCGTCCGCGTGAAATCGCCGCATCAGGAACTTGTCCCGACCTATCTCGATATTCACTACGCCGACGGCCGCCGACAGCGGCTCCGCATGCATGTTTTCGGCCGTAATAATTCCAATTACGCCTACCAGCTTTCTTCGGCAGCACAGGGATTTGCGTATGTGATCAACTCCGGCGGCACGCAGAGTACGCGGTACCGTGTCACCGTCCTGCCGAAGATCACGCTCGCATCGCTCAATGCGCTGGTGCAGGCACCCCGTTACACCATGCCGACCGCCGCGGAACAAAAAGTCGCGGTGCTCGCCGGCAAACCGACGCTGCCGACCTCCGTTGCGGTACCCGAAGGGAGCCGCGTCGCGTGGCATCTGACGCTCGGTGCGCCGCTTGTGAATGATACCGTCGCCATGCAGGTCTCCAGCACCCACACGATTTCACTCCACTCCACCGACGGCCTCCATTTTCATACTCGTCCCATCCCGATTCTCAAATCGCTTCGCTATCGATTTCTGATCAGCGATGGCTCGGGGAATGTGCTGCAAACTTTTCCGGACGGCGGGTCCAGTCATTTTCATCTCGTCTGCGCGCCTGATCAACCTCCAGCCGTCCATGTGCTGCTGCCGCATCAGAACGTCAACGTTCCGCCCGGCAGCCGCCTGCCGCTCAAGGTTGAAGCGACGGACGATTACGGTGTTACCGCCGTTACCCTGCAACTTGCCCGAGCGGCTCATCCATTTCATACCATCCGTCGCTGGCCCATCGGTGCGGCGGAAAACGGTCGCCCGGCCACCCATGTGGTCATACCGCTGCTTCTTTCCCTGCCGGTGAAAAAATATGCCGCCGGCAGCACACTCCGCTATCGATTCACCGCCACCGATAACCGCAGCATCACGGATGTTGATCCGCCGCTGGGGCCGCAGACCACCGACGGCCGCATTTTCAAAATCATGATCGTCCAGCAGGCGGCTCCATCACCGCGGAAGATACACGCATGGCGGCAACTGATTCGCATCATTGAAGCGATGATCAATCGTCAGCAGTCGCTGATCGTCCGGGCGAACACCATGTTCACTGACCGCCAACTGGCGCAGATTACGGGCGAGGCATCTCAGATTTCGGTCGGGCAGGGGGCCCTGCGCGGCGACATGCTGCATACGATTCATACATTTCCATTTATCCATTCGATGCGGACGATCCAGGCGGGGCTTGGTATTCTCGCCTCCGGCGATGCGTCGCTGGCCGTCACACGGGCTGAGGAACTCTCCCGCGTCGCGTCGCCGCCGGCCGCGCTTCCGCTGGAACATACGCTGCACACCCACCAGCTCAATATCCTTGATGCCCTGCGGGCCTTTCTGCACCTGGCCAAGGCGCGGCTCTCGGATGTCAAATCGCGTATTTCGCATCAGGGAAGCAACTTCCAGGATCAGGGGCGGCAGCAGTGGAAACAGCTTGCGCTGGAACTCAAGAAGTTTGAAAAACAGCAGCGCGATGTCATGAACACCTCCATGCGGCTGGCCCAGAAGCCGATCAACCAGTACGATGCCAAGGATAAATCGGAATTACTTCATGCCCAGGCGCTGGCGGATAAATGGTCCAAATTTCTCAACCAGAAACTCGTCAACATGAGCAATCTGACCGAGCAGGATCAGGCCAACGCCGCCCTGAAGGACGATCTGGCGGAGATGAATGTCCAACTGGCCATGGAAAAAGATGCGTTGCAGATCAAGGCCATCAAAATCGCCACGCCGCTGGAACAGGAAGGCCTGGAAGACGCCAAAAAACTCACCTCCAATATCGAGCAATGGCTGATGCAGAAGCCGGACACCATGAAATGGGAAATGGAAGAGCCCGTGGCTCAGAATGATGTTCCCGATCCGCCCCTGCCGTCCGAACTTCACGACATGATGGGTAAACTGCTGGAACACGAAGAAGACATGACCAGCGACATGGAAAGCCTCGGAAGCAAATGGAACGATTCAATGAACAAAGGCAATGGATGGGGTGCCTTGGATGGGCCGATCAGCGATATGAGCGCTCAAGGCGTCACCGGCAACGAGATGCCGAAGAATGATGAAATTCAGGGACGCAGCGGTTCCGGGCGCGAAGGCCGGGCAAGCGGGGAGATGGTCGGTGCCACCGCCACCAATAAGGGAGGCCGTCGCACGCCCACCCGCCTGACTCATGACGCATTTGCCTCGGGCAAAATCCAGGACTCCTCAAAACAACCTCCGGGCGGGGCAACCGGTGGCGGGAAAAAGGCCGGCTACAGCGGCGAGGGGCTTGAGGGACCCGCACCCATCGGCATGCAGAAAAATCTCAAACGCCTGGCCGGTGCTCAGGCACAACTGCTCAATCAGACCGAACGCCTGCGTCTGGAACTCCACGCGGATAATTTCCACAATTTCAAACTCATCGAGGCCGCGGTTCTCATGCAGGATGCCAAAAAAGCCCTTAACGCATTTCAGTATCACACGGCCCTCATCTATCAGAAGATGGCGGTGCACGATCTGGCCACCGCCAAGCTGCTTGCCGGCGCTGCCGCCCATGTCGCCGTTGATAACACCGGCCCGATTCGAAGGAAACTCCATCACCTCTCCGATTCCGCCTCCGGCCCGCTTCCCAAAGGATACCGCAATCCGATCAAGGCCTATTTTGCCCGCCTCTCGCAAACGGGCGGATAACAGGCCGTGATGCTTTTGCATAACCGGCGAAAATCCGCTAAATAAACAGTCTGTGCAATCTAAAGGGAGTCTTGCATGACACTTATGCTCGGTTTGGATATCGGTACGTCAGCCACCAAGGCGTTGCTCCTTTCGGCGGAGGGTGACATCTGGGCGGCCGAGTCGCCGCATGATCTGCTCTGCCCCAAGCCGGGATGGGCCGAGCAGGACCCCGCCCAGTGGTGGCATGCATCGCTGGACGCCATGAAAAAAGTATTACGCATCGCACGGCGCCGGGCCTCCGACATCACCGCCGTCGGTCTCTCCGGCCAGATGCACGGCAGCGTGTTTCTGGGTGATTCACCCCGCCCGCTGCGCCCCGCCATTCTCTGGAATGATCAGCGCACCGGCGAGCAGTGCCGCCGGATTGAACAGGCTCTCGGCGGTCGTGAGGCCCTGGTGGCGCTGGTTTCCAACCCCGCGCTGACCGGCTTTACCGCGCCGAAAATCCTCTGGATGATGGAACACGAACCCAAACGCTATGCCAAAGTGCGGCATATCCTGCTGCCCAAAGATTACATCCGCTTCTGCCTCACCGGGCAGTATGTCACCGATGTGGCCGACGCATCGGGAACGCTGCTTCTTGATGTCAAAGCCCGCCGTTGGTGCAGCGAAATCATTTCCCGCCTGGGCATCGATGGGAGCCTGCTGCCTCCCGTCATGGAATCGACCGATATCAGCGGGGGGGTGTCGGCGCCCGTCGCGGCACTTACCGGTCTGCGAGCCGATACGCCCGTCGTGGCCGGAGCCGGTGATCAGGCTGCCGGGGCCGTCGGCGCCGGCGTGGTTTCGCCGGGAATTCTCTCGGCGACGATCGGCACCAGCGGCGTGATTTTTGCCGCATCAGATAAACCGCTGACCGATCCGCACGGCCGCATTCATACCATGTGCCACGCCATTAAAAATACATGGTGTCTCTTCGGCTGCATGCTCAGCGCAGGCGGATCCTATCAGTGGATGCGCCGAATGCTGGAATCCGCCCTTCCCCGGGCGGCCAAAATATCCTACGACCGCCTCAATGCCATGGCGGCATCGGTTCTGCCAGGGGCGGAAAACCTGCTCTTTCTTCCCTACCTCACCGGCGAACGCTGCCCGCATGCCGATCCGCATGCCCGCGGCTGCTTTATCGGCCTTACGCCGTCGCACCGGGCCGCCCACATGGTCCGGGCCGTCATGGAAGGGGTCACCATGGGAATGCGGCAGCAGGTGGAATTGATGCGCGGGCTGGGGGTGGAAGTGCGGGATATCCGGGCCGGCGGGGGCGGGAGCCGAAGCGACCTGTGGCTGCAGATGCAGGCGGATATGTATCGCGCCCATGTAAGCACCATTCGTGTTGATCAGGGCGCAGCGCTCGGGGCGGCGATCCTGGCCGGCGTGGGGACCGGCGTCTGGCCGAGTGTGGCCCAAGCCACCGCCGAACTCATCGAAACGCGGAAAAAATATCGCCCCAATGCCCGCCGCAGCCGCTATTACAGCGAACTGGCCGCCCGCTACGAAATGCTTTATCCCGCCTTGGCCCCGGCGTTTGAATCGCTCTCACACCTGCCCGAGGCTTAAGACTGGCCGTCGCCGGCCGGCGCACGTCCGCCCGGCGCCGCATTTCCGCCCGCCGCCGCAGTGGCCGCCTTACCGGCGTGCATCTCGACATCCGGCTCTGGCGTGGTGGGGCTGAATTGTTGCCGATTCGGTGTGCCATCCGCGCAGAGATTCCACTGCTCACGGGCATAAAGCACCGAGTACTTCAGCATCACGCCGATGGTGGTCTTGTAGCTAATGGCAAGCCCGAAGCGTCCCTGCAGAATGCCGCCCCTTAAAATATAATACTTCAAAAACGTAATCGGAGGGCGCAGCAGCAGTTGCATAAATGTCGCATGCCGCCCCGATGCCGCCATGGCCTGGGCCAAAATGTACGCATGCTCCGCCATTCGCGGGCCATCATTAAAATCCCGCAGATCAAACGGCGTGAGGCGGTTGTGCAGCAGGGGGCCTTTCAATCGGGCGGTGCGGTAACCGGCTATCGGATGGCGCACTTCCGGGGCACTCTGCGGCTCCCACCGGACGCGGCTTTTGTGCAGCAGCCGAAACTGATCGTCCGGCGACCAACACCGCACATAGCGCCCGCCAATGTAATTCTTCCGCGGCATGCGGTATTGAGCGATCTGCTCCGTGTCGCCAGTTGTCAATCGAGCGATCTCCGCCGCAAGCTCCGGCGAACATTCTTCATCCGCATCCAGCGCCAGCACCCAGTCGTGCCGACATTGCTCCACCGCAAATTTTCGCTGTGCACTGTACCCCGCCCAGGGGTGATGAATAAATCGCGGTTTGGCCCGGTGGCTTTCGACTATTGCTCGGGTGTCGTCACTCGAACCTGAATCCACCACGACAATATCATCGCACCAGAGGAGTGAATCGAGAGCCGCGGCAATACGATGGGCCTCGTTCAGGCAGATGATGCAGGCGGAAACGGAAATCGGCATGGATGTAAGAGTAAACCAAGTCCCCGCACGGAGAAAGTCATCCCGCCGATAATCGCAGGAAGACGGGGCCGCTGGATTCAGCGAGGGCGACGGGGATCGAACCCGCAACCTTCGGATCGACAATCCGATGCTCTAACCAATTGAGCTACGCCCCCGTGGGCGAAGGAAAGAGAATACCTCCTTACCCGCCGTTTTTCAAGGAAGCCGCCGGACACGCAGAAAAAGGCCTGATTATCGCCATCCAAAATAATTGGCATTAGCCCACTTACAAGCTATAATAGTGAAGGCGTTGGAGCTATCTTCAATGCTTGTGCCAGCGATCCAGATTATTTCAACTTCGTACTGGATCGCCGACGAAGCTAGCCTCCCATCGGTTGCCATGTGGCAACTGCGCCGCTTCCCCACCCGCATTTGGTGGGGGCCATTAAAGATGTGTTTCGCATGGGGGCGATCAGGTAAGGGGTGATCTATGGCACGCACCAGGCTTCAGCATAGAGGTTTCACATTGGTGGAACTTCTGGTCGTTATTGCCATCATTGCCCTCCTTATTTCGATGCTTTTGCCCGCGTTGGCAAAGGCGCACAAAGAGGCGCTTCGTACAGTTTGCGCCGCGAATATCCGCTCGCTGACTCAGGGGTGCTTAGAATACGCCACAATGCAGCAGAACCAATACCCGCCAACGTATTATAGGTACACTTACCCGATGGGTGGTCTGGGTTATATTAACCCCACCAGCCATACCTACCCAGCATGGGGACCCGCATCGCTGTACGTTGCGGGTATATTGCTCGACCCTGCGTTTATTTATTGCCCGGACCCGGCTCCCCCTTTGGCACCGAACAGTTCGCTCGCAGTCAATGGCATCTACCCCGGGGCCGGTCCGGGGTATCTACCAGATACGATCGCTTATGCCTCACAGCATCTTTCGATCAGTCGTTTTAATGCTGATTCGCCAGATTGGCCAAAACAGTTGCAAGCGCTGGGCGGCTGGTGGCGAGTGTACACCGATTACATGTACTGGTACCAGCGCCCCAACGGCGTGCTTGGGGGGAGCCTTACCGTTTATCAATATGGTAGATGGATCAATCCCCTAACGGGCCAAGTCACCAACCACAACTATCAGGACCCTACGGACGGCCTTTTCACCCAAGCCCCGAACAGCCCCTCGAATACTATTTTGTTCAGCGATATGGTCACCTCCCAGAATGGCTCCTTCAATGTCAACAGCATTTGGGGCCATGGCATATACAGTAACCATCTCGGAAGCAACGGCATACCGGATGGGGCTAATATCGGACACAACGATGGCTCGGTGGTGTGGAAGCCTATGTGGAAGCTCTCTCCGGGCTTCAAGGCGTATGGGTTGCAATTTTATCGCTGAAGTCGCATCCGATATTGACAGCCAATCAAGCTGACGCAGTTTTGTCTCAGGCGGGATAAAAATGGGATGGCGCGTCTGGCCAGCACTATCGCCTCTGATGAAATTGCAAACAACACAGCATCGCGGGGTTCTAATCTGGGCAGATCAATCAGTCGGATCACGTCGGTGCAGGCGCATGGCTCTGCACAAAATAAATAAATAGTAAATTGACGCCAAGGGCGCAATTCATCATCGCGGCGAGACCCAATTCCGCCCATTGACTTCGGGCTCACCGACAGGGCGGCACGAATGCATCCATGGATATTTCCTTTTGGATTCGGCAAGGCCAATGCCGTCAGCTTTTCATACCGCTGGGTATCAGCAATTCAGAAATGCGGCGATAGTGGTAGCCGCAGATCACCAACTGAATGGCCAGCGGCAAATTCCGTGGCCGGTGCAGGCTCGTCCAAAGAAGCATTCTCCAGTAATGAAAGCGTTCTTTACCCACAAATCCCAGGCGCCAAGTTGCCATTGCACCAGCCAGGATTCGTCCTAAAGTCAGCCGTGTGTGCACCGGTGGGGCGTGATACTCTTTGAGAAAAGTACGCAGCCGCCGATAGTACTGCCTGGGGGAATAAATAGATTTTAATATCGCCTCATACCCCTGCTGCAACACTTGCGGGTCCATGGTCGGCACGATGTTGGAGGTGCCATCCACATTATCCCCGGTGGCCGTTCCCACAAGGCGATGGGCCTGCTTCATGCGATCATAAAGCCGCGTGCCGGGTATGGCTTGCAGACGTCCAACCATCGCCGTCATGATGCCGCTTTTTTGTATGAAGTCGATTTGCCGCTGGAAAATGCTCGGCTGGTCGCTGTCAAAGCCGACAATGAATCCACCTTGTACCTGCAGGCCCGCATTATGCAGGCGTTGCACATCGGCCACCAGATCGCGATTACGGTTCTGGCTTTTTGAACACTCGGCGAGGCTGGAGTTATCTGGTGTCTCTATACCAATAAACACCGTGTCGAATCCGGCCCCGGCCATCGCGGCCATCAGCGGCCGGTCATCTGCGAGGTTGATTGAAACCTGGGTGTTGAACGTGAAAGGGCCACGTTCCTTTTGCCACTGTACGAGCAATGGCAGCAGATCGCGTTTGAGTTCGCGTTTATTGCCGATGAGGTTGTCATCGACGAAGAAAATGCTGCCACGCCAGCCACAGTTATACACCGACTCAAGTTCGGCACGAACTTGTGCGGCGGTCTTCGTGCGTGGACGGCGGCCAAACATAGCCGTCACGTTGCAGAAATCACAGTCGAAGGGGCACCCACGTGAGAACTGAATTCCGGTGCAGGCGTAATAGCGAAGTTTGGCGAGTTCCCAGAGGGGAACCGGGGTGCTGCGAAGGTCGGCGAAGCCTTCGGCCCGGTAAAAACGCTGGGCTTTTCCCTGTTTCCAATCCGCCAGGAATGGGGGTAATGATAATTCGGCCTCACCCAGCACAAAATGGTCAACAAGGTCGAAGGTTTCGTACTCCGAACTGAATAGCGGCCCCCCTGCAACGACTGTCAGGCCGGCGGCTTTGCAGCGGGCGATGGCCGCCTTGGCTGATTGGCGCTGGACAACCATGCCGCTGATCATCACGAGCTCGGCCCATTCCAGATCAGCGCTCGACAGCGACTGGATATTCATATCCACCAGCCGTTTATTCCACTGCTCCGGTAGCATCGCGGCGACCGTCAAGAGGCCCAGTGGTGGGATCACCGCTCGCTTTCGGATAAAACGCAATGCATGTTTGAGACTCCAGAAAGTTTCAGGAAACTCCGGGTAAAGCAGTAGTACGTTCATGTCCGGCACTCCACGTTGCCATGCCAAAAGCCATCAGGCCAATGCGCGCAACGATACGAATTCCTGAGAGGCTGATTTCCGCCGGATTTGCAGCGTTCCCAACGGATGGTTTCGACCGAGGAACTCTCGTATTGATAGTAGCGTTGTCTACGCCCGGATTCAATGTCGACCGTCCCTGGCTCCTACTCAGGCTCATGTTGGCATCGCCGGTCATGGCGGGGAGGGTTGGGCTTCGGTGCGGAGTTGACGCCAATCACGGCATGGAAAGCCACGGCAGGGCGGCGGCCAAGCGCCGAGGTTCGCCCTGCCTGCCGCCGCAGCCCTGTGCGGCAGGATCCTTTTACCCTGGATTTAGCTCCGGCTCGGGGCCCGCCGCTCGCCATCAGCGTCCACCAGAACCGGCTAACTGCCGATTGAGATCTTCCACGGCCCCGCGCAATTGCGGGAACCGAAAATCGAAACCGGCGGCAAGGAGTTTCTGCGGCACAACTCTGCGGCTTTTAATAACCAGTTCTGTCTCGGTGCGCAGAAATATCGCACCCAATTCCAGTAGTAATCGCGGCGTCGGCACCCCGAAATGCCGCCCACAAACCGTCCGAACCGTCTGCATCAGTTCAGCGTTGGTAACGGGATGGGGCGCCGCCACATTCACCGGGCCGGAAAAAGTCGCATCGTGGATCAACCACTCCACAGCGCGGCAGAAATCGGTTTCGTGAATCCACGAGACATATTGCCGGCCGCCGGCCAGCTTGCCACCAAGCCCTCGGAGCGAGAGCTTCCGCAACATCGGCAGCACGCTGTTGATGTCGCACCCGAGCACCATGGCGGTGCGCAGCGCGACTTTTCGCGTCGCCGGGGTGACGCTGTTAAACAGGGTCGCCTCCCATGCGACGGCCACCTCGACTGAAAACGCGTCTTTGGCTGCTGCGTCGGCGCCGATCTGGCCATCTTCACCCCACGGCGGGCCGAACGTATGGCGATAGATGGTTGCCGTGCTCGCATTAAGCCATACGTTTGGAGGCGTTGTACATTGCGCAATGGCCTGCCCGATCACCCGGGTTGACTCGATGCGGGAATTGAGGATCAGATCGCGATTGCGGGCATTGTATCGGCAGTTGACCGACCGGCCGGCAAGATTAATCACCGCCGCGCTCCCTTCCAATGCCGCCGCCCAGGGTCCGGGCTCCCGGCCGTCCCAGTCCAACTGCTTTACCCCGGCCGGCACGGCCTGATGATGGCGGGTAAGCAGCGTGATGTCGTAACCGGCATGTTGCAGGTGGGTTGTAAGCCGCTGCCCCAGAAAGCCCGTTCCACCCGCGATGACAATAGTTTTCATGGTCGATCCTTTCCGTTAAATCTCAGATATCAGGGCCGCAGCGCCGCCCATGCATAGACCGTCGGCAACAGTGAAAAAACAATATTCGTGGCGTGATACCCCGTCCGCAGCCGGCCGCTCGTCAGATACGGCCGCACGTCGAGCACAAAAAGCGCCACGGCCAGCCGGAGCAGCCAGAAAAGGGCCAGAAATCCGCACAGGGCCCGCGCCAGTCCACCGCCGGCCGCCAGTTGGGGCGCGAAAATAAACGTCAGTGAGCCGAAACCGACCAGACACAGGCCGATAAACGTGTAGTAGACCCAGAAGAGCCGCCGCACAAAAATTGGCAGGGGGGCAAGATGTTGGCGGAGTGATACCGCCCGTGGCATCGTGAGCCCTGCGCAGATCAGCCCGAGATGCAAAATGCCGGCAAGCCGGAGGCAGAACGTCAGTTCGTCGGTATTCATGGGTGCTCCTATGTTGCTCCGATGCTGGCGAGCATCGGCAGGATGACATGCCGGATAAACACCGGCGGAAAGAGCAGCGGCAGCGGCAGAACAAGAAACGCCAGCATAAACGCCCGCCCCCGCATACCGATGCCGAGATGTAATCGGCGGCCCGGTCGGCTTCGCTCGATGAGGATGCCTGCCGCCTGGATGAGAAAATAGCAGGTGGGCAGACCGTAGCCGCCACCCGCAGGCAGAGAAATCACCAGTTCATGTACCAAACCGGAGAGGGCAAATGTCAGCACGAGCGCCACGACCGCATTCGTACGCCGCCGCAAAGGTCGGAAGACAAGCGGGTTGGCCAGATCGCTGAAGGCTCGATTCCAGCGCCGGCCCCACAACTCCGCCAGTGAGGTGGCGGTAAGAGGCTTGCACATGATGGGCTCGGCTCGCACGCCATGCCGGCGCCATGCCACCGAGAGCAGGTCAAAGAGGCCGAAGTGCAGCATGCATATCATGCCGACCATGCCGATCCAGCCGGCGATCAGCGGATCCGTTCTGATCGCCAGGCGGGCAATACCCCAGAGCAAAATCGCTCCTGCGGTCATTTTTATGACGGCGGATATCCATTCATGTCGCTGGGGCATGGCGGATCGCCGCTCGCGATTCAAAAAGGCGGCGGCGTCCATTCCAGGCCACGCCATTAAATAGGCCCATACGCGTCGGCGGCCCGATGGTGGAATATTTTTACCGGCGGCGGCGGGTCGCAAGCTAATCCATTTCAGCCCGGCGTACAGCGCCAGTGCGATCGCCCACATCCACATCCATGGAGCTAAAAGTGGCCGCAGTGCAAATGCCCCGATCAGCAGCAGCATCAGCGGAAGCAAATGGCCGAAGCGCAGTCGAATCCCCAACTCGTGCGAACGACGGGCGTGCTGGGCACAGTGTGCGCCAGTGCACCCGCGCTTGGCGGCCACCCATCGGTAGGCGGCGCGCAGGCCAGATCGAACCGCGGGGATCCGGGCAAAGAGCCGAACCGGCCTTGCCCACCAGACATGCCTCGCGATTTCGAGCAGGGCATCCGCTCCGCCGAAGCACTTTCCATCAGGTAAGAGAAACCGCATTTCAGCAAGCAGTTGCGTTTCAGGCATCTGCAGCCGCTGGCGCACCCAGGGTGTTTGAAGCGGTTCGAGCGCCAGCCGTCGGCGCTGGAGGGTCCGCCGACCCCAGTTTGCCAGTCGGCAGCAGAAGGGGCAGTCGGCATCGTAGAGAACCCAGCCCTGAATATCTGTAATATCTGTTGTTTCAGTATTCACAGAAATAACTCCCCAAAAAAATCACTGCCCCAGGCGCAGCAGTTTCGCCACCGCGCCGCCGAGCTTAAGAAAGCGAACCAGCGTACTGGTCGGCCATTGGCGTACCTGGGTGTACCAGCTTGAGGTGGTCGTCATGAATTCCCGCAGTTCCTTAAGCTGCGAAACGGTGTATTCGTCGGCATGAGGATGGTCCGCCGCCTGGGCGATACACTCTTCAAGTATCTGGCAGGTCGGGTCGATCTCGCGGCGTTTACGCTCGTCCATGATGATCCGAAAAAGCTCCCAGACGTCGCGGATGGATTCAAAATGATCCCGCTTGTCGCCCAGAATATGAACCAGGCGCACGATTCCCCATCCCTGCAATTCGCGTAGACTGTTGCTGACGTTCGACCGGGCCACGCCAAGGGCCCCGACAATATCCTCGGCGTTAAGCGGTTTGGGCGAGATAAACAGCAGGGCATGCACCTGGGCCATGGTGCGGTTGATGCCCCAGCGCGTTCCCATCTCACCCCAATGAAGGATGAATTTCTGCTGGACCGGGTCGAGCTTCTTCATGGCGTCCTCCATTTCTGTCATTACAGAATATACAGATACAATTGTATCTGTCAAGCGGATGTTTGCCAAGTTGGTTATAAGCCCGCGAATCGGTGCCAATGCCACCGCGCCCGCGCCGAACGCGGAGAGGCATTGCAGCGGCACAACACGCAGGGGCACGGCCCTATAGCCCCCGGCTTGCGGGCCCATATCTCACGCGCCGTCGCAGTTAGCCGGCACATTTATGTGCCGCTTCGCTGCCGGAGCATGCAGGCGTTGATCAGATGATTTGCAGGGCCCAAGGCCATATCTCGCGCGGAGGCGCAGAACTCGAGAAGAAATTCCGGAAGCGGGTGAGACGCCTGCCCCCCCCAAACCTCCGCGTACCTTCGTTACATCTCTGCGGTAAAAAAACATCACCATCGTGCGCCGCATGATTCCTGTATACGCTCCCGCGCAATTGCTCAACGGTTCAACTGCTCTGGCTGGCCCGTCGGCCTGCGGTGAGACGGAGAATTCCGCGCCGGAATCGGCGTCCCCGCTGGCAACAGCGGATGGAGCCGGTAGAATACGCCCCATGAAAATAAATATTCGCCATTATCTTCGCCGAGCGGCATGCATCATTCCTCTGCTCACCGCCGTTGCGTTGGTGCTGCTCTCTGCAGCCCGGGTGCACGCACGCGCTGGCGGCGGTGAAGGATTCAGCGGCGGGGGTGGGGGCGGAGGCGGTGGAGGTGGGGGGGGCGGCGGCGCGATCCTGCAATTGATCATCTATCTGGTCATCGAACAGCCTGAAATCGGCATCCCGCTGCTGATCATCTTTGGTGTGGGCTATTATTTTACGCACCGGTCCGTTGCCCGGGCGATTACCAATAACCGCATCGATCAGGGGATGCAGGCGGAGGATGAGGTTCAGGCCAATCAGGGGCTGCTGAATCTTCAGGCATCTGACCCCTCATTTGATGCCCAGGCTTTTTATCAGCGTGTGACGCAGGCGTTTCTGAAAATGCAGGATGCGTGGTGCGCCCAGGATCTGACTACGGTTGACGCCTTGATATCCGACGGCGTCCGCGAACGCTTCAAGCTGGAATTTCTGCAGGCGAAGCAACTGGGCGAAAAAGATCGCATGTCGCAGATTCAGGTCCTTTCGGTATTTCTGGCCCACGCCACCAATGACCATCTCTACGACACCGCCGTGGTCGGTATCAACGCCAGTGCCGTCGATCAGACCATTTCAGCATCCACCGGCAAGGTGCTCTCTGGTTCAGCCGAAAGCGTACCGTTCAGCGAATACTGGACATTCCTTCGTCGGCGCGGAGTTAAATCCACCGGCAAGCCGGGCCTCATGGAGGGGAACTGCCCCAACTGCGGCGCTCCGCTTTCCATCAATCAGAGTACGCAGTGCCCGAGTTGCCATGCCATGATCTTCAGTGGCGAGTACGACTGGATTTTGACCGAGATCACGCAGGCGTCGGTCTGGCGGCCGGAATCGGAAAAGGATGTCCCCGGTATTGAAGATTTAATCTCTCGCGATGCGAATGTTTCGATGGCCCAGTTGGAAGACACCGCCTCGGTGATGTTCTGGCGCAAGTCCACCGCTGATCTGACAGGAAAAATCAACCCGCTGAAAAAAATCTGCACACCGGCCTTTGCGTCCATGTACGCCGGATTGCTCCAACCCGATGCCAGCGGCAATCGATCCGCCTGGGGCCACTGTGCGGTGGGGGCGCTGCGTACCGCCGGCATATTGCCCGGAGGATCCGACCCCGCGGCCGACTCGATGGATCGGGCGTTGATGCAGATTGACTGGTCGGCTCAGCGCTTTGCCATCAAACCCGACGGAACCATGACGCATTCATCGCAGGCGGAGTTGTTCCATTCGCTGCTCGTTCTGCAGCGCAAGAGCGGATGCCAGACGAATATCCAATCCGGAATCAGCTCGGCCCATTGCCCCAATTGCGGCGCTCCGCTCAGTGATGATACCGCTGACAGTTGCCCGTATTGCGGAACGGTGCTGACCGACGGTTCGCATGGGTGGGTTCTGGCACAGATGCTTCCGCTGACTGAATCAGCAGCCCAGCAACTTCTGGCCCAGCTGCAGCCGGGCGCGGCTGTCGAGAGCGGGTTGTCGGCTGCACCACCGCCGCAGATGGCGGTAACCGCACCGATGCTGATGAGCTGGGCTACGGCACAGGTGCTCTCTGGTGACGCCGCGGATGATAAGTTTGATGCGTTGCTGATGAAACTCGGGCAGGATCATGGCCTGCCGGATGCGATGGTGCGGCACATGATTCTCGCCGGCCATACGCACAGCCTGACCGCCCCCACACCCGATTCACCTGCCACGGCCCAGCGGTGGCTCGGGGAAATGATCAGAACATCGCTGGAGATGGGGCCGATGAATTCGCAGACGCAAGCTCTCTTTGAACGCATCGCCGAGGGACTTTCCATGGGCCCGTATGATTTGAAATTGCTGATCAATCAGGAGCGCACGGCTCTGCGCAGCCGGGCCACGCAGGCGCTGCAGATGCGGCAGACCATGCAGTCGGCGCAGGCGGGGTGAAACTCCACCTGCGCCCACGCGCCGGGAACCGTTTTCAGGTTGCCGAGGCAATGGCGATCCGACCACACGGACGCTGCGGGCTCAGGCCAGCCTGAACAATTCGTAGGTTATTAACGGTTGGTATGGGACTGGCGGTTTCGTTTGACCAAAATCAGGGCGCTTTCCGGCTTCAGCAGCACGGAGCCGCTGACGGGCACATACAAAACCCTGCCATCGACTTTACCGTTCAGATCGATATTGCCTCTGCCACGCACGATGGCCTTGGAGTATCCCGGCGGCACATGGTAATGGGCGGCCTTATGCGCGGCAGAGTTGACCACCACGATGCCACGGGTGAACGGGCGAACGTAAAGCGATCCCTGTCGCAGGTCGTTGATGCTGTGGCGGGCGGTTTTAAGCGGCGTGCCAACATCGATGCCGAACTCCGGAAAGTATTCCATGGGCAGGTGGGCAAAATAGGTAATATAAGTATAGTGGCCGCGTAATAAAAGGTACGTACCGAGCCAATAGAGGCGAGCCTGATAATCGGTTTCTTTGGGCAAGTAACTTTGAAACATGATAATTTTGTCGGCGTTGATCAGCGCCAGCGTCTTGTTTGCTGAAAATATCCATTGGGCTTGCCCATATCGCGACCACACACCCGGTGCCCCTTCGAGCATACCGCCGTTGGGAATGGCGTAGTTGGTGTGATCCCAATCGGTGATGAGGTCGCCAAGATTGGGCAGA
>JBMFVY010000051.1:0-24255 GCA_049965755.1 Phycisphaerae bacterium | reverse complement strand
CGTCAAACGCAATCGTGTGAAGCCCGTAGTCCCTTAGGCACCGGGACTCGTTCTCCTTTTCAGGCTGAACCAGTACACCCGCCGAGTTTTTTCTTGAGTGTCTGCCTGAAAGCTTTAACCAACGGGCCCGCGCGGTGCATCGCGGTTTCGCCCGCAACGGCGGCCGCCTGCGCGAAGGTGATCGGAAACTCATCCATCACCTGATCCACCTCCTGATCCGTAAGGGTACGCTGGTGGAGTGTAACATCCCCATCGGGGCCGATCCCCCGCACCGTGAAAACGCCCTGCGAAAGGACGGCCCGTCGAGAACAGACGAGCTCACGAAAGGCGAAGAGCAGGGCCAGCGCACCGGGCCCCAAATCCCGCCGCAACTCTGCCCGGATGCGCACCGGCATTCTGAACGGTTTGGGGCTCTCTGTTTCCCGGGGGGACGAATTGTTTTTGAACGAGTCTGCCGGAATCTCAGGTTCCGGGATCGGTTCTTCTTTTACATCGAAGAGCCACGCCGGGAAATGGATTCGGTAAAACCGCCGGTATGCTTCAAGTGCTTCCGCGTTGAATTTGTGCTGTTCCCTTTCGCGCTCCGCTTCACTTTGCCGGCTGCTGCCTTGGCGGTGCTTCCACACCGCCCAGATGGCCAGCGCGACGTAGGCGGCGAGGAAGACGGCTGCGGCGGTAGCGCCCGCCGACCCGCCGGAGGATGAGGCGATACATGGGGCGATCGCAGCCAGGGTGCAGGTGGGGTCCGCCGCTGAAGTCGCAACTAAGCACATTGTTGAATTACCTCCTACTGCAAGCCGGGTTTCTCAGACAGCATCGGCCCCGGCAGGAGCCACGCGATGCCGCCACAGGCACACCTCATGATCTGTCCCGCACGCCGCGGGACTTTACGCCGTACCTCCGTCGCCGGCTTCCAGAAGCCCGCACGGGCCTTGCGACGGCAATCCTCCGGCGGGAGCCGGAACGGCATCCGGCTCGGCAGGCCGCACAACCCGCGGCTCCCGTATTCGCAGAACAAAATCACGGACGATGACATCGAACGGCTCGTCCACCGGTCGGCCCCCTTCTCCCAAGGGAAAGCCGATCTCCAATCGGAGCGCGTCATACGCCGCATCGAAAGCCCAAATAGCGGATTGCCACGTGTATTGCTTCCACGCCGCGTCAAATGGTGACGGGCTGGGATCATTGCGCTGGTCCCACAGCGTGTGCCAGCGCGGGACTTCCCACGGGTCGCCGGCGCACGAGCTGCGTACCCATACAAGCTGATGCCCCCAATCCTGCGGCATGGCGGCCATGAGCGTATCGGCGAATTCAGCGCCGATGCTCCGATCACCGCTCTTATCACCACGCCGTGTGCGGGCCGCAGCCTCGCGGACATGCTGCGGATTGATGGGCTCCTGCATCATGTAGAACACCATTTCGTCGAAGTTGAGCTTTCGTTTGGCGACCATGATATCCCCCGCGAGGGATCGCTCGCGCACGTTGATCAATCTGGTGCGCAGGGCACTCATCTGTTTGGCCAAGGCGTCGTGAAAGCTCAGGAACAATCGGAGGGCGTCGGGGCCCAGGTCACGCCTCAGGCGGGGGCGGAGAGGAAACGGAGTCGTGGGGTCACGCTGGATTTCGAAAAGCCACTGGGGGAAGGTGACGGCGAAGAGGCGAGCCTGATCCGGCGTTAAGCGAATTCTGGCGGGGCCAGGATCCGGACGACAAGACGATTCGAGCGGATACGCCATGGCCGGGCGGACGGCCAGCGCTGAGGATTCCGGCGGTGCGGGTTGTGGAAGCTGAAGAGTCATTAAGATTAATCCTCCAACATAAATATCATCACTTAAATATATATCTGAATAAGTACTGCTCCGACGCAGCACTCCCCCCGACCAAATACGCCGGGCGTATGGGTAACGACATTGGTGACAGGCGGCGTTAAAGCCCTTTCCGGCGACCCATGCGCGGCGTATCACCGGCTCGGCGCCGTGATCCGGCCGCCGTGATTCAAGTGCTTAAGGCACCGCACATACTTCGGCTGTTGCTACCGCCACGCGCCGCGGCCGCCGCGATTTTGGACATGGCTCCGGCAGGCATACGATCCGTCAGTCTGCCGTGCTGCGAACCATTAATTCAATAACGTTATTTTATCATAAGTCGCATTTTTTGTCAAGCGGTCGAAAAGCCGCGTGGGCAGCATGAAATCCGAACGCGCGGACGCGGCGCGGCCAGTTATCGCGAATGCGACGCGAAATCGAATCGCACGCCGAGCCGCGGGACGGTCCGATGATATGCACCGATTCTACGTCGGAGCCATTGCGAACATTGCTGCAAAAAACTTAACCGCATCGTGCCGCACAATGCCTGACCGCTCACCTTTCAACCGTTCACCGGCTCCACGGTTCGGCCGGCTTCGCCTGGCATCTCCTGCGGTAAAAATGAGATCACAATTCCAGCGTGCATCACACAGGTTCGGCCGTGCTCGCCATTGCTCCCCATGCCCCAATTTTCGACATCGAACATCACAATCGCGAATTTAATCCCCCAAAATAGGCCATAGGCGACGGCCCTTATTTTACGTTCAGGCCTTATCGTAAAATAACGACTCGCGTTAAGTTAAAAAGTAAAATAAGATGTTTGCCATGAACCGCGGCCCTCAAGGCATGATGTTACCCATCACGGATATCGGCGAAAAGGTATCGGCCTATATCCCCAACCCGCTGCCACCGAATCCTCCCATTAAGTGGACTCCGACCCTTGAAAAGTGCTACGACGATGCGTTGGTAGCGCTCGGACGGCTCGATACCGTGGGCGAACTTTTGCCAGACCCGGACAGGTTTGTCTACAGTTACATCCGGAAGGAGGCGGTTCTCTCTTCCAAGATTGAGGGAACACAGTCATCTCTTTCGGACCTTCTGCGATTCGAAACAGCCACCTCGCAAGGCGATTCCCTGGACGTACAGGAGGTGAGCCGCTATGTCGCGGCGCTTAATCACGGGCTTTCCCGGCTCGCAGACGGGTTTCCGCTTTCGCTGCGGCTTATTAACGAGATGCACGAAAAACTCCTAGCGGCCGGCCGCGGTGCCGAAGTGGGCGCGCCGGGTGAATTCCGGCGCAGCCAAAATTGGATCGGAGGCACACGGCCGGGCAACGCCAATTTTGTTCCGCCACCACCACATCTGGTGCCCGAGGCGATGGGCAAGTTGGAATTTTTTCTCCATGATCGCCCGCAAGCTACCCGGCCGTTGCTCAAGGCGGCGCTGGCGCATGTGCAATTTGAAACGATCCATCCATTTCTCGACGGGAACGGCAGGCTCGGGCGTATGCTCATCACCCTGATTCTCTGTGAGCAGAAAATCCTGCAAAAGCCGCTGCTTTATCTGAGTCTTTACCTCAAGGAACATCGATCGGATTATTACAGCCTGCTCGACTCGGTGCGGCATCAGGGCAACTGGGAGGACTGGTTGGAATTTTTCCTGCGCGGCGTTTCTCATACGGCAAACCAGGCGGTGGACACGGCCAAGGCGGTTGATCGCCTCCTCGAAAGCCATAAGAAGCAAATTGGCGAACTTGGGCGTATATCGGCCAGCGCACGCGCAGTGCTTTCACAGATGGCTGAACGTCCTATGTCCGACGTTGCGGGTTTGTCGAAGGCCACCGGGCTCAACGGTGTCACCGTGCGCAAATGCCTGGACGCCTTATCGCACTTGGGCATGGTTCGTGAAGTCACAGACCGTAAGCGCGGGCGGATATACGAATACCATGGTTACTTGGCTATTCTGGCGCAGGGGACTGAATAATCGCGTTCGACCCGCCTTAGCGTGAGCACGACCGCGTTTGTGCTGCGGATGAGGTGCAACTGCGTCAGCTTGCGCGCCGCGGTGGGCTTTGCGTTATAATCCATCGGCCAGATCGTTCGTTGGCAGGGGCAAATGATAAGAAAGGGATGTCGTTGAAAATCATGCTGGCCATTTCGGATCATTGGGTGTGCGACGCCCGGATCGATGCGCTGGCAACGTGGACGCTGAAACTGGAACGCGAGGTGCTTTGTGTGCATATCGCCCCCGGCGGCATGCAGCCGGAACACCTGGAGACGCCCGGCGAAAAAATTCTCAGGGACATCACCGCCCGGATCGCCAAAGTCAATCCGAAAGTGCAGTCGCTGCTTCTCTTTGCCACCGATATTGCCGAGGCGCTTAATAAAACCGTCGGCGAGCACCGGGTAAGTCTGCTGGTGATGGGGTTGTCGCGTCAGGGTCTGCTGGAGCGGCTCATTGAGGGTAACATCCCCCGGTCCATTTTTGCCCAGTGCCAGATACCGATTCTCGCCCTGCCGGCAGACTGGGATGGCGTGATTTAATATTTTGCAAATGTGATTCTGCCTTCCGGCCGCTGCGAATTCAGGCCGCGGCCGAAATGCCCAGCTTCCTGCGATAATATTCGATGGTACGAAGCAGACCGTCCCGGCGGCTGATGGTCGGTTCCCATCCCAGCAGTTGCCGGGCCAGGGTGATATCGGGGCAGCGCTGACGCGGGTCATCCGGCGGCAGCGGGGTGTGGCGAATTTCGCTTTTTGATCCGCAGAGTTCGCGGATTTCACGGGCGATCTGCATCACCGAAACCTCATCCGGGTTGCCGATGTTCACCGGCAGATGATAATCCGGCGATTCCATCAGCAGCAGAAAGCCGCGAATCTCGTCATCCACATAACAGAGCGAGCGTGTCTGAGAGCCGTCTCCCTGGACGCTGAGGGGTTCACCGCGGAGCGCCTGCTTGATAAATGCGACGACCACCCGTCCGTCGTCCACGGCCAGCCGCGGGCCGTACGTATTGAAAATGCGGACGATGCGGGTGTCGACACCGCGTTCACGGTGATACACCATGGCGGCGGCTTCCATGAAACGTTTACTTTCGTCATACATGCTGCGCATGCCGACGGGATTAACATTTCCCCAATATGATTCCTTCTGCGGGTGCTCCAGCGGATCGCCGTAGCATTCGCTGGTGGATGCGACAAATATTCGTGCCCGGCATTTTTCGGCCAGTTCCAGCAGTTCGATGGTGGCCAGTGCGTTGACCTTCAGGGTAATGACCTGCTGTTTGACATACCCTACCGGGCTGGCGGGGGAGGCGAGATGCCAGATTCGGTCGAAGGATTGGTTTTTCAATTCCGGCGGCAGCCCCTGCGCCAGATCGGCGGTGATCAGTCGGAACCGGGGATTGGTTTTGATATGGCTGATGTTGTCGCTCGAGCCGGTGACAAGTGAATCAACGCCGATCACCTCATGTCCCAATTCGAGGAGTCGATCGGTGAGGTGTGAACCCAAAAATCCCGCTGCGCCGGTCACCAGTACGCGCTGTGAGCTCATTTTCGTCATTTATTTCTTCCGTTTTGCCAATCCAAGGTACCCATACTCGTCGTTATATTAGCCGAAACTCCGCTGATCACACCTTATCATCCCGGTCATATATGTCGGCATAAACATCTTTATGCGCCAGCCGCCAGATCAGGATGGGGCGAATCACCAGGATGGCGGCGAGGTAGATGCAGGCGATGCCGAGCGTCATCACCAGGCCGAGGCTGGCGATTCCCCGGTCCCGTCCCAAGGCCAGAAAGCCGAAGGCGGAGCAGGTAACGAAGGCGCACATGAGAAGCGCCCGTTCGCTGACGTCCCAGAACCGCCAGACGCGGCGTGGATTATGGAGAGTTTCGCGGTACCGATGAGTCATGAAGACGCCATATTCGTGCCCGGCACCGATGAGAATCGGCATGGCGAAGAAATTGGCAAAGTTCCAATCCAGATGCAGCAGTCCCATAACGCAGGCCAGCATCGGCAATCCCAGCAGCAGCACGCTGACGGTCAGAAGCGTCTGGCCGAATTTTCGCAAATCTAAAAACACGATGATGACCACCAGAATAAGCGCCAAGATCGTGCACTTGGCGAATGCCCGTTTGATGGACTGAGTTGAATCATACAACTGCGGCGCGATGCCGGTGAGATCCATATCCGCCGGAACCAGACCGTCGATCCGCCCGCCGGGGGCGGTTTTGGTGCCGCGCAGGGTGCGGACGAAATGGTGCAGATTTTTGTCAATCCAGAGATTCCATCGTGGATAGATGTACAGGGCCCAGACGCCCGACTTGCCGATGAAATGGGCCCGCAAAGAGGCGGGGAGTTGATGCGGGATAATCGGCGGAGGGGATAAACGCTCCGCGAGTGCCTTGAGCGATTCAACCCACTGATCCTGCCAGGCGGTCAGCCGTTGGGCACTCATATCGGGGGGTGTTTGATTCAGGGCAGCGGCGAGATGAATCAGCGGCCGGCGAGTTTTTTGCCCATCGGCGCCGGCGGCGGGCTCAGAGTCGGCCAATTTGATGACCGCTGCGCGAATCGGTTCGATATCCGCGGCGGAAAGCGCCGGCGGGGTCGTCCAGTGTATGGCGGAAAACGCGCGACTCCCGCGCGCCAACGCTTTCTGATTGCGGATCGCATCGTAAAGGCTGCTGGTGGAAAGAATCTGGGAACCGGCGTGGATGGTTGCATTGAGGCGCTGCTGCAGGGCGGCGATCTCTTGCGGATGGTGTGAGAGTACCACGGCATACCACGACGGCATGTCTTTGATGAGGCGGACTGATTTCAAACCGCGGGCCTGGAGTTTAAGCAGGTTTGGGTTGAACTTTACGCCCAGCGCAAACGGGCTGAGTACCGCCACCAGCGCCAGCCAGCAGCCGAGGGCGGCAAAATTCCACCACGTGGCTTTAGGGGGGGCTTTATGGAGTGTGTAGCGCCGGGCCGCGGGAACGGGTTTGAATTTCGGCGGCCAGATGGTGAGTATCGCGGGCAGAAGCGTGAAACCGGCCAGCAGCGAAAAAATCAATCCTCCCCCGGCAATCACCCCCAATTCGGCATCGCCGGTGAAGTGGGTCGTCAGGGCGACGAGGAACGCCGCCGATGCGCCGCAGCACGCGGTCAGAACAGCGGGGCCCGAGTAGCGAAATACTCTCATCCAGACGGCGGAGGGACGCTGATAGCGCCGTACCTCGCGGCGATACCGCACGAGAATCTGGATGATGTAGTCCATGCCGATGCCGATCATGGCGATGACAAACACGGTTGACAGGAGATTGAGCCTGCCGACAACCAGCGTCGCATAGCCGAAAGTCCATGCGATGGCGGCGGTAAGCGAAAGGCCGGCAGCGACCGCCAGCCACACCGACCGGAGCATCAGGATGAGCCCGATCACCACGACGGTCATGGCCAGTGCCTCGGCCCAGTTGGTGTCGTGCGTGGTAATGCGCATTTCGTCGGCCGAAAGCACGGGGCGGCCGGTGAGGCCGAAGTGAAATTCAGATGCAAACGGTGCCGCCGCCTGGTGAACCGCCGCACTGATTTTCTCCAGCGGGCGGGACACTGCCGAGAGGGAGTCATAGGTTAATCGCGGGTAGACGTTGATCACAAGCAATCGGCGGCGCACATTGTCCGCCGCATGAAAATAATAATACCCCATATCGCCTGGTGTGGACGGACGCGCCGGCATGAGAATGTGATGGATGGACGGTGCCAGATGCGGGTCGCCCGGCGGGCGGACCAGAAACAGTGTCTGCGAACGGGAAAGACGCCGGAGAAACGCCCGACCGTCCCGTCCGGTCAGGGGAAAATGCTTCAGGAGGGTGAGGAGGCGATTCTTGCCCAGCAGGGCATTTTTCGTCGCCGACCGGCCGGTAAACAGCGTGGCAAGGCGTGCGATGTCGGGTTGGGCGGCTCGAGCCTCGGCAACCTGGTGTGGCCCGGCGAAGCAAATCGCCCAGGGGCCGAGTTGATGCAGCGGCACGTGCGAATCAACGGCTTGAACATAGTGCGTAAGTCGGCGAAGCCGTGCGGTTACAGCATCGGCAGCGGCGACCCATTGCCCTGTCGGTGGGGGGGTTAGCTCGTTCCGGGGGGTAATGACCACATACGCGGCCTCGTTTTCTGGAAATTCACGGATGAATTGCAGATAACGGTGAAAAAAGGGGACGCGGGCGGAGAAGAGTTTATTCTGATCAGTGGAGATGGGCAGAAAAAAAACCGCCAGCAGAGCACCCAGAATCGTCAGCGATACGCTCAGTGCCAGCACCCACCGTGGATGACGGATCACCAGCAGAACGAATGCCAACATTTTCCGCTGGATCAGATGCATGAAGGTTCAGTTTGGTTCATCTTTCCGGTTGCCGCCACAGATTCTTCCTCACCCCGCCCGCATCACATTTTTGGCCAGTCCCATGACTGTATCCCACGCCGCACCGGGAATGCGTTGGGTATCGGCGAGTGTCTCATCCATGGCGCTGAGGAACCAGTCGATATCCGCCCGCGAGACCACCAGCGGAGGAAGGAATTTGATCACCTCCGTATGATATCCGGCCACCTGAGTCAGAATGCGATGCTTCTGCATCAGCGGTACGACGATCATCTGGCCGAAGACGCCGAAATTCAGTTTATGCAGGGCATCCCATGCCAGCCGCAATTTAATAGAAGATTCAGGCCGGGCAAAGTCAATGCCGAACATCAATCCCTTCCCGCGAACCTCGGTTACAAACGGGCAGGTGCGTCCGATGTCGCGCAGGCGGTCGATGGCGTATTGACCGAGTTCGGCGGCATTTTCCACCAGCCGCGCTTCCTCAATCACTTGAATGCTGGCCATCGCCGCGGCCATCGCCAGATCATTCTGGCCGTAGGTATTAGAATGCACCACGCAGCGTTCCATGGAATTGAACACCGTCTCGATGATCGGCGCCTTGCAGATAACGGCCCCCACGGGCACAAAGCCGCCCGAAAGGCCTTTGGCAACGCATACGATGTCGGGTTCAACGCCCGGCCAATGCTGAAAGCAGAACCATTTTCCCGTACGTCCCATGCCTGACTGGACTTCATCCACAATCAGCAGCGTGCCGGATTTCCGGCACAGGCGCTGCGCTTCAATCAGAAAACCATCGGCGACCACTTCACAGGTCTTGCCCTGGATCGGTTCGAGAATAAACGCCGACACATCACGCCCGGCCAGAGCCTTTTCCAGCGCCGGGAGATCATTAAATGGAATTTCAACCGCCCCGGGCACCAGATCGCCGAAACGCTCGCGGAAAAATGCCGCCCCGTTGACGGAAAGCGACCCCGCCGTGAGACCATGAAAGGCATTGTGGCAATGAACGACCTTCTGCCGACCGGTGACGCAGCGGGCAAATTTCAGCGCTCCTTCGACCGATTCTGTTCCACTGTTGGTAAAAAACACCCGCCACGCCCCGTCCGGCATGTGGTTGATCAGGCCCTTGGCAACCAGACCGCTCAGGATGCTGCAATCCATGCGCACCAGATTGGGGCTCTCGGCATCGATCATGTCTTTGAGGGCTTCGCGTACCCGCGGATGATTGCGGCCGAGCATGAAAACACCCCAGCCGGTGAGCAGATCGAGATACTGATTTCCCTGTGCGTCCCAGAGATACGGGCCAAGGCCGCGGGTGTAGTTTTTATCAAAGCCGATGGCTTTTAGCATTTTGACAAAAGCGGGATTCACATATTCCTGATGGAGGGAATATTGAGTCCCCCTATGTTCTTCCACCCAGTCGACAAAACTGCCCGTTTGAATGTTGGTCATCGTTACTCACTTACCCGCACTATCACCACGGCACATTGCCCAGAATTATAGCGCAAGGGTGCCGGGTTTTGCTATCCATTCTCACGTCGGCATGTCCGGGGCGCTGATTGACGGCTGCGGGACGGCAGGCAACATTTTAACCGGGCGGGTTGTTGGCCACGACGGGCGCCGGTGGTCGACGATGATGGGGCGGAAGCAGATTGATGGTGAGTGTCATCATCTTTCCGTTACGCAGGAGGGTAACGGGGATATCATCCGGCCGTCGTCGTGCCTGGCGAATGATGGCATAAAGTTTACTAATCGGCATCTCGTCAATGGTGAGAATGATATCACGGCGTTTTATGCCAGCACGACGGGCGGCCGAGTGGGGAAGCACCCTTTGAACTTCAGCGGCGGGTTGGGATCCGAGTGCGGCGTAGCGGGCGCGAAGAGGCGATTTCATCGGCAAAAATCGATATTTAACACCGAACTGCGGACCGGATGTAAAGCCCGTGGTAATAAACTGCCTCAGAATGGAGAATTTTCCACCGGCGACCAAATCGCTGTTATTACTGGAAACGGCGGTCAGACGACCTTTGACATCAATGAAAAACTGCGGTGAATTGATGGCTTGAAAAAAGTTGCCAATTCGCACCGCCCGACCACGCTGCGGACGGCGATTGTTTTTGGCAATACGTGACCGATGTCGCCCATGCGGCCTCCAAGTCCGCTGATCGCACAACTGCATCCATTTTATTCCCGGTGCCGATCCATTGATGGCCAAAACCGTCTCCGCCTGGCGGGGTAACTTGGGTGCAAGAGCAATTCCGGGTACATGTACCGCTTTGGGTAACTGAAGTTCGGTGATGTCGTGGCGAAAATCTACTCCAAGGATCGAAGCACGACATACCCGGCCGTCGGGCGTCGTGACCAGTATTGTCTCGCCCGGCGTGCCGGCGCCGAGGATGCTCAGAGCCAATACATGCCCATGTCGCCCGGTGACCAGCCCATAGACTCGATTGCGCATGCCGGTGTGATAGGATTGAATTCTGAGGTGCACCGCTTGAAGTATCGGCATCAGATGCGGGTTGCCGAAGGCGTGAAGCTTAGTGATCAAAAATCGCTGGAGGAGAAACAGTTGTCCGATAGGATGGGTCTTCAACCGTGCCAACCAGCGATCTGCATCATGGCCATGCTTTTCAGCGTGGTGTCCATGATCGACATCGGGTTCGATGGTAATGGCGGGGACCCCGCGACCGAAAGTTCTCGGCCCCATCGGCCGGAAATGGTGATCCATCACCCAGCGCTTTTCCCAGTTTGAAAATCGACGGCGTAAATTCGGGGGCAGCATCTGACTGATATCGCGGCTCAAATGCACCTCAACCAGGGAGTGTGCCACATAATCAAACATGCGGCGCGTCTCGCGGTCAAAAGCGGCCGCCTGCGGCATGGACGGAGGGGTTCGGTGACCGGTGTAATCCGACGCCGGGTTCGCCTGCAGGCGGATTCCTCCGGATGCCCAGAGCGCCAGGATCAACAATCCTCCGGCGGCCAGACGGGTGTGATGCGTAACTCGGTTCATGCCCGTTTATACTCCGCCATATTAAAAGATGCCCTCACTGGCCACCTGTACTTTGGGTGTTGACCGGCTCGGCGCCATTTTTTGTTCAAGCCGATACGCCTGCACAAACTTTTCCGCCTGCTGAAACGTCGTAAATGTCTGTGAAACACGCGTGCCATTCTGCATGGTGATATCCACCGTATAGCCGACGATGGGTGTTTTTGTCGCGTGCGCCGGCGCCATCGGTTTCGCCCGTCCAACCAGATATCCGCCTGCTGCGGTCAACGCCAGGACAGCGGCGGCGGCCGATACCCGCAGGAACTTAATGATTCGCACCTGACCGGCATTGGCATCCGATGATGTGTGCATGGCGGCGATGAGCTGATCGGTCTGTCGGCGTGCTTCATCCTCGGACGGCATATCGAGTTGCCAGGCCAGCTTGCGAAGTTCGCGTAGAGATTTTTCATGGGCCAATAAAGCCGCAAATTCGGAATCCCCGGTAAGCTGATCGATTTCGTGCTGCTGTTGCTCCGTAGCGTCGCCGTCCAACACCGCGTGAATCAGTTCTTTGAGATTATTTTCCATATTACACCCGCTTTCGTGCGTCTGGGAACCTAAAAAGTCCGTCGGGCCACCCAGATTGCCCGGGGAAATATCTCGGCCGAACGGTGGTCTTCACATGCAATTCCTCATGAATAAATCCACCGCATCGATACTATTTCTCCAACATGTGCTCTCGAAGCAGCTCTCCCAGCCGCAGGCGACCACGGTGCAACCACGTCTTAACCTGGGCCTCAGTCGCATTCATGACCTCGGCAATTTCCCGGTACCCCATCTCCTGCTGCTCTCTGAGTACCATCGCCTGCCGCCAGTTGTCGGGAAGGCCGGCCATATACTGCCGCACCAGTTCAATCGCCTCCCGCGTCATGGGAATCGTCGCCGGGTCTTGATCCTCACCAAGAGAATCCATCATCGCGGCATCGGCATCGAGCGACTGGCCCAGCTTGCGGCGGCGGCAACTGATCACGTTTCGTGATACCGCCTTGGCCATGAGCGACCAACCACCATCCGACCAGTCATAGCGAGCATGGTAGCGGAAGAGTTTCAGCAGGGCATCTTGCACCAAATCTTCCGCCTGCTTGGCATCGCGTACCTGGCCGCCCAGCATCGAACGTGCCAAACCAATCAGGCGAGCCATATTGGCGGCAACGGCCGATTCAAATTGTTTCGTCGCCGCATTGGGCTCAGCCATGATGCCATCCGAAACTCATACAGGTATAACGCTTGCACGCCATCACAGTTGCGGATTCTACCGCAGAAACCGGGCGGCGTGGCCCTGAATTTTGCGGATTTAAGAGTATTGACATCAATCAAGCAAATCAACCTCAAACGACTCATAACCTGTCGTAACTTGGCTGAGCGACCATGTTCCGAAGCGACAATCTTGGAAATATGCAGGCTTGTGACAAAGTCGCGGCTCTTTACGGTACAAAATTTGCTTTTTACTTTCAATTTCGGCGGCACGGGTAAAATAACGCGTAAATCCCCCAATTTCGCCGTTTACGATTATGCGGACGCTTTCTATCCTTTCGGACTCATTGCCGCAGCGATTATGTCCGATATATCCGCGTTGATGGCGTGGTTGATTTTTGGGAATTCCAATTTGGAACTTATTCAATTCAAAGTTATAGTGTCAGGTGGGGCGACCCGCGAGAGAGCGAGTACTCATGCCGCGGGAATGAAGTACCCTAAATTCATGGCGATTGGAAGGTCGGCATAAACATGTTGATGCTTGCAGATAATTCTTCCGTGAGCGTCATTGAACCGTACATGCCGGTTTTTTTTGTCTCGTTCGTCGTCACATTGTGCCTGACACCGCTGATGCGCTTTCTCGCCATCCGTTACGGAGTGATTGATGAACCGGACGGTTATCGAAAAATTCATGTCCGCCCGGTTGCCTACCTCGGTGGGGTATCCACATTTCTCGGCTGGCTGGCCGGGATATTGGTATCCAGCGCGATACGACCCGCAGTACATGATCCATCGATCGTGACGGCAGCGCAGGTACCGCCGGGAGTGATCTTTGGCGCCGGCACCGTCATGCTGTTCGGTCTTTTTGATGACGTTTACGGGCTGGCCCCCCGACTCAAGCTCTTGGGGCAATTCCTGGGGGCCGGACTGCTCTACTTTCTCAGCGTGAACCGGCAGGGCTTTATCGGGCCGCGAATCGACCTTGCCAACATGGTTGTTGCTCCGCTTATTCGCCACCACTGGATCATGAATTTTCCCGCCCTCATGCCGAACACCTACATGAGCATCGCGAGCATATTCAGTGCCGTCGCCACCGTCGTGGTGATCATGGGGGCGTGCAACGCGCTTAATCTGCTCGATGGTATGGATGGTCTGTGCAGTGGCGTCACCAGCATCATGGCGATCGGCTATCTGCTGCTTTCAGTTTATCTGGCGGCTCATGGGCTCAGTTCCGCAAGTATCGCTTCGCTGAACCCGGCAAGAATAACCATCTCAATGGCATTGCTGGGCTCCGTGCTCGGCTTTTTACCCTTTAATTTCAACCCGGCCAGCATCTTTATGGGTGATACCGGCAGCATGTTCCTCGGCTTTGTCTGTGGAGCCATGATCCTGCTTTTCGGCAACGATGGGATTTTCCGCTGGTTCCTGGCGGCGGTTATTATTTTCGGCCTGCCGATGCTTGATACCCTGCTGGCCATTGTCCGCCGCAAGCTTGCAGGACGTCCGATTTTTTCGCCCGATGCCGGACATTTTCATCATTTCCTTCTCAGACGCGGACTGTCCGTTAAAAAGGCGGCCCTGCTCAGTTATCTGATTGCGATCGCATTTGTCGGCTTTGCATTTATTATTGTGCTGATCCCGACGACCATGGCGCTGGCCCTTTATATGGTACTGTTTGCGTGGTTGGTTATCGTGGCATTCAAAATCGGCATGGTTTCATGGAGCCCGAAATCCGGCAAGGCGATGGAAACGTCTCCGCCCCTGCAGGCGGGTACCGTCATCAGTGCCCCGCCCCTGGCCTCCGTAAGTGGAACCAACACTCCATCGGCGGAAAGTAAGTCCACCGATCCTGCTGGGCCATCTCGTCCTCAGATTGTATAGTCGCCCATTTCATGGAAACGCTGAAACACGCTTCAAGCGGCACGTAGGCTGGGTGCCGGGCACGCACCGGTGCACATCAGGCTCTGCCAGACGCGATCACTCGCGCCGCATGGCGCGATCCATCTGCCGCCGCGCATCCCGGTCTTTTATAGTTTGCCGTTTGTCGTATTTCGTTTTTCCCCGGGCCAGTGCGAGGCGCACCTTGGCGAAGCCGTGCTTAAAGTAAATTTCCAGCGGAACCAGCGTTAACCCGGGCTGCTTGGCAAGTTCCTGCGAAAGGCGACGGATTTCGCGCCGATGCAGCAGCAGATTTCGCCAGCGTGTGGGGTCATGATTGAGGCGATTGGCCTGTTCATATTCTTCAATGTGGCACCCGACCAGCACCACATTACGGCCTCGAATCAGGGCAAATGCGCCGGCAAGCTGCACCCGGCCGTTACGAACGGATTTCACCTCGCTGCCCAGCAGTGCGATGCCCGCCTCTACGGTATCGACGACTTCATAGTCGAAACGAGCCCGACGATTATCGATCCGCGGCGATAGTTTGCCGCCGTCATGGTCCGATTTTTTCGGGGCTTTTGCGCCTTTTTTCATCCATGAGAGTATATTCCCAATCGCCGCATTCGCCACGGGCCCATCATGACAAACCAAGCTGGCCGACCATGCGATAAGCTGCACACCGCCGCCTTTTGCAAAACCGTTCTCGTTTTACTGCTTTGGCTCCCCACGCGTTTCCGCTACAATCCGCTAATCGGAGGCCAGTAAGCAGAGCAGTTCGGCTTTTTAGACGGAGGAAACGTCCATGGACCTGCTCTGCGCAACATTTCGCTCAACCATGCGAAAGTCTGCCTTGCTTGCAACTTTAGCAGCCGCCGGAATTCTCGGAGCCACGGCGCCCGTAAGTTTCGCCGGCTCGGTGGATATCTCAGGCGTACTGCCGGTTGCGGCCGACCAACCGCAGATCAATGCGATCATCACCAAACCATCGAACGGCACGGTTTTGGCGACGAGCGGTGGCTATTCTGTCATCCAAGCCTATTTGGACACCGGCACGAGCAGCATTTTGCTCAGCAACAGCACGTGGAATAACTTGGGTATCAGCCCGGCTACCGTTAACGGGCAGAATGTTGTATTTAATGATGTGGCCATCGGCGGTAGCACGCCGTTCTACGTCTCAAGTTCCGGCTACGATATTTCCACCGCGCCGTTCAGCGCTAATACTGATCAGATTGCCGGCGGCACCGCCCCACCGCTGAGCAGCTTCGGCAACACCATCGGCCCGGCGAATCTGGAGTTGACTGAAAAGCCCAGCTCGACCAGTTTGCTCACCGGTGGCACCGACATCATGGGCATGCCGGTTATGGACGGGAAGGTTACCGTGCTCAATATCGGCCCGGCGAATAATTTAGCCAATCTCAATAATGTGGGCGAAACCCAGACCTACGTATATGCCCCGGGCACACCGTTTAATCCGTCAACACTCAATACCAATCCCGGTATTGTGCCCACCACGTATCAGGTGGGGCTGAGTTATGCATCGTTTCAGCAATTTACATCCGTCTCGCCGACCGGCGCCACCGGCGCCACGTACGCCCCAAACCCGTTCATCGGCGCCAACCCGGTGATGGCCTTCAACGGTCAGACTCAAACCAACGCACCCCCCGGGGTGACAATCGCTTTTAATAATGCGTCCGCCACCGGCAGCTTCCTCCTCGATACGGGCGCAGCGTCCTCTTTCATCTCGCAGGCAATGGCCGCCAAGCTGGGTGTCGAATATGAAGCCGGTACCTACGGCACCTCCAGCCCGGTTCTGGTATATGCCGCCACAGGCAAGGTCGTGCCCGATCAATTTACCATTCCCCTGGGCGGAGCGGGCGGCAGTTCCATCACGGCCGCAGGGTTTTATTTGAGTTCGCTTTCGCTTCAGACCAAACAGGGAACCACCATTACTTTCCAAAATGCGCCTGTTGAAGTGCTGGACGTCACCGTCACCGATCCGACGACCAAAACATCATTAACGCTTGATGGCGATCTGGGCATGAATTTCTTTGAGCCCAGTGCTACGGTGGACCTGGATACCGTGAACGCGGCGGCGTTCAACTGGATGACGATCGATCAACCGAATTCGCAGCTCGGATTGATCATGGCAGGGGATAACCCGGTTCCGGAGCCGGCCGCCCTGTCGCTGCTGCTGGTCGGTGCGCCGGTTCTGCTCGCGCGGCGCAGCCGACGGAGACGTTAAAACGGCTTGGGCATCCTGCCGACATATAATGAAATAATCTTGCCTACCGCAGATTTGGAAACAGACGCAGAAAAGTTAGCGCTCTGCCGACTGGGATCGGGTCGCCGCCCTGTTTCTGCCGCCCATGAGTCCATAACTCCGCCGTCGACCTGAGCACCTTGAACGCAGCCTTCACAAAGGCACAATCCTAAACATCCAGATTGCGGACTTCCAGCGCGTGGTCTTCGATGTACTGCCGACGCGGTTCGGTTTCTTCGCCCATCAAAATGCTGAACATCGCCTCGGCATTGCCCGCCCCTTCCAACGTGACGCGCAGGAGGCTGCGACGCGACGGGTCCATGGTGGTTTCCCACAACTGTTCGGCGTTCATTTCGCCCAGTCCTTTGAAGCGCTTAACCTCGATGCCCTGCTTGGCGATTTCATGAATGGTCGGCACGATGGCGGAAAGGCCGGCGATTTCGCGTTTGAAGTCATCGCCGTTTTCAATCCGGTAGCGGGTCATTTTGGTTTCGCCGCTGTCGAGTTCTTCAATCTTGAGCAGATAATCATCAATAGGCAGACCGGCTTCGGCGAGCTTTTCAAATAATTTTTCAAGATCACGGACTTCGTGCAGTTCTTCATTTTTGACGAGCCTGCGCATCGCGGCACGGCGTTCTTCCGCCGCTTTTTCAATCTGAGCTTTCGTTACCTTGTCGCCACCGTCGTCGCCATTTCTGTCAGCCGGCTGAAACGCCCGGATTTTATCCTGCAGTTCATCCAAACCGTGCTGCTCGCCGAACGCCTCATATTCTTCGCTGGAGAAAAAGAAATGCTCGCTGGAATCGAGGATCACATGATACTGCGGCAATTTACCGTGCGCCCGACGCAGATCAAGCAGTTTGGCAAACGGGATGCCCCGGCGATCGGCAATGCGGGCCAGATCATCCACCTGCTCGAGCATCTGAACCACTTTTTTCAGATCCGCCCCCTTCAGACACGTGGCATCATTTCCCTTTTTGTCGCGGATGAAGAGCGATGTTCCGTCCACGCCAAGATCGAGGTAGGTTTTTCGGATCGCCGCCTCATTGCGAACATATTCCACATGCTTCTTTCGCGCTACCTGATAAAGGGGCGGCTGGGCGATATAGACGCGCCCTTCACGGATCAGCGCATTCATCTGCCGGTAGAAGAAGGTGAGCAGCAGGGTACGGATGTGTGATCCGTCCACGTCGGCGTCGGTCATGATCACCAGCTTGCCGTAGCGGAGCTTGGTTAAATCCAGATCGCTCGCCCCGATGCCGCAGGCCAGCGCCTGCACGATGGTGCGAATTTCTTCATTGCCGAGCATCTTGTCGACGCGGGCTTTTTCCACGTTGAGAATTTTTCCCTTGATGGGGAGGATGGCCTGAAACACGCGGTCGCGTCCGCTCTTGGCGGTTCCGCCTGCCGACTGCCCTTCAACGATGAACAGCTCGGTGGATTCCATGTCGCGGCTGGAACAGTCGGAGAGTTTTCCGGGCAGGCCGCCGCTGCTCAATGCCCCTTTTCGTGTCAGCTCGCGGGCTTTGCGAGCCGCCTCGCGTGCCTGGCGGGCGAGGATGCCTTTCTGGATAATCCGCTTGGCATCGGCGGGATGCTCTTCAAGCCAGCTCCCGAGTGCTTCATTGACGGCGCTGGAGACGAATCCCTCCACCTCGCCGTTACCGAGTTTATCCTTGGTCTGCCCCTCAAACTGCGGATTGGGCACCTTGACGGAGATGACGGCACAGAGCCCCTCGCGCAGATCATCTCCGTTGGGGAGCTCCTTTTCATCCTTGATCACATTATTGGATTTTGCATAAAAATTAAGTGTACGCGTCAGGGCCGTCTTAAACCCCGAAAGATGCGTGCCGCCGCCGGGCGTATTGATGTTGTTGGCGAAACTGTGCAGGCTCTCGGCGTACCCGTCGTTGTATTGAAGGGCCACCTGAATGGAAAGCGGATTTTCCTTATCGGCTTCCGTCTTTTCCAGATAGACCACCTGGCTGTGCACCACCTGCTTGCCTTCGTTTAGCTGTTTGACGAACTGCACAATGCCGCGGGTATATTTGAATTCATCCTTCCGGCCGGTGCGTTCATCGGAAATGAAAAACGCAAGACCTTCATTCAGATACGCCAATTCGCGGCAGCGGGTGACGATGCGGTCATAATCAAAGTTGGTATCGGCAAAGATCTCCGGGTCCGGTTTGAAGGTCACCTTGGTGCCGGTGCGCTGGGTGGCGGCACCGACCTTGAGATTTCCTTTTTTTACGCCCCGTTCAAAGGTCATGGTGTGGTGTTTGCCGTCGCGGTTCACTTCGACGGTGGTCCATTCTGAAAGTGCATTGACAACCGAGGCGCCCACGCCGTGGAGTCCGCCGGAGACTTTATATCCGCCGCCGCCGAATTTGCCGCCGGCATGCAGATCGCACATGACCACTTCCAGCGTCGATTTTTTTTCTGTCGGATGCATGCCCACGGGAATTCCGCGGCCGTCATCCTCCACACTGATCGAACCGTCGGGATAGATTGTGACCCAGATGCTGTCGCAATGGCCGGCCATCGCTTCATCGACGCTGTTATTGACGATTTCCCAGACGAGGTGATGGAGTCCGCGTGTGGTGGTATCCCCGATGTACATGCCGGGTCGTTTGCGGACCGGGTCGAGACCTTTCAGCGCCTGAATGGCGGATTCATCATAAACGGCACTAACTTCCGGCTTTTCCTTCGCCATTGATGCTCCATGCACAGATCACGGCGGCAGCGGTTTTCAGTTGCTCAAAAACCGCATCCCATGCGGCAATTTCGGCATTTTCGTGCTGCCCGCGACGCCCTGCAATATAGCCGAAAAAGCGGAATTTTGACAACCTGCAAGCCGCGCTGCGTCGCCTGCTATTCTGGAGGATTTTTTGGGCTTTTCGCGGCCGTCAGCCGACGGTTCCTTCGGTAATCGCCGGCCGGTCGTTGCCCCCCGGAAGTGCTTTATCCGTTTTGGCGGGTTTATCCTTCACATGCAGCAGCATGGGCGAGGCGATGGCCAGTGTGCTGTAGGCACCGGTAAATACACCGATCAGCATCGCATAGGCGAAGCCGTGCACCCCTGCACCGCCGAAGACATAAAGAATTAATACCACCACGAACACGGTAAAGGTGGTCCAGACCGTCCGGCCGAAGCACTGGTTGATGGAATCGTTGACCAGTTTGGCTGTCAGCGGCTGTTTGGCCCGGCCGCGATTTTCACGCACGCGGTCGAAGATCACGATGGTGTCATTGACGGAATACCCGATGATGGTCAGATAGGCGGCGATCATGGTCATATTGATTTTGAAATTGTCCACCAGCAGGAATTTGCCGATGACGGTTTCATGGATGTATACCGCCAGCACCGTGGCCGCCACCGCCACCACGGCATCATGCACCAGCGAGAAGATGACGCCGAAGCCGTAACGGATGCCGCCGAATCTCAGCCAGACATAGATGACAATCAGGAACAGCGAGATCAGAACCGACGCGACGGCGTTGAGGCGGGCCTCGGCGGCGACCTGCGGCGCAAAGCTGGTGATGCCGGCAAGTCCGCCGGAGGTGGTCAGGGCCGTTCGCACGATCCGCCACTGCGGCGCCGCCACTTTCTTCGTCCAAGCGTTAATGACGGCCTCACTGTTGGAGTCATAGAGCAGATTGGGATCCACCGCCACCACCACCGCGGAAGTTACGGCCGGATGATGCGCCGCCTTGGTTCCGGCAGTGGCACCGACGGCGTATTGCAGCGGAATAACCTTGAAGGGTCGATATTCAATATTAGCAAAATCGGGTTCTTCGCTCATGTTGGTGATGCGCTGAGTCATGGAATGAATAGATTCCGCCGGGGAGATATTCTGCAGCACAATCGCCACACCGCCCCGATAATCACTCACATCCACGTTCGGTAATCCGGGGGCGAGCTGGGCCAGGCTGTTATGCGTGATGGGCATGACGATGCCGTGGTTTACCAGCGTGGATATCCGCTTGGATGAGAGATTCACGTCGGTAAATGACAGCCTTCTTGTCACCTTGATCTCTTTGGCAAACGCCACCTCAAGTGCGTGGGTCAGCATTCCGACGGGCGTATGGGAGGTCGGCCCGGGCTTAATGCCGGCTTTGCCGGGCGGATTGACGATGCTGGTGATGATTTGAAATTGATCGTGATGCGATCCGAGTGAATAGACCGTCGCATGCTGCAGAGCCTTGAGGGCGGGGATTTTTCGCCCAATGGCCTCGACGCGGCGCCGCACCTGCGAAACCGGCATGGTGACGCCCGGTTTAAGCTGCAGGGTGATCTGTGTACCGCCATTGAATTCAGTATCGTATTTTTTATTTCCGCGCGCGATGAAGGTGACGATGCCGCCGACAATCAGACAGCCCGAAACCACCCAGAAGAAATACCGTTTGCCGATCCAGTCAAAATTGGTCAGCGTAAAAACCCGCATGAAGGGCCAGCGTCCCTTGAGCCAGGTGAAGGTGAAGAGATCGCGGAAATATTCTTTCACCGAAAGATCATCAATCTGCTTCATCACACCGAAGCGGATGGCGGTAATCATCAGCGTGCGGGTGACGAACAGGGCAGTGAACATGTGTACCGCCAGACCGATCAGCAGCGTCACACCAAAGCCTTTGACATCTTCCGATCCGACGGCAATGAGCACCATGCTGGTGAGCGAAGTGGTGAGGTTGGCGTCAAAAATGGTCCAGAACACGCGGTCGTAGCCCTGTTTGACGGCCAGCCACAGCGAGGCACCTTTGCGCAGTTCTTCGCGGATGCGTTCGTTGATCAGGATGTTGGCGTCCACCGCCATACCCAATGTAAGCACCACGCCCGCGATACCGGGCAGGGTAAACGTGGCATGAATCAGGGCCATCACGCCGAGGGTCAGAAGCAGGTTCAGCAGCAGGGCGATATCGGCAAAGGCCCCGGTGATGGTGTAATAGGTAAACATGAAGAGCAGCACCACGATGACCGCAATCACCGCACTGTGCAGCCCGGCGCGAAGATTATCCGCGCCGAGTGTTGCGCCGATGGTGTAGACGGAGATCGGCTGCGACTGGAGAGTGGCGGGGAGCGAACCGGCGTTGAGCGTCTGGACCAGGATTTCACCCTGCTTTTCAATGGACGAGATCGGCTGCGTAGCGCTGGGCTCACCGAGCGTGATCATGCCGTTGCTGTGAATGGTGCTTTGGATGGTCGGCGCCGTGATCGCCTTGCCGTCCAGCAGAATGGCCATCTGCTTTTGGAGGTTGTGGCTGGTGAGTTCACCCATGTAGGCGCCGCCGGCGTTATCGAGAGTAAAGTCCACCACCGGCTCGCCGCTGTTGGGGTCGCTGGTGAGTTCGGCGCGTGAAACTTTCCAGTGCTGGCGTCCGTCACCGTGAGTAAGGGCTTTCTGCGGCGTGGTGTAGAGAAGGATGTAATATTTGCCTTCATAGCGCCCGATGGTGTATTCAGGATCTCCCTGCATCTTGATCAGGCTGTGCCCATCACGGGGATCAATGGGAAACCAGCCGGTGCCAGCGGGTGTAAAGCCGCGGTTGGGGCCGCGTTTTTTCAATTGGGCAATCGCCGTCACCGAGGCGTTGGTCATCGGATAGGTAATGCGGAAATCCAGCACGCCGGAACCGCGCAGCAGACGCTCCAGTTCCGCGGGGTTGTTGAGTCCGCCGCTGTGCTTCTGCAGATAGATGTAGGCCGCCTGAAGCTTTTTGATAAGCGATGCGCGATCAGGATGGGCGGCAATAACGGCTAAGATATCCTTCTGAATATTTTTTGTCGGCCGGGCATAGTCCGTGGCCAGCAGGCCTGCAAGATTCTGCACATTGACATTTAAGGCCAGCACCGCATCGAGTGCTCGAGTGCGGGCCTTTGTAGCAGCCCGAAGCTGTTTCACCAATTTGGTGGGGACATCCAGCGGATTCTTGTACGCCGAGGTTTCCTTTTCCACGCGGTTGAATTCGTCGTTGACCACCGCCAATTTCTGCAACAGCGCGAGACGCTTTTTATCGCCGCCGGCGAGTTCGGCCAGTTCTTTTTCGCGTCGGGCGCCGGTGGCGGCTAAGGCGGCGTGAATCTGCGATGGTTCGATGTTTCCACGTTCAAGTTCATGCACAAGTTTCTGATATCGCGTCTGGGCGACACGCGATTTGGCGCTGGCCAGCGGCATCTGAATTTCAATCCGGTTTCCGGTAAGCACCCGCCAGACGAGATTGTAGACGTTGTCCGGATCGACGCGTTTGCGCAGAACTGAAATAACCTGCTGCGCCAGTTGACTGGTGCTGCCATGGTAATTCTTGGGCACGTTGAGCTGATAGACCAGCGACGTACCACCGGAAAGATCAATACCGCCGCGGATGCCGTTGAAATAAATGCACAACACCGCCATGGCGATGGTGGCAAATATCAGAATGAATCGAAAACCAAGGTTTTGTTTCATGAACCGCTTACACCGCTCCACCGAGGATTAAATGCCAGGATGCAGCGCGCCGGTATCGACAGGCGCACTACAGGAAAATTATTTCTTTTTTTCCGGTGCCTTTTCTTCCGGCTGCGCCCCGGACGAATCAGGCAGCACCGCCGCAATGGCCGCCCGGGTAAAGCGGGCTTTGACATTGGCCGATTCGTCCACCTTCAGCACCACTTCAGAATCGCGCACATCGATCACCGACGCGATCATTCCGCCGGTGGTCACCACTCGATCGCCACGTTTGAGTTCGCTGAGCATCTTCCGCCGACGCTTATCTTCGCGGCTTTTTGGCATCAGAATGAGCAGATACACAATGCCCAGCGGGATCGCAAACCACGCCAAGGTCGAGAGCATGGATCCACCGGCGTTCTGATCGGATGGCTGAGTGGTGCTTTTGACGCCCGCTTTTGCCTTAGCCGCAGCCGAAGCCATCGCAGCTTTGCCGCTGCCCGCACTTGGTGCCGGCACGGCGGTGACGGGTGCTGCTGTTCCGCCTGCAGCCGGGGCGGGTGCAGCGGAGACCGGAACCGCCCCATTAATCGGAGTGGCCGTCGCCGCGGCATAACTTGCAGCGGGGGCACCGAGCAGCGCCAGGCCCAAAATCGCCGCAACCAAAAAACTCAATCGCATATGCATGCTTTTATCTCCAAGCAAAAAACTCGCCTACCTCATCTACCTCAACTGCGCGGCACGCAGGGACGCTCGCCGCTGCGCCGCGGGATGCTCAAATAAGTCCCCGAAGGCGCCTCATCAGGCCGACTCTTCCACTTGTTCCACTGCCGTGGGTATATCCGGCCCGACAAGTACAGAAAGGTTATTGTCCCTAATTGCGGCCCTGATGTCCAGCATCAAGCGCTGAAAATGCCGCACGTTGTGAATCGATACCAGCGTCGGGCCCAACATCTCCCCCACCGAAAACAGATGCCGCAGATACCCCCGGCTGAAACCGCGGCAACACATGCAATCGCAATGCTCATCCAGCGGCCGTTTATCCAGTGCATATTGTGCGTTGCGTAACCGGCAAACCCCCTGCGAAGTAAAGGCCAGTCCATTGCGGCCGTTACGTGTCGGCAAAACACAATCAAACATATCCACGCCGCGTTTGACGGCTTCAATGATATCTTTCGGATACCCCACCCCCATCAGATACCGGGGCTTGTCCGTCGGCATATGCGGGCAGATACCGTTCAGCGTATGAATCATCCGGTCGTGCCCTTCCCCCACCGCCAGACCGC
>JBMFVY010000050.1:0-24519 GCA_049965755.1 Phycisphaerae bacterium | reverse complement strand
CCATGGCCAGGTGCTGCTTACGCGGAATAGGCGCCATTTTGAAAATATTGCCGGTTTAGTTGTCCAATCCTATTAGGCCCTATCAGCTTGCTGCCGCAGTTCGCCGCCGATCGCGGGCGTAGCGGTGGCACCGTGGCCGGCATGGGCTTGAGGCGCAGTTTTTGGATGTATCGGGCGCTGGCGTGGTAGGCGTGCGCGCGGAGGTTGCCGATGTCGCCGTAGCGGCGACTTGCCCCGATCTCCCACCGGTGGCGGTTGTATAGAGCGGATTGAGCCTATACCTCTGACGAGGTACATCCGGGGGGATTTTTGCGTCGGGTAGATTCTGATCTGTCGATTGGATTTTCAGGAGCAGATCGACGGTTCAACCGGGCAGGAGGTTTACATTAGCGGAGCAGCGCACGCATTGCCGTACCACCGCGCGGCCGTCGCAGCAGCGGTAATAAGGCACGAGGGCCTTCCGCGCCGGCATTCACCTTGGGCCGCTGCCGCTTCAAATGTGGTAGAATAATCATGGTATGAAGAGGTCGGTTTATATCGAGACGACCATCCCGAGCTTCTATTACGAGGTCCGCCCCGAGCCGGAGATGGTTGCCCGCCGGGAGAGCACGCGGCGGTGGTGGCGCAGCGAGCGGCGGCATTATCGCCTGTACGGTTCGGCATTCGTCATGGGTGAGTTGCAGGAGGGGCAATACCCGGGTCGGGCCGAAGCGTTGGCCCTGGCCGAAACGCTCAACCTGCTCGAAGTCGTGCCGGAGATCGAAGATATCGTATCCGCTTACGTGCGGCGGAAGCTGATGCCGCTCGGTGATGCGTATCACCTGGCCACGGCCTCGTACTACGGTATGCACTTCGTGCTGACTTGGAACTGTCGGCACCTGGCCAACGCCAACAAAGCCCGGCATCTGCAACTGATCAACACCGAACTCGGCTTGGCCGTACCGATCGTGACGACACCGGACCTGTTGCTTACGGAGACTGACGATGGCTGAACTCAAAGATGATGCAGTGGTAGAACGGGTTCGCGCCTCACGGCGGCGGATCGTCAAACAATGCGGCGGGGACAAGCATCGGATGTTTCGCTGGGCGAAACGGGTGGAAGCGGGGCACAAGGCCCGTGTGGTTGGGTTCGGCTCATCCGCAGGCAGCCGTGGTAAATAGGGCGCTTGGGATGCTGCCGGAGCCCGGGCGTGAGGGCGGCCTTCCCGTCACAATCCCCCGCGCGTTATGATTTTTGCAGTAACAGGAATTCCGAGGCCGCGTTATGGTCGCATGTGCTGGCCTGCGGCCGCGGCAACAATTACCTCTGCGTTCCACTGCGTCCCCTGCAGTTAAACCGGATTCTCGGTTGGCAGTTATTAGCTGCGGTGGAGACCGGTGGAATGAATCCACCGGCTCGCATTTGCGATAGTTGTGGCTCATCAGCTCGGGCAGCGATGCGGCAAATAAATGTGCCGACTAACCACCTGAATGGCCCCCTGCGGTAAAACCGGATTCTCTGCCTCTTTCCCTGCGGTTGCCGGTTATCTACCACGGTGGTGGCTGGGATACCAAACGCCAACGCGTCGATGAGCTGATCGCCTGACTATGAGATAACGGGGAGCACCAACTTCCCGAGAAGCGCTGGTTTTCGCCCCCGGGACTTTGCGGGCTAATGTGCCGCCGGCGGCCGTGGTCCGCTGATCGGACTGGTACCCGCGTTCTGCTTTTCCAGCCGCCAATCCCGCTGCGAAAACGGGAGCTTACTGAAAAGCGTCATCTCCTCCGCCCGTGCCTGACACGTGGGGCAATACCAGCTCCAGTGCCCGTCGTGCCCGCTGTGATCCGCTTCGATAGGCGTTGAACAATGGTCGCACGGTTCGCCTGCCCGATCATAAACCCGCGGCTGATCGTGCATGGGAAATGGACTGCCCATCGCACGCCGGTATGCGGCCAGCGCCAGTTCCCGTGCGGTATGCAGACACCGTTCCAAATCCTCCATCGGCAGCGAAGAAATCGGTGTCGCCGGATGCAGCCGGGCTGCAAAAAGCGTTTCGCATTTCAGCTCATTGCCGATGCCGCAGGCGATGGCCGGGTTCATCAGCGCGTGGCAGATATTTTTTGCCGCCGCCGCCCGAATCCTCTGTGCCCACTGCGAGATGGTGAGTGACGGATCGAGAATGTCGGGGCCCAGGTCGCGCAGGCTCGGATGCCGGGCTACCGCATCGGTCATCAGCACCAGAAAAATCGGCCGCCCGGAGAGGGTCAACACATCCTGATTGGCAAAGGAGAGTTTAAGCAGCGGCCGTCGGCCGACCGCCTTCGAGAGCGGTCGTATCTCCGCCTGCCGATCCTGGCTCAGGGCCATCGACCAGCGCCATCGGCGCAGCGGAAAGCAGGCCCAACTGATGCCGTGGCTGAAATCCCAGATCAGCCATCGGCCGCGGGATGTGATGGATTTAATATTGCGGCCGGCGCAGTGTTTGAGCAGCACATTGGCCTGCCAGCGGTCGGCCGGCACATCGATGCGGTCGATTCGGCGGCCGAGAACCCGTTCGGCAAGCCGGTCGGCAAGCGCTTTAACCTGTGGGCCTTCCATGGCGGTGAACCTGCCAAAAAACTTCAGATGACCATCGGCACCGAACACGGCAATTTATTTCTTCGCGGCCTGCACCAGCGCCTTACCCATGTCGGCGGGTGAATCCGCCACCACAATCCCCGCGCCGCGCATGGCGGCAATCTTGCTTTCCGCCGTGCCTTCGCCGCCGCTGATGATCGCTCCGGCATGTCCCATACGCTTGCCCGGCGGGGCGGTGCGTCCGGCAATAAACCCGGCCACCGGCTTGGTCACATGATCCTTGATAAACGCCGCCGCCTGTTCTTCGGCCGTGCCGCCGATTTCACCGATCATGATAATCGCATCGGTATGCGGATCATTTTGAAACATCCGGATGACATCGATAAATTCCAGCCCCTTGACCGGGTCGCCGCCGATTCCCACGCACGTGCTCTGGGCAAAACCCATCTGCGTGGTCTGCCAGACGGCTTCATAGGTAAGCGTGCCGGAGCGGCTCACAATGCCGACATTCTTCTTCCCCGCCGTGGGCGGCTGATGGATGTAGCCGGGCATGATGCCGATCTTGCATTCGCCCGGCGTAATCACGCCGGGGCAGTTGGGCCCGACGAGAATGACATCCGGAAACCCCGCCAGATAACTCTTGGCCTTGACCATATCCAGCACGGGAATACCTTCGGTAATGGCGACGATGAGTTTAATACCCGCGGCGGCCGCTTCGCAGATGGCGTCAGCAGCGAACGGCGGCGGCACGAAGATCATGCTGGCCGTGGCACCCAGTGCCCGTACCGCCTGTTCCACGGTATCAAACACCGGCAGGCCGTTGGCGTCCTTGGTGCCCCCTTTTCCCGGGCTCGTTCCGCCGACCATCTTCGTGCCGTAATCCAGGCATCCTTTGGTGTGAAACGCACCCCCTCCGCTGCCGGTAATCCCCTGGCAGATGACCCGTGTGTTTTTATCAACTAATATCGACATATTATATTTATCTCCTGCTGTTCTGTGGCTGCCGGCTTATCAGGCTGCGGCTGCTGCAACAATCTTCCGGGCGGCGTCGTTGAGGTCCGTCGCCGACTGCAGCGTGGGCAGATCGCCCCGGGCCGCAGCAAGCATCTCGCGTGCCTTTTCCACATTGGTTCCCTCAAGTCGAACCACCACCGGCACCCGGAAGCCGACTTCCTTACCCGCCTGAATCAGGGCCTCGGCGATCAGATCACACCGGGCGATGCCACCGAAAATATTCACCAGAATGCCGCGGACTTTTTTATCTGAAAGCAGAATGCGGAACGCCTCGATGGCGCCCTCTTTTTTCACGCCGCCGCCCACATCCAGAAAATTCGCCGGCTTGCCGCCGTGAAGTCCGATGACATCCATCGTGGACATCGCCAGTCCGGCGCCGTTTACCAAACAGGCAATGTCGCCGTCAAGCTTGATGTAATTCAGATTGGCCGCCGCCGCCCGCACCTCAAGCGGATCGGTCTCGGTGTCATCTTTCATCGCCTGAAGATCGGGATGACGGAACATGGCGTTGTCGTCAAAATTGAGTTTGGCGTCGATGGCCATGATCTCACCGGTTTTGGTAAGCACCAGCGGGTTGATTTCCGCGATGGAGCAATCATATTGCACAAAGAAACGGGAAAGCTTCAGCAGAATGTCCGCCGTCACCGCCGCCTGCTTACCGGTTAATCCCATTCCCAGAGCGATGTTGCGGGCCTCAAACGGAATCAGGCCGATGGTCGGGTGCATGGTGCGGCGGATAATCGCCTCCGGGTTTTTCTCCGCGACCGTTTCAATCTCCACACCCCCCTCGGCCGAGGCCATGACCGTCACGCCGGATTTCGCCCGATCCAGCACCAGGCCGACATAATATTCGTGGGCAATATCCACCGCCGCGGCGATGAGCAGCTTTTTCACCGCGATCCCCTCCGGCCCCGTCTGCACCGAAACCATCCGGTTATTCAGCATGAAATGGGCGGCTTGATACGCCTCATCAGCCGATTTGACCAGTTTGACAAACCCCGCCTTGCCGCGGCCGCCGGCAAATACCTGCGCCTTGATCACCTGCACCGGCAGGCCATTACGGATAAACGCATCGCGGGCGGCGTCGGCCGTCTCAACCACCCCGGCCGGCGGAACGGGTATTCCAGCTTTGCTGAGCAATTCTCTCGCCTGATACTCATGTATTTTCATTTGTCCATACTCCCATGGAGGCTTACAAAATCAAGGTGGAGAGGATAAGCGATTTGGCGCAAAAATTAAACCCCCGGCGAGCCATCTGCGCCGCAACGTGCTCGTCCTTCGCCGGTGGCCGTCGCGCCCGGACACCAGTATAATACCCTCTGGTAGATTAGGTTTAATCGCCCCGCTACGGAGCGAGAGCGGCGGGATTTGGAGGCGGCATCAAATTGGAACAGGGACTTTTGAGCCGACGCGTGGCCGAAAAACTTGTCGACAATGCCGATTTTATCTCGGACATCACCGCGATTAAGGGCCTGTCGGAATCGGAATTCGAATCGCTCGCTTCCGCGCTGGCGTCACACGTCGGATTCTGCGACCGCACCGCACTCGAACGTTTAATCGGAGAGCGTATCGCGGACAAAAACAGGGGCAGCAGGCTGGCGGGATCAATCCTCCGGCTTGCGAAGTTGTTTTATGATCTCAAGGATGACGCTCCGGGTGTCGCGGCAGAGTTGCCGTCACTGACTGCCGCAAAGCTGGGCGGCGCAGCCGACGAAGTTCAGCCGTTGCTTAAGCGCCGTATCGGCAGCTTGGCTAACGGTTTTGCCTGCCTGTCCCGGCAGTTCAAATCTGAAAGTCTGATTCACGCTACCGGCAACCAGCTTGATGCTGCCCAAATATTCTGCGATATTCGGCCGGTCTTTGATGCGACCCGTAAAAAAGTCGAGGGAGCGGTGCAAATATCCCTGCTACGCCTGGAATATACCTCGGCCGAAGGGGAGCGCCGCGTCTTGGAGGTCAACGCTACGCCGCAGCAGCTCAAGTCGTTGCAGGAGGCTGCGGCGGCGGCAGTCGGTAAGGGTGAGGCCATTTCGGAGTTGCTTTCATCCGCTGGAGTGCGGGTGGCGCCGCGCGGGGAGAATGAGTGATGTCGACCGTGGGATTGCCAAGAGGCAACAAGCGGAACATCGCCGAACAGCGGAACGGCGCCTCGCCCTACACCATGGAAAAATTCCAGCTTGAAGAGGCGGGCTGGTATTCGGCCTACGATGGCCTGCATGACTGGCCGGAGGCCCGGTATTCAGCACCGGTGTGCACGTCCGGGCTCAACGGGCGGGTTGCGAAATTGGCGGGCGAACCTTCTGACGTGTACCCCAGCCCATCCAAAATTTCCGTTTGGCGCATCTATTATCTCGATTCTCTGAGCTCCGCCGGGGCGCTCCCCGCAACCCCTGATCCCCAATCATTCGATTCGCCCCGCTCGGGACATGGCGCGGAACAAAGGGCGGAAGTCTCCGGCAACGAGCCTTCGGCGGAGGATATCCTGCAGACCCTATTGGGTTGGGCCAAAACAGGAGGGGAATTGCGCGACGATATCTGGGTGCGGTGTGAACTGACGCAGTTCGATGCGGGCCAGCGGGAAAAGCTTTTGCCGATACTCTGGAATTTTATTGAGAAAAATCGCGACAGCAATTACCGCATTCGGCAGGTGGATGTCGGCAGTGCAATCCGCAAGTTTGTGGCCCTCATGCCAACGGAGCGCATGGATGATCTGGCAGGATTGTTGAATGATGATAGTCGCAGCCCGCTCCCACTGAATTTGGAAATCGAGGTGGTAAAAATGATTTACCGCCATTTTATGGCGCACCCGCCATCCGCTTCAGAGCCGTTCCCGCGGCTTGCCGGGCAGCTCATCAAAATGGTGCATGACTACGCAAAACCGCGATTGTTGGTGCGCGATGGATACGCTGCCGCCGCAGCTTTTGCGATTGATGCCCTCGTCGCAATGCGCAGCATCCACGCGGAAACCGCCGTGGACACGGCCATGCAATCCTGCCGATGGTTTTCCGAGGTGGTGGAGGATGATTTATGGAAGCTCCACGATAGGTGGGAACCGAAAAATGCCGATGCCGCGAGGTGTCTGGCTGAGATGCTCAATAAGAAGTTTGGCGCCGAGTGCGGAAAAATGGAGTAAAGACCAGTGCCGGCCTGGAGGACGAGTGGCAGCCCCAACCTTACTATCTTGAGATACGACGTATTGGGTTGGTACCCGGCGGGGACCCCCGACGCGCCTTCCAGGCAGGGCTCCTTCGTCCAACACGTTGGGCTGGCCGATGCTACTGAAGGAACGTCCTCGACTGCTGTGCCGGTCGTGCACATGCGTCCGCCATTGCATGGTGGTGACACCGTGGGACCAGTTGACGCCGTGGGGCGGGCCGAGCTCACGGACGATGAGCAGAACAAGGTTCGGGTATTTGTCGAAAAACACCTCGCAGAGCAGGAAGCTCTCTCAAGAATCCTCGAAGGATACTGCGTGCTTCCGCATTGTGAGGAGGTAAGAAACGGCGACGTGGTCGTCACCACGCGGTTCAGCTGCGCGGGCTTCGTTTTCGAGGCCTACCGAGCGGCACGGATAACGCTGCTCGATTCATCGTCGATGCCCCTAGTTTCACTCGACACCCTCGGGGGCGCGTATCCAGTGGGCGGGCCTGAGCACGGCCGCATTCGTGAGCACCTTGGCCTGGACAATGGCGGACCATGGCCCGTGATGTTGCCGGGTTACCTGCTCCATGCTCTCAACCGCGATGGCGGGTCGATAAGAAGCATCCCACATCGACCACAACCTGGCGAGGAGCATTTCCCCGCTACGCTAAGGAGTTAATCAAAGCCCTGAAATCCGGATTCCATAACCAGGGGACGCGATCCTCAACCTCAATCGTAGCCCGCCCGCGCTTGCGGCCTCCAGCCTCAGCAAAGCATTATTTCTGCGTCATCGTGCCGGCGGGGGAAAACTGGTAGTGATAAAGGAGCTTCTTGTGGCCGCTTGCATCGCGGCAGACGGCCTGCGTTCGCAGCAGCTGTCGCAGACGCCGGGCGTAGGCATGATCCTCTCCCCGATTGGCGGGATCAAATCGGGCCTGAAGGGCACATGTCCGCCGGACGGGGCATAAATGATTCGGCGTGCGTTCATATCGCTCGGCCGTGTTCCGGTACGCGGTGTACGCCAGATCAAAATCAAATTCCAGCCCGGGCCGACCATCCACATAATATTGCCCGCGAAACACAACGCAGTCCGCTCCCGGCGCCGCATCAATCGCCGCCAGCAGGCTGGAGAGATAATCTTCCGCCACCCGATCATCATCATCGATGAAGCAGACATACCGCCCACGGGCTTTGCCGAGTAATTCGTTGCGTTTACATCCGACCGGTTGCTCCTGCTGGTCAAGCGAAGTGAGAATTTCCACGCGATGCGGATCGGGCAGCGCCCACACCTGAGCGTACAGATTCATCAGCAGCGTTTGGGCCAGAGGTTGGCGGCAATAGAGCGTCGGTGTCAGAATGGAAATATCCGGCACGCGCACCCCGAAGCCCGCTGCCCGGCGCCGCTGAAATAATAATTGATCCGCCGCATGATGCCGCTGGTTGGCGATATAAACCGCATCACCCTGCGGTCCGCCATGCTCATGCCGGGCAAGGACGAGATGGATCCACGCATACTTGTGAATCCGACGCGAAACTTCCGTCAGTTCATTATCGCAGAACAGCGATTGATAGTCCGGATGATACACGTAGCCGAAGCGGCGATAATAATGAAACCCTATCACGGGCAGCGTGATCAGCCGTCCCGCGCCCAGATACCCGTCGTGAAAATGCAGCACCCCATCGAACGCGGGAAAATGCCAGGCCATCGCACCGGCGACGCAGTCATCCCAGCCGGCAAGCAGCGGGGCAAAGTCATCACTGGCCAGCAGCAGAATATCCCACGCCGGAGCCGTCGGGATGCCGAAGTTGCAGGCGTGAATCTTGCCGCGTGGCGGGCACAGCGCTACCCGCACATTCAGTCCGCCTGCCGCAAGCTGATCCCGTGCTGCCAGTGCCTCGGCACGCTCGGTCTCGTCGGCCGTCACTTGATATTCAATGGCATGCCGACCGGAGGCAAGCTCATGCCAGCGCATCAGCCGTGCAACGGCCGCCGCCCATCGATGGGTGGTGGGCATCGCCAATAAAATGTTCATGATGTCACTCCGTCTGGTGGAAGATCGGGATGCGACTGCGGGGCACCACAGGCCATTACCTCTGGCCCGCAGTGGATACATCCGCGCGGCGGGCGAGCCGGTCGAGTATCAACTCCATTCGCATCAGAACCCGGCGGCTGCGCTGCTGGTTTTGCAGAATTTCATTAATTTGCCGGGTGTGTTCATGCTGATGGTCCAGCAGGGCCTGCATCGCCACGGCCCGATCAATATCATGAAGGGTATGCCGGGCGGACTGCCGCCACGCGAAGGAGGCAACGGAAAATGACGCACTTCCCGCCCCGATCACCACGCCCGCGAGCGCAAAAAGCGCCGACCAGCGCACCGGTTCATCCCGAAATCGATCCAGAAAATCTTTCATGACATGTCTCTCCATGCGGACGGGGCGGCCCCGATATCATCGAGGTCGCCCCGTCGTTAAATTCAAGTGCGTGCGGTATTAACTCGTAGCCGCTGTGACCACACGCTACGTTGCGGGGTGCAGGATGGTGCCGGGCGGTATCACCCGCGCCAGCTCGCTCACGGCCTGTTTATGCCGATTCACCTGCGACTTGGCACGGGCCGCCGCCGTGGTTGTGGCCCCCGCAATCAGACTCGCAATAGCCGCGACAATCCCAAGCACCGTGCTGCCCATCGGCCCGGCCGCCTGGGCAGCCGCTTGAATCGCCGGTCGCAGGATCACCACCGCGGGGTTGTGGGCCGTCGGCCCGGTGGGGGGCCGGTTTTGCGTAATCGCTTCCACCGTGTGTGACTCGCGATGAATCAGGGCCGGCGTCCATTGACTGCATCCGGCGGCCAGCAGGCACAATCCCGCGGCAGGTATAACGAACCACTCTTTTTTCATCTTCAACATATCCATCTCCTTTGTATCGCTGTAGTTCAATGAATCTTGGAAAACAGGTGACATCTTTCGTGGCAGGCCGGCAGTCCAGCGGCGTATGGATTTAAGGGCTGCAATTTGCGATTGAGAATTGAGTTTTGCCTTGGCCTGCGTCGGGAGTGAAACTCCGGTGCGTGGCGCTGTGAATTGCACACCATGGATCGCCGTGCATCCGGCAAGCAGCATCGTGCACGCCGCCGGCGGGATTATCCATTTCGCATTCATCTGAACCATCTGATGCAACACTCAAGCTCTGCCCAACGGCGGGTGCCGGCGCCCATTTGCAGGTCGCCGACACCCACCTGACATCCATCACCGTCTCTGCGGATCAGAATCAGCTTGCCGGGCCGCCGCCACGCGGCTCAATGCAGACAAATCCGCTGCGACTGTTGGGGCTGTTGGGCATCTTGAGCGGCTGCTGACGCATGACCTTTCCATCGATGCGGTAAATCATGCGGAACGCCACTTCAGCGGCATCAAAATAGAGATGCATCGACATGGCCGTTTCAACCTGACCGCCCGCCTTGGTCGCCACGCCATACTGCTTCAGGTCGGCCAGAATCACATCGCCCGCATCACCGAGTGCCGGGCAGTGATAGCTGTAAATCACCGGAATACCGAAGAGTTTGGCCGTGGGCGTCTGGCCGATGGTACCGGCGGCATAATACAGATTGCGCCCGGCGGAATCCTTCAACTGTTCAAACTGGGCTTCGGCATCGGGGTTGGCGATCCACACCACGCCCGACATATCACCCGGTGCCACCGTCCAGAGCAGACTCTTCATGTTGACCAGATTGGTGTAACTGATGGTGCCGGCAGTCTGACCCGCATCGGCCGGAGCCTGTACCAGGGCCGACGACGCAAGAATGCCGGTCGGCTGGGCGAATCCCGTCCCGTTGATAAAGGCCTGATTCAGGTCCCACGCCAGCGCAATGCCCCCTTCATCCAATATAAAATGACTCAGGGCGACATTATTATCCTGAAGCAATTCATCCGTGACCGGCAGCAGCGTACCCCAGCGGTTAAGCGTAAACTGCACGCGGCTGTAAACCGGCTTCTGCGGGGCGATGGCAACGCCGTCGCCATTAAGCCAGCTTCCCAGCGATCCGCCCGATGCCGCCGTGACACCCAGTTCCGTCATGGAACGCACGGGTACAAAAAGAGAATTGCCCAGCGTGATCGGATATTTGCGGACCTTTTCAAAAAGCAGGCTTTCTTCCAACACATCGCGGTAAATCTGATTGGCGTATTGAGTCGGAACCAAAGCCCCGCCGTCCGAGAGCGCCGTTTCATCCATCCCATCCGCTTTGCGCACCATGCCCGCAAGACGCGGATCCGGCGTTTTGTGAATTGAAAGCCGCCGGACCGCCTGCGCAAATTCACCCAGATTGGCAAAACCGCCGGTCGGATCCGCCAGTCGGCGCTCGGGCCCGACGACGATGTTGGGCTTTACCTGCCGTAATGATTTTGACACCTCATCCATCACGCGTTGGGTGATGAGGCCGGTAGCGTTCTGCAACTGCTGATCGATCGAACTCTGGATCGTCTCCAGCGCCTCATCCAACCCACCGACTGCCGGCGCCGAGCCGACAGCTTTGTGTTCGACGGCGGGAGCCGATTCATCGGGCGCCTCGGTCGCGTGACCATTTTTCGGCGGCGAACATTTTTCATTCGGGTTGTTTTTCATAATGATCTGCTCCAAAAAAAAGTAAATCGAAATGGGGTATCCGCGCTGCTGCAATGCAGCGGGCGGCCCAGTGCGTTGCCGGGGTCGTTCTGCGCCGCCGGTGGTTGCATCCTGACCGTATCAACTTCAGCGGCTATATGGATTCAGACGTTGGACAAGTGCGAAATGGCAAAAAGTCTTGCGAGAACGCACCTCAACGGATATCTGGAGCACGGGGATCAAGGTGTGAAATGCGAAGAGCTTGATGCCGATGGGCGGATCGATCGTCGGCCTTATGACGGGGTCTTACTCCCCGGGTATGACATTGGAGACGCGGACCGAATTCATCTGCATGGATTCAACGTGGTCATCCATGAAAACGGCGTTGGCGTCGCCAGACTCCGGCCCGCCGGAATTATGCCGATAACGTAATCCCTGATTGCTCAGGGCGGTGCCTGCGAAATCCGTATTGCCGGGATTCGCTGGAATCACCGTGGTTGGGGTGTAGCTGCCGTATTGCCATGAAAGTTGTGACGGCAACCAGGAGAACAGGTACTGGGTGCATGAACCATTCGGCGCGGTTTGATTGGTATCGCCGATACCGATGACATCCGATGGGTCGGGAATGTCTCCCAGAAGCAGACTCTGATCCGCCGCATATCCGGTCGTGCCGTTAATGGTAGGTGTAAGAAAAACATTTGGATTGGCCGCATAGTTGACACCCCATAATCCGCTCATCGGTATCTGCCTGTCGGGGCACCAGAATATGGCATCCCATTTGGCGGCAAACCTCGCGGGGATATTTTGCCCGATAACGCCGTCGTTGTTGACCGGAACAGTTGAACTCTCCAGCGTATAAAAGTCCAGATTCGCCCACTCGCCGGATACGGCATTGGAGTTACTCAAAGGCAGATTCGGATCGCTCCAAGTTCCATACGGCAGATTGTCTTTATTGTCATTCGCGTACATCAAGGTCATTTGACCGAGAGTTCGCAGGTTCGCTTCGCACGCTGAACTTCCTGCCGCCTCCTGCGCCCAATGGATGGCCGGTAATAACAGGGCAATCAGAAGCACAACAATGCTGATCACCACAATCATTTCGAGGAGGGTGAATCCGCAGCGGTCGGCGGCGGTAGCGGTCTTCGAATGACTCAGCTTCACCAATATCCTCCTACAGGCGTCCAGAGGGACGACGCGTCTGAAAAGATGCCATTCAATAGGTGTCCGGTAACCGTCGGCGATTACCCGCTACCGATATCTATATCGACTCTTCGCGCAAAACAATCGAGGGCGCCGATGTTTTCGGACGATTACGCCGCGTAGTTACAGGCCATGAGTTTCGGCATGTCAGGATTCGCCGCAGAACAATAAGATTCGCCGGTATCTCAACCCTATTTTGTGCACTATTAAAGACCGAGTATTTGAAAGTATGAATGTCTGCGAAGTTCTCCGATCAGGCGGTAAGGCCTCGATTTCACACCACAAATTCCTTTGGCCGGGGAACAGGAACGCGAGATTATTGGCTTGGTTGACAAATTTCGCGCGACAAGGCGCACGCGTTGAGCAATATATACGTAGGAAATGACCGCCTGGTTCTGCAGAAAATTCTTAACGAAGAAACGAAATTTATCGGTTGTACGCAAGGGAATGAACAATTACCATACTGAAGGTTGGTTGGATCGCGCAGTTATTTTTTTTGGAGACTAAGTTGATGTTTGCTAAGCGACCTCTGGCGATTGCCCTGTGTTCAGTGATGTTGGCGATATTCGCCCCGGCTTCCCTGAGGCTCGCTGAGGCCGCCGGGCCGATTCATAAAATGCATACGGCAAACATGAAGTGGTGGAAAGCAGCTCGTTTCGGCATGTTCATCCACTGGGGACTTTACTCGGTCCCGGCGGGGGTATGGCATGGCAAGCGGGTACCGGGATATGGTGAATGGATCAAAAATAATGCCCACATTCCCAACCGGGAATACAACGCGCTGGCTAAAAAATTCGACCCCGTCGATTTCAATGCGAACCAATGGGTGAAAATCGCACGCGAAGCCGGAATGAAGTACATCGTCATTACCACCAAACATCATGACGGCTTCTGTATGTTCAATACCAAAGCCACCAATTTTAACATTGTCAAAGACACTCCCTGGCATAAAGATCCCATGGCCATGCTTTCCGCAGCCTGCCGGGCACAGGGGATAAAATTCTGCACGTATTATTCAATTATGGATTGGCACTCCCGCGATCAACTTCCTGCCCATGCCAGCCCCACGGACCCGACGTATAACCCGACGCATTTCGCCCCGGGGAAAGCTACCGCATACGTGCACTACATGGAACGGCAAATTCATGAACTCATCACGCAGTATCACACGCATTTAATATGGTTTGATGGCGAATGGATGCAAGGCTGGAATAAATCCTGCGCCCGTGCACTTTACCGGTATATCCGCTCGATTGATCCGACCGTGATTCTTAATGACCGCATCGGCTTTGGTTATGGAGATTATGCCACGCCGGAACAGCGCATTCCCCCCAGGGGTATTCCCGGCCCGTGGGAAACCTGCATGACCATCAACTCGACGTGGGGCTACGTCTCGTGGAATCACTACTGGAAATCCGCAACTACCCTGATTCATCATCTGATCGAGTGTGCCAGCGGCGGTGGAAATTTTCTGCTTAATGTCGGCCCTACTGCCAAGGGAATTATCCCACAGCCGGAAGTGAAGCGCCTCCTGGCCATCGGCAAATGGTTGAAGGTGAATGGTCAAGCCATTTACGGATCACATCGCACACCTTTCGACGGGAAACTTTCTTTCGGTTACGCGACACAGAAGCCCGGAAGGTTATTCCTCGAGGTGACCAAGTGGCCGAGGAGCCACACTTTGGTCGTACCCATGCGCAACACGATCAGAAAAGCTTATCTTTTGGCTGATGGTAAGAAATTAAAGACGGCGAAAGGGCCGGATGGACAATCCATTTACCTCCCGTCTGCTGCGCCCGATCCGGTCGCAACCGTCATCGTGCTGAAAATCGCCGACCCCGTTCGACCACTCCGGTGATCGTGGTTGACACCCATGCGGGGTCTGGGCGGCTTCACCGTGGTTCGCCGGCGCAGTGCCAATGGAAGTGAGTCATTGTTGTAGGTCCATACTGCTTCAGGCAGATGCGGGTGCAGCGGGTTTTAGATTTTGACGTAACTGTCAGCCGCCCATCGGCCGCAAAAGCAGGAACGTTGGCTGAACCTGACCATATATCCCGGATGATATGACGCGCCGCGACCTTGCCGCACCTGCCTCGCTCGAAAACAGTGCCATATCCATAGTTATCGAACCGAATCCACCCCATCGGCACGTCATGCGCACCCCACGGCAAACCGGAGTCAGGATATACTTTTTCGCCGCAGGTGATGGTGAATCAGAGGATCGAATCTGGATATTAACCCGGAAACTCAGCCGTCGGTCTCATGGATGCGCACACCCGCAACCGACCCGGCCATGTATCTGGCGGCCGCCGTCGTGGTCGGCATTGCTCTCGCCTCGCGGTGGCATCTGCCAACCGAGCTCATCATCAGCTTTGCAGCCGTGAGTGGCGCCGCCGCACTGGTTGTGCTTCGTCGTCGGCAATGGGCGGCTTTTGTACTGGCCATGGCGGCGTTTGCGGCGGTGGGGGCGGTAAGATTTAATATTCAGCAGCGGCAGATGGCGCCGGATAACATCGCCCGCCGGGCGCCGAGCCGGGGGCGGGCGCTCATCCGCGCCAAGTTGCTGATCACCTCGCCGCCGCAACATCATCAAAAGCCGCCGGGCGGACCGCTGTTCTCCATCGCCGGCGATTACACCACATTCAGAGCCCGCGTGCTGATGTGCCGAAACGATCACCGCTGGCGTCCCGCGACCGGCCGCGTTCTGGTGCGAGTTCCGGGCTGGTTGCCTGGCCTGGGAGTCAATGAGCGGGTGGAGGTGTGGGGTTGGCTGATCAAGCCCGCTGCACCGGCCAATCCGGGGGCGTTCAACTATCGCCGTTATCTCGCCACCCGGCGCGTATTTGCTGAAATTGATCTCACGCATGCGGCCCAGCTTAAATTGCTCAGCGCCCGACCATCTCTGTTCCCCCTCTCCGGCTGGCTGGCGGCGTGGCGCGTGCACCTTCGTCATGAATTCCTCCGCGCATCGGGTACCCATCACCTTGCGGGAAATGAAATGGTCGCCCTGCTGCTGGGATTTCGCGATCCGTCGATTGTGCAGATCGAACGCGATTTTTCGCGCTGCGGAGCGGCTCATCTGCTGGCACTCTCCGGCCTGCATGTGGCACTGATCGCCGAGGTTATATGGCTCATACTCCGATGGCCGATCCGTTCGCCGCGATTGCGGGCCGCGCTGACCCTGCTGCTGGTGATTCTGTATATGCTGGCGACTCCATGCGGGCCGCCGGTGGTGCGGGCGGCGCTCGGCACCGCGTTGGTGCTCCTTACCATGCTCGCGGGGCGTCCGGTGCGCATGGGAAATATCCTCGGCCTTACCGCACTGGTGGTCTTACTCTGGCGGCCGGCCGAACTTTTTGACGCATCCTTCCAGCTCAGCTTTCTTGTGACATGGATGCTCATCGTCATGGCCCCGCGAGTGTACACCGCCGTTTTCGGCCGATGGTTGGCCCGCCTCACCGATTTTGCCAATGCCTCACAAAAGCATCTGGATCGGTTCAAGCTCCGCCTGGCATCGTTCATAGCCGTCATGCTTACGGCCAATTTCATCGGCACGCTTGTATCGCTGCCGCTGGTGATGTTTCATTACCATCAGATTACGCCATGGGGCGTGGTGACCGGCCTGCTGCTCTTTCCCGTTGTGGTCATCGCCCTGATCAGCGGCCTGCTGCAATTGATCTGCGCGGTTGCCGCGCCCGGCGTCGCCGGTATTGTCGGCACCATCGCGGCGCCCTGCGCGCAGTTCATGGCATGGATGGTGCATGAATTGGCGCGGCTGCCGCTGAGCCAGATTGTTGTGCGGGCTCCGTCCGCGGGGTGGATTGCGGCCTTTTATCTGTTGCTGGCGGCGTGGATGCTCCGCCATCATCTGCGGGTAAATCGCCGCGCCATAGCAGCGGCGGGTGTGGTATTGACGGTCGGCTTTCCGCTGGCGGCACTGGCGGAAAACCGCGGCCCCGCCGTCAGGATGGAAATATTAAGCCTCAGCAGCGGCAACGCCGTGGTGCTGGAAACCGGGCACAACTGGCTCTCCCGCCGCGCCTATCTGATTGACGCCGGCACCGCCGGTTCACCCCAGGTGTGCAGCCGCAATATCCGAGCGGTGCTCAAGGATCGCGGCATCGCCGATCTTGCCGATATTTATCTCACCCAGATTGATTCGCTCCACGCCGCCGGGGCCCTGCCGCTGCACACCCGCTATCCCAATGCGGCGCTGTGGGTCAGCGCGCGGGATTTAAGCCGCGCCGGCCGCCCCGCCTCCGTGCGGCGCTTTTTGCGGCAGTTGGGCTCTCCGACGTCTCTGCATCCGCTTGCTGCAGGGCAGAGATTCCCCATCGGAACCCGCGGGCATTTGCAGGTCATCTGGCCGACGGGAAAAAATGCCATGCTTCGCAAATACCGCGGCGCTGTGCTTTTGCTTTCGGCGTCCGGCGAGCGTGTGCTGCTGATGTGCCGCACGCAGGCGGTACCGGCGGTCATCAGGGGCGTGGAAGCGCACCTCAGCGGACGGCGTGTGGCGGGCATCATACTCATCGGTGCCGGCAACCTGCATTCAGCCTCCGCCCGCAGGCTTTCAGAGCTTCACCCCGCGTTTGTGGTCTGCACCGGTGAAACACGGGCGGCCCGCGTCGCCGATAAGGCGGCGTGGAAAGGTTTGCCGGTGCGCTTTCTCTCCACCGCACGCGACGGTGCCGTGAGCATCCGTCTCGACTCGCACGGTTTTCGCCTCACCGATCGGCGTACCTCGGCGGCAGGCCGTCCGGGGCCGTAGCCGATCCGCCGGATTACGCCGCAGTCAAAGGCGGTTATATTGACGGCCGCAGAGCTTTTTAACGGGAGCGTCCATCATGGTTGAACTGGAAAAATTAATACGCGACATCCCCGATTTCCCAAAACCCGGGATTGTATTCAAGGATATTACGCCGCTGCTGGCCGATCCGAAGGGATTGGCGATGGCCATTGAGATGCTGGCCAATCCATTCCGTGGCCGGGGTATTGAACTGGTCGTCGGAGCGGAATCTCGCGGCTTTATCTTTGGAATCGCTGTTGCGCAGGCCCTTTCATGCGGTTTTGTGCCGGTGCGAAAGCCGGGCAAATTGCCGCACCGAAAGCTGGCCGCCACGTATGATCTGGAATATGGGCGCGATACCGTTGAAATTCATGCCGATGCCGTTCGCCGGGGGCAAAGGGTACTGATGGTGGATGATCTGCTCGCCACGGGGGGCACGATGGGGGCGTGCTGCAAGTTGGTGGAGGAATTGGGCGGTGAAATCGCAGGCATTGCCGTGTTGATTGAACTGGCATTTCTTTCCGGCGCGGGGCTTCTGTCACGCTACAACGTGCACAGTGTGATTCGGTACGACTGAAAATCAACAACAGATGCGCAGATGATGAATGCTTCGCCGTCGCCCGGCCTGCGCCCGGTCCGGTGGCACCCGAGTTCGACCGCGTTAATGCGTCGCTGCCGGCACCGGCGGCTTGTGATCTTTCATCGACCAGACGTGCATCGGCTTGCCGTCCAGTGAAACACTCTTGGTCGCAACTTCCGGATGCGGATGCTTCGTATGGCCGGTGGTCAGATACGTCATAAAGCCGCGCGGCCCGTAGCGGGTAATCAGCAGCGTCCAGGAGTCCTGCTCATGATTGTGGCCGCAATGCCCGTAAAGACGCAATCCCATCGCCACATTGCTTCCTTCACGGTTCAGCGGCGATATGGTAAGTTCCGCGTCGTCATAACCCAGCGCACGGTCACGGAATACCGGCCTGAATACTTCACTGGTGTAATCCAGCAGTTCACGGAATGTGTGCAGGTGGTGCACATCGTCGTCAAAGTGTTTTGGCTTAAGCACCTCAACGGCCGGTTTGAGTTCCAGGTGCGGCAGATAACCGACGGCGGCCTCAAGTTGCAGCCGGAACTGGCCGAACCAATGCTGATAGGAGGTGGACATGATTTGAGCGTCTTTAGGATGCGTGGTACGGCCGCACTTATGACACCGGACATGGGCGCGTTGAATTTTGCTTACCAAGGCCGATAGCCCATGCGGTGAGTCGATGTGCGTGGCACATGTCGGACACATGAGGGGCTTGTCACTCATGGGATACTCCTTTTTGCCGAGAGTCCCGCGAAAAACCTTATTTTGCTGCACCTGATGAGCGCCGGAGACCGACGCTTGATCTGTTCATCGTTGATATTAACCCCTTGACCTTCTGATTGCAAGCTATTTGCCGCGGAAATTGCCGATTTTTCACGTGCGCGGAGGTTTTGCCCGGTTATAGGCTCACGAGCGATCTGCCCGCGAGGTGGCATCTTGTACATTCCGTCAGCTAATCTTGTTTCCGGCCCGCTCCCCGGTGATCCCGTACCCGCAGCGGCGGCCCGCCTCCGAGCTGGGCATTGATTTTTCATCGATGGCGACCATTCGAGCCCCGACATTTCAATGTCTACGGTGAGAGGTAACGCGCGGGGCGGACGGAATCAAGCGAACAGTGGGGGCGGCGCGGCGGAATACCGAACGGGCCGTGTGGGTGCCGGTGGACTATATCCACCGGTTCGCATTTGCCATGATCACATCCGGTGGATGCGCACATTCACAATCCCCGCGGCTGCCCGAAAAGATGGCCACGTCCGCCGTGGGCGGCTGCCTTGCTCTTCTTGAAACCTTGCCGCAGCCGTGGTACTGTTTCAGAGGTCTATCTATCGGTTTGCGATCAAGGAGTGTTGCCGGTGCAGTTGAAGAAAAATGTTGTGCTCAAATCGATGATCGCCGCTTTGGCGCTGGCCTTGGGAACTTGCGCCATAAGTTACGCGGTGGCACCCACCATACCGTCGGCGACGATCTCCACCCTTTCTTCCTCCCAGACCGGCGAACTCAAGGCGTATGTTCAATATTGGGTTGATCGTCTCAAGGTGCACAAATCATATTCATCCATGGTTCATGATGCCGACCGACTCCTGAAACCGCTCAAGACCGCCAGCCAGCAACCCTCGGCCGTCTTCAGCTACGATTATGGCAGCATTGTAAGTGAGGCCCTGCAGCCGCTGCTCAGTGACCCGCAGCGTCAGTTGATTGCGGCGGTGGCGCTGGGGCGGATTGATGACCTGAGCACGCAGAGTTCGCTCGAAATAGCATTAAAAAGTCAAAATGCCGGCGTCCGTTACTGGGGTGCAGAAGGCCTGATTCGCATTCTGCCGCAACTCCAGTCCATCCCGCCCGCCTATCAGGAGGCGGAAAATCATCTGGTCGCGGCCCTCAAGATTGAAAAGTCTCCCTTGGTGGCGGCCAAAATTGTTACGGCGCTGGCGCAGTTTTCGCCCGTTCCGGCAGGCGTCATTTCATCTCTCAACGGTGTTCTCGGTGCCCAGGTCAAACTCTTTTCACTTCGCCCCCCGACCACGATCGCTCAGGCCGGTGAATTGGCCAAGGCATTCGTTACCATTCTTCAGGCTAAGCCGAACCTGACCGCGGCGGAAAAGACCACGGCGGCGACGAATCTTACCGATCTGCTCAGCTACACCTGCCAGTATTGGGCTTTGAAGAAACTCAACCGCACGCAGAGGCAGATGGCGCCGACAGCGATGGCGAATTTTGCCGCCGCCCTCAATGCCTTGACCGGAACCAGCGATTTCACCATCAGCGGTCTGTCATCCGCATCCAATGCAGACGCCACGCTGTTGGCCGTTAACGAACTCACCGGCTCGCAGGGGCAGCCCGGCGCCATTCAGAAAATTTTCCCCAAGGTGCCGATCCCGCCGCGCGTCGGCAGCCATTGATCTACCGATTCGTTCCATACCTGAGAGCGTCTACGTCATGATGGCAGCGAACACGGCCGATTGGATTGATATCCCCCCGGTGACAGCGCCGTTTGCGGCCGGCGTCATTCTTCCGGGCAGTAAAAGCATCACCAACCGGGCGCTGGCTCTGGCCTCCATCGCGGAGGGGAAAACCATCCTCACCGGCGTGCTTTTGGCCGACGACACGCTTCGCATGATCGAAGCCCTGCAAGCACTCGATATTCCCATCATCGTCGATGAGTCGGACCGAACCATCACCCTGACGGGCACCGGCGGGGCATTTCCTCACCGATCGGTTGATCTCTTCTGCCAGAATGCGGGTACGGCCATTCGCTTTCTCACCGCCATTTGCGCCGCATCACCCGGGCGTTATCGGTTGGATGGCAACGCCCGCATGCGGGAGCGCCCCATCGACGAACTCGCGGTGGCGATCCGATCGCTCGGCGGAAGTGTGAAATTTGAATTAAACGATGGCTATCCACCTCTGGTGACGGGTGGGGGGATTGCAGGCGGGGTGTGTCGATTTGAGCAGACCAAAAGCAGCCAGTACATTTCCGCCGTGCTTATCGCCGCTCCACTGGCCGGGGCGCCGGTGGAAGTGGAACTCAGCGGTCCCGTCACCAGCGAGCCGTATCTGCGCATGACCATGGAGATGATGAAGCGGTTCGGCAATCGGCCCCAGCAGATGTCCGGCGGAGGCGACGGAGTCAAACGCATTTGCGTCGCGGCCCCATCCGGCTATACCGGCTGTGGATTCGCCATTGAACCCGATGCCAGCAATGCCAGCTATTTTCTTGCGGCGGCGGCGGTTACGCCCGGCAGCCGGATCGAAATTCCGGGCCTGGGGCGGGATTCGTTGCAGGGGGATGTCCTCTTTGCCGATGTGCTCCGTCAAATGGGGGCGGATGTTTTCATGGATCATCATTCCATGCAGTTGACCGGCCCGAAACACCTCACCGGCCTGACCATCGATATGAACAGCATCCCGGACATGGTGCAGACTCTGGCCGTAGCGGCCCTGTTTGCCGATTGCCCCACGAAGATTGTCAATGTTCCCAATCTGCGTGTGAAAGAGACCGATCGGCTCTCGGCACTGGAGACGGAACTTCGTAAACTCGGTGCCCAAGTGCGAACGACGGAAGATTCCATTGAAATTCACCCGGCCAAATCGTATCACCCCGCCTCCATCGACACCTATGACGACCATCGCATGGCCATGGCGTTTGCGGTCGCCGCCCTTCGCATCAAAGGGGTGCGGATCAACCATCCGGGGTGCACCGCCAAAACCTACCCCGGCTTTTTTACTGATTTTGCAAGAGTCGTGAACTCTCGTGCCTGAGCGGGTGTGGCAATTTTTCCGGGCACCGCTGGGGGCGCGGGTGTCCTCACCCGCTTTTGTTCAGGAGACAGTCTTGCAATGGCCACAATTAGGCCATAGGGTGCGGATCATTTGAGGCTGTCCGGAAAAACTGCCACGCCCGCCTGAGCCGAATTCGCAGCCTCTCAGCGCAGATCAATTTCATCGACCAGATTGAAATGTTCATCCGAGAGCACAATGCTTGCCAGCGCCGGATTATCCACGTGAATCACCACCGTCGGATCACGCGATGGATTGGTAATCAGGCCGTAGACGTAATGAATGTCAATCTCCGCCGCCAGAAGGGCCTTGCCGATCCGCGCCAGCCCGTCAACCGCACTTCCCTCCGGCATTTCCACGGCTACGAGTTCACAGATGGAAAAGGGGTAATGGTGAGTATTGAGAATTTGGGCCGCCACGTCGGTGTCATTGAAGACAAATCGCACCACAGCACAATCAAACCCCTGCAGCACCGTCAGGGCCAGAATTTTGACATCCGATTCGTCGAAGATGCCCATCAGGGATGCCAGCATCCCGACGCGATTTTCAACAAATACCGAAACCTGCCGCACGCAGGGCGTTCCATGTGACTTAGCCGTTGTCGGACTTTCAGACGCATTTGCCATACACGATATGTTAACCATATTCGGAATTTTTCAACAGTTCGCATCCCACCACCCCCGACGGTCGGCCCGGATGTTCTATTTTCCAATGCGGACGGCCGGGTATCCACACGTCGGCTCTGCAAAAGCGGGTATTTTTGCCGTCCTTATCCGAAACCTGGGGTTTCCTCGCTGATGTGTCGCTATCGGATACAATACCGCTTTATAGTTGAGTGGGCGTGCTGATAGGTGGCTGAACGATCATGAGTCTTGTAAACCGTAATGTTGAAAAAATGGCCGGGTATATCCCCGGCGAACAGCCTGAATCGCTTGATGTCATCAAGCTCAATACCAACGAAAATCCATACCCCCCGTCGCCAAAAGTCCGCGAGGCGATTGCCAAAATCACCGATGAACAATTGCGGCGTTATCCGTCGCCTGATGCACGCGTGTTCCGTGCCATGGCAGCCAGCGTTCACGGCGTCGATCCTGAATTCATCATGACCACCAACGGGGGAGATGAGCTCCTCTCCATCGTATTCCGGGCCTGTTTGCTGCCCGGCGACCGGGTCGCGATGCTTGATCCAAGTTATTCCCTCTATCCGGTTCTTGCCGCCGCCGTTGGGGCAACCCCCGTCATATTGCCGTATCGCATCGACGGCCTGCAATGGCACCTGCCGGAGGAAATTTTTCATCTCGACGCCCGGCTGCTGCTGATTGTTAATCCCAATGCCCCGTCGGGCACCATGATCGATCCCCAGACGCTGGAACGGATTGCCCATTCATTCAGCGGCGTGGTTCTGATTGATGAAGCATACGCCGATTTTGCTCCGCAAACAGCCCTGGCGCTGGTGCATAAATGCCCGAATGTCATTCTCCTGCGATCCATGTCGAAGGGGTATGGGCTGGCGGGCATTCGGTTCGGGTATGGAATCGGCCGGCCGGAATTATTGGCGCAGCTATATAAAGTTCGCGACAGTTATCCGTGTGACGCCGTCGCCATTGCCGCCGCGACGGCCGCCATCGAGGATCAACCTTATGCCCGCAGCACATGGATGGACGTCATAGAACAGCGGCGCTGGCTGCAGAAAACGTTAATGGATATGGATTTCGCCGGGCCGGAAAGCTTCAGCAATTTTATTCTCGCCATCGTCCCGCGGAGGCACTCCGCCGCCGACATCTATGCCAAGCTCAAGGCCGGGGGTATTCTGGTACGGTACTTTAATCTGCCCGGTTTGCAGGACAAATTGCGTATTACAGTCGGCAAGCCGGCAGATAATCGCGCGCTGATCCACGCGCTGCGCCGCATCGTTGCCGGCCGGAATATTTCACCTCAGGAGACCGCATGACGCAGAAATCAACTGCCGCCAAACGCCAGGCCCGCGTAAACCGGAAAACCCGCGAGACGGATATCTCGCTGACGCTGAATCTCGACGGCACCGGCACCGCAAAAGTGCAAACTGGCGTCGGCTTTTTTGACCATATGCTTGAACATCTCGCCCGCCATTCCATGATGGATATCGACATTAGCGCCACCGGCGATCTGCACATCGATGCCCATCACACGGTGGAGGATGTTTCGCTGGTGATTGGCTCCGCCCTTTCGACGGCACTGGGCGATAAACGCGGGATTCATCGCTACGGCTTCGCCAGCATCCCAATGGAAGACACCTTGGCGAACGTAGCGCTGGATTTGTCCGGCCGACCGGCATTTGTTTTCAATGTTCGCTTTCCGACGCCCAAGATCGGCGAGTTTGATGTCGAACTGGTGCACGAATCGCTGCGCTCCCTGGCCAACACCGCGGGAATGAATCTCCATGTGAATGTGCCCTACGGTTCCAACAGCCACCATGTGGCGGAGGCGATTTTTAAGGCACTCGCGAAATCACTGCGGCAGGCGGTTTCGATTGATCCGTGCCAGTCTGACATTCCCAGCACCAAAGGCGTACTCTAAATCCCCAATATCGGGGAGCCGCCCCAGGTCTGGAAATGGCAGCAGGAATCCGCAGGGGCAGCCGCCTCAGCGGTCGCCTCGCCCGCTCGTGCGTGGTCTCCGCGCCAACTCCGCGCCTCCGCGCGAGATATTGAATCGTGCTGCGCACGATATGAGTACTGTATTAACCGCAGAGGACGCCGAGGAAATAAAGTGTCATGCTGGCGCATGATGTCATCTGCTTTTTTGATCGGATGTTCCATCAGAATTTGATGCTTCGCAGGGCCATATGAGGCCGTAAAATCAACGGTTTTTGCGTCTCGACG
>JBMFVY010000049.1:0-24606 GCA_049965755.1 Phycisphaerae bacterium | reverse complement strand
CCGACCCGGGACACAGCCACATATCGACATCTGTTCATATCATGCCGTTCGGAAAACCTTACAACGCAAGCGGCTCGGGTGGATGACAGCGCATTTTGGGACTCTCCACCGGCCCGCATCGGGATACCCGCCCCGGCTCTAAATGAAGCACCATTTCTCCGCGCCGCTGGTATCAACCCCAGCCCCACAACAAGCAAACGAAGATGGTGCGATGAAGCGGGCGGATCCCGTGACGAAATCTTTGAATCTTTCGTCCTCAGTGTTAGAAAAAGGGAATCACATTATGCGGCAGCATCAATCAATGTACATCGCGGAGATCACGGAGGCGGGTTTGCAAACCCTGCAATTTCAACACCAGATTCTCGGCGCTCTTCATGCGGTCGCCTTGCCTGGAGCCCGCAATCCATCGACACCGCCCGTGCTCCTCCGCTTGGCCCGCTATCGGTCTGGGGCTTTGATTGGCGTCCCGTCTGCCGTTTGTGCGACAATTCGGTGATAACGCGCGATCTCCATCCGCGTCAGAAGTGTGTAATAAAATCCCCAGCCACTGGGACGGTGCGATCCCAGTTCGGTCATGATCGTCGGTTCCATATCGTTACTCAGGTTGACATTGAGCTGATCCGGTTTCGCAAACTCATTCCACTGGCACAGAAAAAGAAAATGCGGCAGATAATGATCCGCCACTCTCCACTGGTCACGATAAGTCAGACCGTCATTTTTGGCGCCGGCCCGGGCTCCTTGCCAGTAAGGTGAGGTCGTTGCCGGATATCCACTGGCTACCGTCAGCGCCTCAACTTTGCCGTCGAAATACGTCGGTGTGGGTTCCTGATCGTACCAGGACCAGGCGCCGTAGCGATCTTCCCCAGTCGCCTGCAGCCATGCGCCGACGTATCGAATCGTGAAGCGGGGATCAACGATTTTGGGAGGACGATTTGACCTGGGGCCGTTGAGATAAAAGTTCAGCAGCGGTTTGCCAAGATAATGCAGATACATCCTGCTGTCCCGCGGATTGTCAATAAAATGTCGATAAACATAATTGACCTGTTTGCGGAACCATGGTCCGGTGTAAGGCGTTTTGCGACCCAACCAGAGATTGTGTTCTGGGCCCATGAGCAGGACGATTTTCGGGTGCTGCCGCATATGCCGGTAGACGTGAAAGACGAGTCGGGTGGCGGCCATGCACTCTTTGGCGACCGCATCAGGAAAGGGGTGGACCAGGTTGTTGGTCCAGTCCAATTCCACAAAATTAATACCCATCCGGTCAAACCAGAGCGCCTGCTGCTTGATGATCCGCGGATCCAGCGAACTGTAATGCCCCAGGATCGGAACCGCCTCGGCATGATTCCACTTCGCATAACCCGGTCCCCACCAGGTCTCATACTCCATCCCGATGAGATGATTCGGGTCGTTAATGATGTGAAACTCGCGCCGCCGGACATGCACGGTTATCGTTGGAGACGTCACTCCATCCGCCTTTGCCGCAAGTTTAACGTTGCCAACCTCCGGAATGGGCAGAATCAGGCGAGCCACCCCCGAAGCGGAGGTCCGTTCATACGCACACCACGGTTTTCCATTCATCAATCCCCGTACTTTTAAGCCGCCCGCCGGTTTGCCGTCCGATTTCATTGCGTGGGCTGTCAGAACCACACACTGTCCTTCCAGCAGATGTGAACGATCGATGAAGACCTGGATCGATTTTAAGCTTGCCGCAAAAGTCGGCACGCTGATCATCGCAACACATATCAGAGATAATAGGATGATCCGGGCATTGCCTGCCATTCGTTGAAGTCGCATGATGACGCCCTGTTCAGGAGACTCTCGTCTGCAGCCGCCGCACCACCGGAGCCGACGGCGGTACGATGAGTAATCGTGAGGTTAGCACTCTATCGGTAAAATCGCAATTGCGTTCCATTGCCGCGTCTGCATGTCTGCATGTGTTCACCATCGGCAATGGAACCGATGATGAAAAAGGGGATGAAGTCGATTGGACTTCATCCCCTGCGTGATCTGCGTTTGCATCAGCGGCGGAGGCTGATGGAGCCCGCCGGGCTTACTTAAGCTCGACGGTGGCGCCTTCGGCTTCAAGTTCTTTCTTGAGCTTTTCGGCTTCCGCCTTGTCAACACCGGCCTTAACCACTTTGGGGGCGGCGGTGACAAGTTCCTTGGCTTCCTTGAGGCCGAGGTTGGTTGCCGCGCGAACCACTTTAATGACCTGAATGGTCTTTTCGCCGGCCGCCTTGAGCACCACATCGAAAGTGGTCTGCTCTTCAGCTTTGGCTTCGCCACCCGCTGCGGCACCCCCGCCTGCCGGTGCGGCCATCATGACGGCTCCGCCGGCTGCGGCTTCAATGCCGTGCTTCTCCTTGAGATAATCGCTGAGCTGTCGTGCCTGCAGCAGGGAGAGCGCGACGATCTTATCGCCAAGTTCCGTGATTTCAGCAGCAAATTCTGCCATGGTAAAACACCTTTCCTTTACATGTTCGACGATTACAGCCAGGGCGACGCGCCCCGTTTTAACTGCTTGCGGCAGGCTCCAACCGTTCAAAACAAAACATTAAACAACGTAACAAAAACCATAAATTCCCCTGCGCCCATCAGGCGGCCGCCGGAGTTTCCTTTTCCCGCTTTTCAATAACGGCTTTGATAATACCGCCGATGTTTGATCCGGGGCCCGCGATCTGGCCAGCGAGCTTGCGGCCCGGGCCGAGAATCTGCCCGACAATCATGCCCTGCAACTCGCGCTTGTTGGGCATCTTCGCCAGTGCCTCGGTGGCCGGGGCATCAAGAAACTGCCCCTCAACGACCGAGCCCTTAATGACCAGTTTCTCAATTTCCTTCTTAGAGTTGACCAGCTCTTTGACCAGATCGACAATCGATTCGCCGCCGTAGACCAACGCATTGGTGCCGACGAACAGAGAATCTGCCGTCGTCATGCCGGCCGTCTTCAGTGCCCGCTTGGCCTGGCTGTTCGGTACGACGGTCATCCGGACTTTTTTCTGGCGCAGACCGCTGCGGAGTTTATTGGCATCATTGGCACTGATACCAGCATAATCCACCACCACCACGCTGTCTGCACCATGAAGGCGTTTTTCCAATTCCTTGGCCACCAGATTTTTAACTCGTTTGCTCATATGGATTCCTTCAGAAAAAGTCGTTCAGTAAAGGCGACGGTCATCGATTTCACCGCCGTGTCAGCTTGCCTCGGTCGCTGCGTCCAGATGGCCGACGTCAATCTGCACGCCGGGGCTCATGGTGCTGTGAACCGTGACTTTCTTGATGTAGACACCTTTGGCCGTCGCAGGCTTAAGCCGCCGCACATTTTCTACAAAAGCATGAATGTTGGCGATCAGGTCGGCCTCGGGAAAACTGAGTTTTCCGACGGCGGCATGGATGTTCCCGCCAGCATCATTCCGAAATTCAATCTTTCCTGCCGTGTATTCCCGAACTGCGGTTGCCACATCACTGGTGACCGTGCCAGCTTTCGGGCTGGGCATTTTCCCCTGCGGACCGAGAACTTTACCAAGCCGGGTAATCTTGGGCATCATATCCGGAGTGGCAATGGCGACATCAAAGTCCAGCCAACCGTCCGAAACTTTTTTAATCAGATCATCGGCACCCGCCTCGATGGCTCCGGCCGCTTGGGCGGCTTCGACATTAGCGCCCTGCACAAACGCGATGACTTTTTTGGTCTTGCCGATACCTTTCGGCAGGCTGACCGATCCACGAACCGCCTGATCCGCCTGTTTGGCGTCGATGCCCAGATGCATGACCAGATTCACCGACTCATCAAATTTGGCAGCCTTGAATTGCTTCAAGATCGGCACTGCCTTTTCAATGCTCACCGGGGCAGTGGGGGCTAATTTGGCGGCAGCTTGATAGCGTTTTCCGCGGATTCTGATAGCCATAAGTTCTTGACTCCTACAACGTTACGCGCACAAAAGCGCAAAAACCACCAGTAATATTGTTGTCGGCATGGCGCTGCCCCGGCAAAGTGCTTTGAGGGCATGCATGTGGCGGGAGGGGGGAGAAAGGCGGTTACACTGAATTACCAAATATCGCAACGGGCGGTTCTAACACCGAACGTCGCCATGGTAAAACCTATATCTCACCAGTAAAACCGGGGGCAGGAAGCGTGATACGCTGGCTGAATTGGGATTTCCTGCGTTTCCGCACCCAGATATCAGCCTCGGTCCACAAAGGCCAGATCAGCCGCCAGTTCTACATCTCGCCGCCGGAAACCCGGCAACTATGGCTCCCACATTCCGCCTCATGGAACTCCGGATCAGGATCGATTTAAAATCGTCGATCCCCAACCCAAGCCCGGTCGGCGGTTCTGAATGCCGATGCCACCAAGTGCCATCGAAAAACAGAGTCCACTGCGTCTGAGCAGTGGGCACTTCCCTGTGGTTTGGTGAAGTGCGGCCGAGTACTATACCGCTTGCCACCTTGGGGTGTCAATGGGCGAAGTTTTTCGACGCTTGCGTTTTCCGTTCTAAATGCCTACTATGGTGGGTCTATGATGAACCAGGCAGGAAGCATTGTATACCGTAAATTCGTTTTATATTCCCCACTACCGATGGAAACATTTGTGAGGGCGTTCACCCGCAGGTGACGCTGGATATATCGCGGAGGGCGGTGGTACGCATTTGGATGTGCGTACGAAAAACACCGTGGTGCAGCACAAGAGCTGAACGCCGCGATCTGCTCGAAAACGATTTTTTTCTTTACACGATGGCTGAGGTGACTGATGCGTATCACGCAGGTGCGTAATTATTCGAAACGCGGCGATGCTGCTCCGATTCCAAATTTGATTGATGTGCAGACGGCGGCCTACCGCCGATTTCTGCAGTTGGACGTCGAGCCGGAAGCCCGTAAAAACGAAGGGCTCGAAGCTCTGCTGCGCGAAGTCTTCCCCATTGAATCCAACGATCAGAGCCTGCGCTTGGAATATGTGAGCTATGAGTTGGGCCGTCCACGCTATTCCATGGACGAATGCAGGGCGCTGCGGCTCACTTACGGCATGCAGTTTCGTATCCGGGTTCGACTCGTCCGTAAAGATAAGCCGGATATTCACGATGAGAGCATTTATCTCGGTGACATTCCGATTATGACCGGCGGCGGTGAGTTCATCATCAATGGTGCAGAGCGCGTCATCGTATCGCAGCTGCATCGATCGCCGGGTGTCGACTTCCTCGTGGCGACCGATGAGAGCGACCGCCCCCTGCACGCGTGTCGCGTTATACCCGAGCGCGGCAGTTGGATTGAGATCGTCGTCACGAAAAAGGACACGCTGGAAGTCCGCATTGACAAAACCTGCAAAATTCCCGCGACCTCATTCCTGCGGGCCTTGGACGAAAAATATTCCGAAAATGAAGCCATCATTCGGGCGTTCTACGAAACCCGGCAAATCCCGGTGGGTCAGTTGAAGGCGGATTACTATACTGTCGGTGCTATCGTTGACCCCGAGACGGGGGAGGAACTCCTCAAAGCCGGCGCACAGATCGGTGAAAAGATCACCAAGATTCAGGCCGGCAACCTGAAGAAAATCGAGGTGATTGAAAAGGTCGGCGACCCGCTGATTCTCAATACGCTTGCCAAAGATGATTCCATCAACCATAAAGATGCGTTGAAAAAGATTTACCTCCGCCTGCGGCCGGGAAATCCACCGAACGATGACAAAGCCAAGTCGCTTTTCAATGAGCGTTTTTTTGACACCAACCGTTACCGGCTCGGCCGCGTCGGACGCTTCCGCATCAACCGAAAATTCGAGCAGAATGTTCCTGAAGACGTCATGACTCTTCGGTCAGAGGATGTCGTCGGGTCGATCAAGTACATGCTCGACCTCCGTGCCGGGCAGGGGTATGTCGATGATATCGATCACCTCGGCAATCGGCGCCTTCGTACCATTGATGAACTGGCACAGGAAGAACTTCGTAAGGGCTTCCTCAAACTCCGTCGGACGGTCGGCGATCGGCTCTCCACCAAAGCTCCTGAGGAAATCACCAAGATCGTCGAACTGGTCAACACCAAGAGTGTCAGCAGCTCCATTGAATATTTCTTCGGCCGCAGCGAACTCTCGCAGGTGGTTGATCAGACCAATCCGTTGGCTCAGTTGACGCACGAGCGTCGTCTTTCCGCACTTGGGCCGGGAGGTCTGAACCGAAAACGTGCCGGCTATGAAGTGCGTGATGTGCATATTTCGCACTATGGTCGTATCTGTCCGATTGAAACGCCGGAAGGTACCAACATCGGTCTTATTGCATCACTCTCCATCTACGCCGGAGTTGATGAATACGGGTTTCTGATTACCCCGTACCGTGTCGTGGAAGATGGGAAAGTGAATGGCAAAGTCCGCTATCTTCGGGCCGATGAGGAGATGAAGGCAATTCTGGCGCCGCCGGAAGTTGTCAATCCAAAAACCCACGAAGTACGGTCCGATCTGGTACTGGCCCGCCAAAACGGCGACCTCCAGCAGGTACGCGGCAGTGAAGTGAACTATGTGGATATTTCCCCCAAGCAGTTGGTGGCGGTCTCGGCAGCTCTTATTCCGTTCCTCGAGCATGATGACGCCAACCGCGCCTTGATGGGTTCCAACATGCAACGGCAGGCGGTCCCTCTGTTGATCACCGAACCTCCGGTCGTCGGTACCGGGCTTGAAAAGCATGTCCCACTTAACAGCGGGATGGTCATTCGTGCAGAACGGGCCGGAACGGTAACGTATGTCGACAGCACGCGGATTGTTATTGACAATTCCGACGAGTATCGGCTGCGGAAAAATGCCGGTCTGAATGATAAAACCTGTCTCACTCAAAAGCCGATTGTTTCGATCGGTCAGAAAGTGAAAAAGGGACAGATCATCGGCGACGGCCCCGCGTGCCGCGATGGTGAACTGGCACTGGGACGCAATGTGCTGGTGGCGTTCATGACCTATGATGGCTACAACTTTGAAGACGCCATCGTCGTCAATGAGCGGCTGATTAAGAACGACACGTTTACGTCGATCCACATTGAAGAATTTGATGTGGAAGTGCGTGAAACCAAGCTGGGGCGTGAAGAATTCACCCGCGACATCCCGAATGTGAGTGAAAAAGCGCTCAAGAATCTGGATGATCGCGGCATTGTCCGCATCGGAACGCACGTTCTGCCCGGCGACATTCTCGTGGGCAAGGTTTCGCCGAAGAGTAAAACCGAGCTCTCGCCCGAGGAAAAACTTCTGCACGCCATTTTCGGCCGAGCCGGTGAAGATGTGAAGAACGATTCACTCGAAGTGCCCGCCGGTACGGAAGGCGTGGTCATCGCCGCCACCCATTTCGCCCGTCGCGGACAACTGAACGACGAGCAGAAAAAGCAACTTCAAAAAGAAATCAAGCAGTTTGAGGCGGAAATGAATGGCCGCATCGCGTCGCTCTTCCGCACGATGGCGGAAGAAATTAATGCCGCAACGGGACAGATCATGATCGACCCGACCACCAAACAGAAGGTCGGTAAGAGCGATGATGATGAGATTATATGTGAGCAGGCGGATTCGTTCTTGCCCAAATGGATCAAGGGCAACGATGAAGGCCGTAAGGCGGGCGAGGCGATTTGGGCCCGTTACAAACCGACACTTGAAAATCTCAAGGAAGAACGCGATCGCAGGCGGGACCGTATGAAAAACGGCGACGATCTGCAGACCGGCGTTCTGGAAATGGTAAAGGTTTACATCGCCACTAAGCGCCCATTGTCGGTTGGTGACAAGATGGCGGGGCGTCACGGTAACAAGGGTGTCATTGCCCGTATCGTGCCCGAAGAGGATATGCCGTTTCTGGAGGACGGTACTCCGGTGGATATTGCTCTCAATCCGCTGGGCGTGCCGTCGCGTATGAACGTCGGCCAGATTCTTGAAACACATCTCGGCTGGGCGGCGGCGATTCTGGGCTTTCAGGCGGTCACGCCCGTTTTTGATGGCGCCGCTGAAGAGGAAATTCATCAGGCGGTGGCGGAAGCAAACGCACATGTACGCAGCCGTCTAAAGGAATTGACCGACAAGAAGCAGGCCCCCTCGCCGGTAGAGATGTTTGTTGAGATGCCGGAATCATTAAAGGTTCCGCTCTTTGACGGTCGCACGGGTGAACCGTTCGAACAGCGCGTAACCGTCGGATACATGTACATGCTTAAGCTGCACCATTTGGTGGATGAAAAGATTCACGCCCGTTCCACCGGTCCGTACAGCCTGATTACCCAGCAGCCGCTCGGCGGGAAAGCTCGCACCGGCGGTCAGCGGTTCGGAGAAATGGAAGTCTGGGCGCTGGAAGCCTACGGGGCGGCCCATGTGCTGCAGGAATTGCTTACGGTCAAGTCGGACGACGTTGACGGACGTACGAAGATATACGAAAGCATGGTGAAGGGAACCAATACCCTTCAGGCCGGTACCCCGGTTTCGTTTGACGTGCTCGTCAACGAAATTCGTGGTCTGGGTCTGAATATGGTGCTCAGCAAAGATCGCGACGGCGATCTGCCGCTTGACGCCAAGACCGACACCAGGGCCGCAGAAGGAAAATAATGCTGCTGCGGCCGACACGGATTGATCTGTTATCACTCCGTGGAATTTTGAGTTTTATGAATGCCTGATATCCTTTTGCGGGAGCCTCTACCATGGCGGAACCCATTTGGGACAAAGTTAATGACTTCAAATTGGTGAAGATTTCACTTGCCAGCGCCAAGGACATCACGTCCTGGAGCTTCGGTGAAGTCAAAAAGCCGGAAACGATCAACTATCGCACCTACCGTCCGGAGCGTGACGGCCTGTTCTGCGAGCGAATTTTCGGCCCCGAGCGCGATTACGAATGCGCCTGCGGCAAATATCGGGGTACCAAATTCAAAGGTACCAGTTGCGACCGCTGCGGTGTAAGAGTTTCGCACAGCCGGGTTCGTCGTAAACGCATGGGGCATATCGGGCTTGCGGCTCCGGTCGTGCACATCTGGTTTTTCAAGAACAGTCCCAGTCGGCTCGGTAATCTGCTGGACATGAAAACCAGCGATCTGGAAAAAGTGATTTATTACCAGGATCACATCGTAACCGACGCAGGCACCTCGCCGCTCAAAGATCGCCAACTGCTGACCGAAGAAGAATATCGCGATGCACGGGAAAAACACGGCGATTCATTCAAAGCGCATATGGGGGCGGAAGCCATCCGCATCCTGCTCAGTAAGCTTGATCTCGAGCAGGAATCCATCAACCTTCGTATGAGCATCAGTGAGACGCGCAGCAAGCAGAAACTGAAGGATTATTCCAAGCGACTGCGCATCATAGAAGCCCTGCGCAAATCGCACAATAAACCGGAATGGCTCATCATTGATGTCATCCCGGTAATCCCTCCGGATCTGCGTCCGCTGGTTCTGCTGGAATCGGGCAATTTTGCCACCAGCGATCTCAACGATCTGTACCGCCGAATCATTAATCGGAACAACCGGCTCAAGAAGCTTCTGGACCTCAACGCGCCGGAAGTGATCGTACGCAATGAAAAACGCATGCTGCAGCAGTCGGTCGATGCCCTCTTCGATAACGGCCGGTGTCGACGGCCGGTGATCGGTTCCTCCAATCGCCCTCTGAAATCCCTTACCGACATGATCAAGGGCAAGCAGGGGCGGTTCCGCGAAAATCTGCTCGGTAAGCGAGTGGATTATTCGGCCCGCTCGGTGATCGTGGTCGGACCGGAGCTCAAGCTCCATCAGTGCGGCATGCCCAAGAAAATCGCGCTGGAACTCTTCCAGCCGTTCATCATCCGCAAACTCAAGGAACACGGCTTGGCGGACACCATCAAGGCGGCCAAGAAGATGATTGAACGCCGCGACCAGGAAATCTGGGACATCCTGGAGGAAGTGATCAAGGGTCATCCGGTGCTGCTGAATCGAGCTCCGACACTTCACCGTATCGGCATTCAGGCATTTGAACCGGTGCTGATCGAAGGCAATGCCATCAAAATCCACCCGCTGGTGTGCAAAGGGTTCAACGCCGACTTTGACGGCGATCAGATGGCCGTGCACCTGCCGCTGTCGATTGAAGCCCAGGCCGAAGCTCACCTGCTGATGCTTTCCACCAACAACATCTTCTCTCCGGCCAACGGTTCTCCGATCATCGGGCCGTCGCAGGATATTGTATTGGGTATTTATTACATCACGGCGCTGCTCGGCGGCGAACCCGGTCAGCGTGAACCGGGCCGGGAACTGGCGTTCCGTGACTACGCCGAAGCCCTGCTGGCGTATCAGCGAAAAGTGATCGGCATGCATACCACGATCAAGGTACGCATCGGACGCAAAGCGGTTGTCAGCGGACAAGGCAAAGGACCGGAGGCGGTGCCCGCTTCGCGTGTGATCGTCACCACGGTGGGACGCTGCATGTTCAACGACATCCTCCCCCCGCAGATGCCTTTCTACAACTATACCCTCTCGGGTAAAGGCGGCAGCCGCGTCATTGCGGATTGCTACCAGCTCCTGGGCCGCCCCGCGACCATCACGTTGCTGGACGACATGAAGGAACTCGGCTTCAAGATGTCCACGCTTGCCGGACTGAGCTTCGGTATTACAGATCTCCGCATCCCGGCAAGAAAGCGTCAGATCATCGAAGAAGCCCAGAAAAAAGCCGATCGCGTTGAAAAGAATCTCAACGCGGGAGCCATCACCGATCGCGAACGCTACAACCAGTTGCTCGATATCTGGGCCCATGCCCGCGAGGAAGTCACCAAGGACATGATGAATGAACTTGAGCATGACACCCGGCAGCCCGGATCCCTGGCGCCGCTGCCTCCGAAGGATCCGAAAGGTGCCCCATACCTCAACCCGGTCTTCCTGATGGCCGATTCGGGCGCTCGGGGTAACGTGGATAATTTCAGGCAGTTGGCGGGAATGCGCGGTCTTATGAGCCGCCCGTCGGGCGAAATTATGGAAACGCCCATCAAAACCAACTTCCGTGAGGGCCTCTCCGTGCTGGAATATTTCACGTCCACGCACGGCGCCCGTAAGGGATTGGCCGATACCGCCCTGAAGACCGCAGATTCGGGATATCTCACCCGTAAACTCGCGGACGTTGCGCAGAACGTCATCATCTCACAGCTCGACTGCGGAACGCAGAAGGGCATCCGCAAAACCGCCGTCTACAAGGGCGATCAGGTGGATGTCGCACTGCGGGATATCATCGTCGGCCGCTGCGCTGCAGACTCCCTGATGAATCCGATCACCGATGAAGTGATCGTGCGGGAAGGGCAGATCATCACCGCCGACATTGCCCGCAAGATCGAAGCGCTGAGCATTGAAACCGTCCGTGTTCGCAGCCCGCTGACTTGTGAAAGCCCCACCGGTGTTTGTGCAAAATGCTACGGTATCGATCACTCCAGCAATACATTGGTGGAGGAAGGCCTCGCTGTGGGCATTATTGCTGCCCAATCCATTGGTGAGCCGGGTACACAGCTGACGATGCGTACGTTCCATACCGGCGGTTCAGCCACCCGCATTCTCGAGAAAAACGAACTTCGCGCCGCCATGGTCGGTATTGTTCAACTCGGCGATCTGAACGCCGTGGAAGTCACCGACGCTGAAGGCGTCCGCCATACAGTCGTACTCAAGAAGAACGGAGATCTGATCATCCGCGATGCCAAGGGACGCGAACTTGAAAAGCACCGTGTTCCCTATGGCGCCTACGTGCATGTTAAGGACGGCGATACCGTCCGCGCCGGTCAGCAGCTCTGTTCGTGGGATCAGCATCGTACGCCCATTCTGGCCGAAAAAGCTGGTGTGGTGCGGTTTGATGACATCCAAGAAGGTGAAACCGTTCGCGCAGAAAGCGAAGGCAAGGGTGGCACCAAACGCCTGGTTGTGGTGGAACATCGCGGTGAACGTCATCCCCGTATCAATATCGAAGACCCCGTTGACGGAAAAATATTGGACTTCCATTATCTTCCCTCAAAAACCCGCATCGATGTGGAGCCCGGCCAGAAGGTCGTTCCCGGTACGCAGCTTGCCCGTCAGCCGCGGGAAATCAAAGGTACCTCGGACATTACGTCCGGTCTGCCCCGTGTCACCGAAATTCTTGAGGCACGTAAGCCCAAGGATACCGCGGTCATGGCGGAAATTTCCGGTACCATTGAACTGCGATCCGACAAACGCCGTGGCAAGATGACCATCATCATCAAAGGGCCCGGCGACGTGGCCCATGAACACCATGTGTCGCAGGATCGGCAACTTCGCGTCCATGCCGGCGATACGGTGGAAGCGGGCGATCCGCTCATCGATGGGCCGCTGGTTCCGCAGGACATCCTGCGCATCAAGGGCGAGGACGCCCTGCAGGAATATCTGCTCTCGGAAATTCAGAATGTTTACCGCACGCAGAATCAGCGAATTGCCGACAAGCATATTGAAATCATCATCGCACAGATGGTGCGGAAAGTTCGTATCGAAGATCCCGGCGACACGACATTTCTCCCGACGGAGGTTGTCGACCGGTATCGCTTCCTGAAGCACAATGAAGAAACAGGCAAAATGCTCCGGATTGAAGAGCCGGGTGACAGTGGGCTGCCGGTTGGAAAACTTCTCACGCGCGAACAGGCCAAGGAAATTACCGCCCAAGTTGAAGCCAAGGGCGGCACGCCTCTCAAGACGCGGCGCGCTAAACCTGCCAAAGCCAAGACGCTGCTTCTGGGAATCACCAAGGCCAGCCTGCAGAGCGAGTCGTTTGTTTCCGCCGCTAGTTTCCAGGAAACCACCAAGGTACTCACCGAAGCTGCGCTCGCCAGCCGTGAGGATACTCTCCAGGGTCTCAAGGAAAACGTGATTTTGGGGCATCTGATCCCGGCGGGTACTGGGTTCCGTCCTTATCAGCAGCTTAAGATCGCTCACATCGGTACACCGGTGGCTGAAATCGAACCCAACATCGCAGTCCCGACACTGCCAGGCGAGACACCCATCGGTCTGGAAACTCCTGCCGGTGAACCGGCCGGAGCTTGAGGCTGATTTGAATTAATCATGATCGAGGCCGATGACTCACCAGTCGTCGGCCTCTTTTTTTTGTGGATTGCAGTTCTCGGCATCGCGCTTGGGTGCTGTTCCAATACGGCCTACGCCCCGCATATCAGGCGGACTTCCGTTGCGGAAGCGCTGCCCGGCTTTTCCGTTTAGCGATTAAACTGAAAATGGAATAGATGTAAACAGCTTCGGAACAGGAATCTCAGCCTGCCTCAGCGGTAGTTCCGAGTATCTCATCCGAAAGTTTTGCGTCACCGGCAATTTTAAGCCACTTGTCCGGAATACTCGTAAGTCCGCTGGGATTGGAAATTTGGTCTTCGAATTCAACACCATAACGGTATCCACCCATGGGAAGCTTACGGCAAAAACAAACCCGACTCAGCACCAGCATCCCACCACCTTCTTTGTAGGGGATGCTGATCACGAGGCGCTCATTTTTAAGCAGTCGGCGAATCGATACAAAACCAATTCCCTTGAGAGAAACGTCTTCAGTTTCCACCTTAAATTTTTTGGGTTTGTCGAGTCCCTCCCGCGGCAGGCGCTTGACCCAGAGACTGGCTCCCACAGACTTACGGTTGTGGCGGCGAATCATGCCGTCACTTTTCATATCATGCAGGACAGAGAGAATGAGTTCACGTTCGATTTCCGACATTGAAGCGGCGCTCCGATGATTTCAAAACAGCATTTGACCCTTGGATCAGCCATCCGGCTCTTCGCGGGGTCACCTCCATATCAGTTACTGTTATCGAACCTTGAGCCGCTGGAAGTTTACGTAAATTGCCAATATTGCCATTTGCGTAAAAATACATCATCCACGATATATAAATCTAAATGTAACACTATGTAAAAAAGTTGGTTATATCCATATCATGTCACCTCGTGCATGAGTGCAGGTCTCTCCTGATCGGCCATTAGGCTGGACAAGCGGGCGGTGATGTATTTATCGGGCGTAAGTCACCCATGATGAAAAGGTTGTATTGGCGCTGCACGCCATTTAGATTCTACTACGGACAGACTTTTGGTGTTTCCGGAGTATACTCAGGAGATAGGAATCGACGGGCCTGTATTTTTTCTCTGTGCGGCGGAACACAGTGGCGATGCTTTGGGAGCTTCGCTGATCGAGGCATTGCGCGCCGCGTATCCCAAGGCGCGTTTTGTCGGCGTGGGCGGTCCGAAAATGGCCAAAGCCGGCTGTCGCATCATGGCGGATCCCACGCGCCATTCCGCCATGTTGCTGGGAGCGGCCCGCCAGATTCGGTTTTGGCTGCGCCTGCTTAAACAGATTCGCATTTCGCTTGCAGCCGAACGCCCTTCGGTGGTGATTCCCATTGACTCCCCGCCGGTGAATCTTCGGGTGGCACGGGCGGCGCAGGATTTGAAGATTCCGGTCTGCTTTTACGTCGCCCCGCAGCTTTGGGCCTGGGCGCCCGGGCGGATTAAACAGGTTCGGGCTCGGGTGGATACGCTCTGCTGCGTGCTTCCTTTTGAAGAGGAGTATTTTCGACATCGCGGGGTCAATGCTGTGTATGTCGGGCATCCGATATTTGAAAACCGCCCCGCAGCGGGACCGGTGGTGCCGCCGCTGCCGGAAGGTAATATCAAAATAGCATTATTTCCAGGCTCGCGACGGTCCGAGATCGAAGCCAATCTGCCCATCATGCTCCGCAGTGTCATCGTCGCCCAGGGGCGCCATGCCGGTACGGTCTTCGCCGCCGCCGCCGCAGATTCCGACCGGCTCTGGCAGATCCGCCAGGCCGCCCGTAAGGCCTCCGTCAAAATCGACATCCGCACGGGCTGCGCCGATGAAATTATCCGCTGGGCCGATCTGGTGCTGACCGTCAGCGGTACTGCCACGCTTCAAATAGCCCGGCATCACAAACCCATGATTGTTCTCTACGCGGTCGCATGGTGGAAGTGGAATTTCGCCGGCCGGTTTCTCATCCAGACACGCTATATGTCACTGGTGAATATCCTGGCCGGTCGAGAGCTCGTTCCGGAATTCATGCCCTTTTACGGATCACCGGAACCGGTCGTTAATCGAGTACTGGATTTGATGGCCCATGCCAACCAGCGGCAGGAGATATCGCGACAACTTGCAGAACTGACCGATCCGATGCTGGCGTTTGCCAAAGCCCGCGCACCGTCCCGTCGAGTGGTGGATGAGATTTGTAAATTCCTGCCACGAGCCGATGCCGGCAGCCGCTGACAACATCGATATTGAAGCGATAAGGAATCAGTTGAATGATGCAGATTATGTTTTACAACACCCTTCACCACCGCCTGGATGAATTCGCGGCTGCAGCGGAAGGCTTGGCTCCCGATCAGATATTGGCCGGCCGAACCATTCGAATCTACTCCTGCGGGCCTACGGTTTATGATTTCGCCCATATTGGGAACTTTCGCGCTTTTGTATTTGCCGATGTCCTGTGCCGCTTTCTGGAACTCTGCGGGGCGAGCGTTCTGCAGGTGATGAACATGACTGATGTGGGGCATATGACCCAGGACGACCGTGCCGACGGCGGGGGGGAAGACAAGTTGGCCGTGGCTGTCGAAAAAATGAAGGCCTCCAAGAAGGCTGGCCGGGCTCCCGTGGATAATCCGGACGATCCATTCCAGGTCGCGGATTATTATGCCCGCGAGTTTCTGAGCGATGCCCGTGCCATGCGGCTTCGGGTGCTGGAACGTTACGACGCGGCCGCCGACACCGATCGCGATAGAATCATGCCGCGGCCGACCCGGCATATCGGCGAATTTATTAAAATGATTCAAACCCTGCTGCACACAGGCCACGCCTACATCGGGGCTGACGGTGTGGTTTATTACGATATTGGAAGTTTCCCTTCGTATGGTCGCCTCTCGGGCAATTCCGTCGACCGCCTGAGCCACGGCGCCGGAGGCCGCACCGCCGAACATGCGGCCAAACGCCATCCGGCTGATTTCTTCCTCTGGAAGCCCGATCCCCACCACATCATGCGCTGGCCCAGCCCGTGGGGTGAAGGATATCCCGGTTGGCATATCGAATGCAGCTCCATGGCGATGGAAATACTCGGCCCGGAGCTGGATATCCATACCGGCGGTGAAGATAATATTTTCCCGCACCATGAATGTGAAATTGCCCAGTCAGAAGGATGCACCAATCGTCCATTCGCCCGTTTCTGGATGCACACACGCCACCTGATGGTGGACGGTATAAAGATGTCCAAATCCAAAGGCAATTTCTACACCATTCGCGATCTGGTCAATCAAGGGTTTGATCCGCTGGCCATCCGCTTTGCGCTCCTCTCCACCCGCTATCGAGAATCGATGAATTTCAGCCTCGGTGCACTGCATGATGCGGCGGCGGCCGTCGAATCTCTGCGCGACTTGGCGGAGCGGGCTCTCCGAACGGCGGGCTCTCCGATTGTGACGCCCGGTTCCCCTGCGCTGGCGATGCACGAACCGGAACTCAATGTCCTGAGGGATTTCATGATCGAGCTTGGCGATGATTTGAACATGGCCGGGGCGCTGGGGCGTTTATTCACCTGGTCGGCGGAACAGGGAAAAACCAAAAACATCGCTGCGGATCGGGCCGGGTCGATTGTTTCGTTGCTGAAAAAAGTTGACAGCGTGCTGGACGTGATTTTTGCACCGCTTCATCCGCTGGCCGCCGATACGGCGACAAAAATTGACGCCCTGATGGAAGAACGCGCCATCGCACGTCGGAACCGGGATTTTGCCCGCAGCGATCAGTTGCGCGATGAGATTCAGCGCCTCGGGGCTCAGGTGCAGGATTCTCAGGCGGGAAGCACCTGGCGACGCCGACTGGCTCCCGCACGGTAACACGCTGCTCTTGATCGATCCGGCGCGGACACCATAATCCGTTGTTATGCCAATATGCGCCGAAATTTATGATATCGCTTTCGCCAGCCGCATCGGCACGGGGGACGGATCGTCCGCTACGTCTGAGGCCGGCGGCTTTGGACGGCGGACTTTACCTTTGGCAGTCGATGGGGCGGATACCAATGGCGCTTCCGAGCCGAGCAGCGGGTCGCCGACATTCGTCTTGCTCAGGCGGTCTTCTATGCGCTTGGCGTAATCTTCAGAAAGCTCAAAGCCAATAAAACGCCGCCCGAGTTTTTTCGCTGTTACCAGCGTCGATCCACTCCCCCCAAATGGATCGAGCACTACGTCGCCCGGATTCGACGACGCCCGTATGATGCGCCCCAGAAGCTGTTCCGGCATCTGACAGCCGTGCCACCCGGCCCGTTCCCTGAACGTGCCGCACACCCGCGGCACATACCAGACATCCTCATCCGGTTGGAACGCCTGCGGAATATCCTGCGGCCGGAGAATCCAAGTGTCATCCGGGAGGCGGCCGGCGGGATCGGCCCGGCGATCGGCATAAACCAGCGCCCGGGCCGATGGGACGCGGATATCCGCAACATTAAAGGTGAAGTTTTTCGGGTCTTTCACGAAGTGAAAAAGATGCGTATGACTGCGGGCGAATTTGGACTTGCAGTGCACGCCGAAGGTGTAATACCACAATACCCAACTGCGGCACGTGAAGCCCAGTTCCCGCTGAAATATTAATTTTAATTCGGCGGCAAAATCGTCGCCGATCGCCAGCCAGAAGGTGCCGCTGGATTTAAGCGCCCGATGCACCCCCGCGCCCCAGGCACGGGTCCATGCCAGATAATCCTCGGCCGCCCTTTTATCCTCGTAAACATCGTATTGGTAGCCGATGTTAAAAGGCGGGTCGGCAAATACCAGATCGACGCTCTCGGCGGGCATCTCTGCAAGTCCTGCCTCACAATCCCGTTGGTAAATGCGATTCACATCCATGTGCCATCCCCTTACACCCGCCCCATGGCTCCCTAGCAATCTGATGCATCCGATTATACACCGCGCGCACCGGGAGTATACTGGCAATCCGCTTGTGCACGCCGGTGCGATGCGTCCGTCCGACAATCGGGCCGGTAAAGGCGCCTTGGGGTGATCTTCTCCTCCGCCTGCCGATGAGGATACAATCTTCCGGCAGAGCTCCGCTGCGTGCCGCCGACGCGCAGGGTGCCGCCGCGTGCATAGTTGAGGTATTGGTGAATGCCGAGAGCGAATTCAGGATTACTTTTTGCCGTCGAACCGGCGCCGGAAGACGGCCTGAAGTCTCCGGGACGGGCGGTTCTGGAGTGTCGCGATAATTTGGCCTTTCTCGAAAGCCTTCCGGAACGGAGCTTTCAACTCATCGTCACCTCGCCGCCGTACAACATCGGCAAGGAGTATGAAAAGAAATCGAGCCTCGAACGATATCTCGCCGATCAGGAGGCCGTCATCGGTCGTTGCGTGCGGCTTTTGAAGCCGGGCGGTTCCATCTGCTGGCAGGTCGGTAACCACATCTCCTCGGATCGGGGCGTGGTGCCTCTGGATATCGTGCTTTACCCGACCTTTACGAAGCTTGGGCTGATTCTGCGTAACCGCATCGTCTGGCACTTTGAGCACGGCCTGCACTGCACGCATCGTTTTTCCGGCCGTTACGAAACGGTTCTCTGGTTCACCCACGGTGAGCGTTACCTCTTCAATCTTGATCCTGTGCGGGTGCCGCCGAAATATCCCGGAAAAAAATATTTCAAAGGGCCGCGGGCCGGCCAATATTCGTGTAATCCGTTGGGAAAAAATCCGGGTGATGTCTGGGCAATTCCAAATGTGAAGGCTAATCACGTGGAGAAGACCGAGCATCCCTGCCAGTTCCCCGTTGAACTCGTCGAGAGGCTGGTGCTTTCGATGACTGCGCCGGGCGATGGGGTGTTGGATCCGTATGTCGGCTCCGGCAGCAGTGTCATCGCCGCAGTCAAGAATGGCCGGGACGGCTACGGTTGCGACATTGAACGCAAATACATTGACATCGCCAAGCGGCGCGTTGCAGATTTTTACGCCGGCAAACTGCAAACTCGTCCCATCGAAAGGCCGATCTATGACCCGCGCCTCCCCGGCGGGGGGCATTAATGCGGATTGTCGAGTACTACTCCCACCTCAACGGCCTCGAATATATCCACTTTCATTCGCGGTCCCTCTGGAAAGAGCTGGAAAATGCCGTTAAATGCGTCGATGCTGAGAGATGCCGAACCAAGGTTTCGCGTGAGAAAACGAAGTCGGGGAAGGTACTCTACAGCCCAATCGAGATAAACAAGGAGTTCACCCGTGCACTGCGCAAACGCGGCTGGCACGAATCGCGAACATCGTATTGGGTGACTTCGGATGTCGCACTGATACGGGAGACCCTCCACCGCGAGCCGGACGAGCAACGGGCTATGATCCAGAAGCGGGGAAAGCACCCCCTTTTTTCCTATAACCAGACTGATTTCGTTAAGGACAAAATTGCCGTCGAGGTCCAGTTCGGCAAATACGCCTTCGTCGCCTACGATTTGTTTGTGAAACACATGGCGTTCTTCGTCGGCGACAAAATAAATGTCGGGGTCGAGATACTGCCGATGAAGGCACTCCAATCACAAATGTCCTCCGGTGTCGGCTATTACGAGGGTGGTGTTTACGACCTTGTGCGGCAGGGACGCAGCACGCCAGCTGTGCCGCTGGTCATCGTCGGCATTGATGCCTGATTCTGGTCGTCGGAGGCGTCTGCCGGTATACTCCATGGTTGTCGGGTGAGGTGGAGGTTGGCGACCGGGCCCATTATGGTGGCGATTTGTCTTTACTTTCAGATTCATCAGCCGTTTCGATTGCGGCGTTACAGCGCTTTCGATTCCGAGCCGGAATATTTTGATTCCCATCTCAACAGTCAGCTCATTCACCGTGTGGCGCGAAACAGTTATCTGCCCGCCATTGATCTTTTTAACCGCATGGTCCGCCTTTACGGCAACGCCTTTCGGCTGACGCTCGGTATTTCCGGTACGGCGATTGAACAGTTTGAACTTTATTATCCGGATGTGCTTTTGCAGTTGCAGGGGCTGGCCAAGACTGGATCGGTGGAATTCCTCTGCGAACCATCGCATCACAGTCTGGCGTTTCTCTACTCTCCCGATGAATTCCGCCAGCAGGTGCGCCTGCATCGCCAGATTATAAAAAAATATTTCGGCCAGAACCCCCGTGTCTTCCGCAATTCCAACCTCATCTATTCCAATGAAGTGGGACGGATACTCAGTTCCAGCCGGGTGGAAGCGGCCATCATCGAAGGGTGGGAGGGCGTACTCGGCGATCAAAATGTTCCGACACATGTATACACCGGCATGCGTGAAAATCTCCGCCTGCTGCTCCGCCATTACCGCCTTAGCGAAGATATCTCCATGCGATTTTCCGCCAAAGATTGGTCGCAGTGGCCTCTGATGGCCGACAAATACGCCCGCTGGCTCATGGGCCTATCGGGCGATTACGGGCTCATCGGCATGGACTTGGAAAATCTCGGCGAACGACACCCGGCCGAAAGCGGAATTTTCGATTTTTTCATGGCTCTTCCCGAATATATCTTTTCGCTCGGCGGCTCGCTGGTGACGCCCTCGCAGATTATCGACACCTTCACGCCGCTGCGCGAAATCAGTGTGCCGCGCAACATCGGCTGGACCGACACGCATCGCGATCTGTCATGCTGGTTGGGCAATGCGATGCAGTCCAACGCCATGCAGGAACTCTACCGGCTGGAAAATCCCATCAAGGCGTGCAATGATGAGGTGCTTCTGAGCGACTGGCGGCGGCTGACCACCAGCGATCATTTCTTTTATATGAACACACGCCATCTCGGCGACGCCACTACGCCGGATTTCAGCACTTACGAATCTCCGTTCCATGCCTACATGAACTTCATGAGCATCTTGGATAATCTCGGCGGCCGGGCACGCCCATAAGTTGAAGCCGCCTTGCCCGGTTAACCGGCTGCCAATGATCGCTCCGGTTTCAGAATGCAACAACTCACGGCATAAAATCGCGACGTTCCACGCCGGGGTATATGGCGTAGGGAAATATCCAATCGCACCGTGAACACTCAAAAGAAAAAAGCCCGCGGTTTCCCACGGGCTTAAAGGCTGCTGATTTCAGGCTCCGGCCTCCGCCGTTATTTGGTCGAATAGCTGCCGCCGGTTGCTTCCTTCACGGCCGCCTGAGCGGCTGCGAGGCGGGCAATCGGAACGCGGTAGGGGGAGCAACTAACATAATTGAGGCCAACGCGGTGGCAGAATTCCACGCTCGATGGGTCGCCGCCATGTTCGCCGCAGATGCCGACCTTGAGGTCCGGCCGTGTGCCGCGCCCCTTTTCAATGGCGATTTTGATCAACTGCCCCACGCCGTCCTGATCAAGCGCGTTGAACGGATCACGGGGCAGGATTTCCATTTCAACATATTTGGGCACAAATGAACCGACATCATCGCGTGAGAAGCCGAACGTCATCTGGGTCAGATCGTTGGTGCCGAAGCTGAAGAATTCCGCCTGCGTCGCGATCTGATCGGCGGTCACCGCCGCCCGCGGCAGCTCGATCATGGTGCCGACCTTGTAGTCCACCTTTTTACCGGCCTTGGCAAAAGTTTCGGCCGCGATTTCGTGCACTTTGGGCAGCAGGAATTCAAGCTCCTTCACCGTGCTGACAATCGGGATCATGATTTCAGGCAGAACTTTTACACCCTTCTTGGCCACTTCAACGGCCGCCTGGAAAATCGCCCGTACCTGCATCTCCTGAATCTCGGGATAGATCACCGCCAGCCGACAACCGCGGAACCCGAGCATCGGGTTGGCCTCATGCAGTTCCGTAACGCGCCGCTTCACCATATCCAGCGGAACTTTTAACTGGCGTGCCATCTCGCGCTGATTTTTCTCTTCGTGCGGCAGGAACTCATGCAGCGGCGGGTCCAGCAGTCGGATGGTAACCGGCAAACCGTCCATCGCCTTGAATATTCCGACGAAATCTTTCTTCTGATACGGCAGAAGCTTTTTGAGCGCCTTGCGGCGGTCGGCTTCATTATCCGAGAGAATCATTTCGCGGACCGCAATGATACGGTCCCCTTCAAAGAACATATGCTCAGTTCGGCACAGACCAATTCCCTGCGCGCCGAATTCGCGGGCAACCTTGGCGTCCAGCGGGGTGTCGGCATTGGTGCGGACAAGCAGCTTGCGTGCGCCGTCGGCCCACTTCATCAGGGTGCCGAAATCGCCCGAGACGCTCGGCTTGACGGTTGGCACTTCGCCTGCGTAAACGTTGCCGGTGGAGCCGTCAATGGAGATGGTGTCCTTGCGGCTAAATTTACGCACTTTTCCACTTTCCGTTTTTATCGAAAGCAGACCCGCCTTGGCGTCGATGTACAGTTCGCCGCAACCGGCGACACACGGCTTCCCCATGCCACGGGCAACGACCGCCGCGTGCGAGGTCATACCGCCCGTGCTGGTAAGAATGCCCGTCGCAGTTTGCATGCCGCCGATATCCTCCGGCGATGTTTCCTTGCGTACGAGAATAACTTTTTCACCCTTGGCGTGGCGCTGTTCCGCCTCTTCGGCGGTGAATGCCGGTTTGCCGACGGCGGCACCGGGCGATGCCGGCAGGCCCTTGGCAAACTGGTCTTTTTTCGCCTTGGGATCGAATGACGGATGGAGAAGTTGGTCCAAACTCATCGGATCAACCCGCAGAATGGCGGTGTTTTGATCGATCAGGCCTTCTTTGACCATTTCCACCGCGATGCGCACGGCCGCCGGCCCGGTGCGTTTCCCATTTCGGGTCTGGAGCATGTAGAACTTGTTATGCTCCACCGTGAATTCCATATCCTGTACATCCTTGAAATGCTTCTCAAGGATATCCTTAACGCGGAGCAGTTCAGCGTAGGCATCGGGCAGATAATCGCCCATGCGGACAATTTCCTGCGGCGTGCGGATGCCGGCGACAACATCTTCGCCCTGGGCATTGATGAGAAATTCTCCGTAGAACACATTTTCGCCGGTCGACGGATCGCGGGTAAAGCACACGCCGGTGGCACAGTCATCACCCATGTTGCCGAAGACCATCGCCTGCACATTAACTGCCGTCCCGGCGAGGCCTGAAATTTCATTGATGGCACGATATTTAATCGCGCGGGGGCTGTTCCACGATTGAAACACCGCCTGCACAGATTTAAGAATCTGCTCACGCGGATCGGTGGGGAATTTCTGCTTCGTATGCTTCTGGTAAACCTTCAGATAGCGGCTGCAGACTTCCTTGAGGTCTTCAACCGTCAGGTCGGTATCCAGTTTAACTTTGCGGCTCTTTTTGACCGCGTCCATTTCATGTTCAAAGTGTTCGTGCGCCACACCCATGACGGTATCGCCGAACATATTGATCAAACGCCGCCACGCATCCCACACGAAACGCGGGTTGCCGCTGGATTCGGCGAGCGGTTCAATCATATCGGCCGTCAGGCCGATGTTCAGCACGGTGTCCATCATGCCAGGCATGGAAACGGCGGCACCGCTGCGGCAGGATACCAGCAGGGGGTTCCGGTGGTCGCCGAGCTTTTTGCCCAGTGCCTTTTCCAGCTTGGCGATGTTTTCGTCAATCTGCCGTTCAAGGTCATCGGGAAATTTCTGGCCGCTTTTGTAGTACGCGGCGCAGCACTCGGTGGTGATAGTAAAACCGGGCGGGACCGGAAGACCGATGTTGGTCATCTCGGCCAGATTGGCCCCCTTGCCGCCGAGCAGAATCTTATCCTTGGCGGTACCTTCCGCTTTGCCATTACCGAAAAAATAAACCAGCTTATCAGCCACTGAAAAAACCTCCGCTGCATCCCAACACATAAACAATAATGAACGCTTCGCGGCCGGACGCATCGCCGCTTTCCCAGCGGCACATTCCGCCGGGGTAAACCGAACCATGCAGTATAAATGGCCGCCGCAGAGAGTCAATCCGCGAGGGTTGTCGGAATGATTTCGTGATCTCGGGCGCGGCAATTTTTCCGGGCACCGCTGCGGGCGCGGGTGTCCTCACCCGCTTTTGTTCAGGAAACAGTCTTGCCATGGCCACAATGGGGCCATATGGTGCGTATCTCTTAAGGCTGCCCGGAAAAATCGCCACGCCTTCCAACTGAGTGTGGCACAGACATTCCTGTCTGTGATCCCTGCCATTGGCCGGGCGCCCGCGGCTCCGCAGCCAGTAGCGTCCGGCCCGTCGTTTGCTGTGGGTGTTTTTTTGTGTGCGTGGGTTCAAGCGCTTATTTTGTGCGATGAAAGTTGGGCGGTGGGTTATTTTCGCGCATGCAGCGGCGGCACCCGGTGCGAAGAGTGAAAAACTCCCCGGGCTTTTCAGACCGATTTTTTTGCGGCCCGGCGTTGGGCGTACCGCTTCCGCGCCAGTTCCCTCTCTCGGGCCAATCGCGCCAATTGCGGGGCCAAATCCTCATACTGGGCCTCCCCGGATATAATCAGCCGCATGGCGGTGAACGCATACGTGCTGGGTTCCTGCTGCGTATAGAGGCTCATCAGCAGCGTGCCGATCATCGCCACATAAAACCAGGTCTCCACGCCTCGCGGGCTATGGCTGATCATGTGCTCAAAGTTGGCGTACATCTTGAGCCAGCGGAAGAACAATTCAATGGTCCACCGATGCAGGTAGGTCAGCCCGATGATATGGGCGGGCTCTTCGAGCATATCGGTCAGCAGACGAATAGGCTCTCCGG
>JBMFVY010000048.1:0-25349 GCA_049965755.1 Phycisphaerae bacterium | reverse complement strand
CACATAAATGCGAAAAAACACATTTAACAAATTGTAATACAACGACTTACGTCAAATATGCTGCTGGAACATCCGCTTCAGATTTACATCGATTCGCTCGACGAACCACCTCTCACCACTTTGACCGTGCCTCACAACGGTGGAGTGCAGGCGTGGAGGACCGTTTCAGCGTCGATTAAACGCGTTACTGGAAAGCATAAGGTGTTTTTCCAATTAACCGGCGAACCGGGCAATCCGATCGCCAACATGGAATGGTTTCAACTTCAGCCCAATCAGACGGAGGTGACATTCCATCAGGGGTGCACGGTACAAGGAGGCAAGAATAAAGCATGGTTTGCCGAAGCCGTCGACGCGGTGGGAAAAGCTGATATCGTCATCATGGTCTGTGGAGTAAGTCCCTAGGTTGATGGGGAAGGGCACGATCGCAACGGCACCCGGCTGACCGGCGTGCAGCATGAATTAATCCAGGCCTGCTTCAACGCCAATCCTAAAACCATGCTGGTCATTTCCAGCAACAACACCGTGGCGGTTAATTGGGAACAGGAAAATCTGCCTGCAATTATCTCCGCGATTTGTGCCGCTCAGGCACAGGGTACCGCCATTGCCGATGTGCTCTTCGGCGACTACAACCCCGGCGGCAGGACCTGCTGCACCTGGTACAAATCAGTGGATCAGCTCCCACCCATCCATAACTACGACATCATGAAAGGCCGCACCTATATGTATTTTGAGGGCGATCCTCTCTATCCATTCGGCTACGGCTTAAGCTATACCACATTCACTATCACAGATATGCATGTGGATTCCCCGGTGTTATCTGAGAAAAAATCCGTCAAGGTATCGTGCACGGTGGCCAATACGGGTTCACGCGCCGGCGCGGAAGTTGTGCAGTTTTACGTCACGGTTCCCAAGTCGCCGGTGAAGCGTCCGATCAAGGAACTGGTAGGTTTTCAGCGTGTGGAACTCAAGCCCGGAGAGAGTCGAAGGGTCACTTTCACGCTGCCTTACATGGCACAGGCATTGTGGTATTGGCATGACAGCCTGCGTAAATTTGTACTTCAGCCGGGCAAGTTGAAACTGATGATCGGGCATTCGTCGTCGGATATTGATTTGGCAGGAGAAGTTGAATTACAGGCCCGCACCGATGCAGCATTCGGCGGCCCTGAAACGCTCAGCACCATGGCAGTGCCGGTGAAGGTTTCGTAATGGACATATGATATTCTCCCGGGTTTTTTACATGATGCCGCTTCAACTGTCGGAACCGCGCCTATCGAGTTCGCAAAAACAGTAAAAGTTGTGTTCGGGAGCGACGGAACAACGCTCACGGGCTTGAATCCTGCATCAGAGCCGAGCGGCCGCCATCAATTAATACCGTTACTCCGGTCATAAAGGCTGCATGATTGCTGGCCAGAAAAGCACAGAACGCGCCAATTTCCTCCGGAGTGCCCAAACGATGGACAGGGTGTAGCTTTTCGGTGCGCTGCCGCTCCGCCGCCGGATCAGGAAAACTTTGAAACCACAGATCATTTCCCGGAGTGTCGATAAAACCCGGTGCAATGCCCACCGCCCGGATCACCGGCCCCAATTCAATCGCCAAAGACTGTACCATGGCCGTAAGGCCGGCCTTGGCGACATTGTATGGAAAGCATCCGGGAATAGTTGAATAGGCGTGATTTGAGGAAATAATGATAATCACCGGTGATCGCCCCGACCGCAGATCGCTCGCGGTTGCCTGACACAGCCGCCAATGTGATGCGAGATCCAGTTCCATGCAATCGTGCCAGTCCGCTTCCGTACATCCCTCCACGCCACGAAAAACATTCCGTCCGGCATTCGATACCAGCACATCGATCCCACCAAGACATTGTGCAGCCTGCGTGGTGAACGTTCTGAGTTGAACAGCATCCCGCAAATCCGTCTGCAGGTAAAAAGCTCTGCGGCCCGCCTGCTCCACAGATCGGTGAAAATGCGCCACTTCAGGACTGTCGGCTGAAGGCGTACCGCATCCGGCAACGTCGCAACCGGCCATCGCCAATACTTTAGCAATAGCCGCACCGATACCGCTGGATACTCCGGTGACGATCGCCCGCTTATCCAAAAGATCAATTTGAATTGACATGCGTCTTCCTATACGTAAAAGTTTTCACGTTTGTTGAGTTCGCGGATTCCCGGATGCTTTTCCATTTCAGATTCAATCAAATCCACGCCCAATCCAGGTCGTGTTGACAGATGAAGCATCCCCTGTCGCACGTCAATCGGATGGGTAAGCACGGTGTCCCGCCAGGGCACATCGTTAACCATGAACTCCTGCCGGAAGAAGTTGGGAATCGCCGCGCAGACATGCCCGCTGGCCAGCGTACTGAGCGGCCCGTTGGGGTTATGAGGCGCCACCAGCACGTTGTATGCCTCTGCCATGGTGGCAATGCGCTTCATCTCACTGGGACCGCCGCAACGGGTAATATCGGGCATGATAATATCACAGATATGGTTCTCCAGAACCCGGCGAAATCCGTGGCGTGTATAGTGCCGCTCGCCGACACAGATGGAGACCCCGCCGGGTAGGCGTCGGCGCAGAGCTAAAAGAGTCTCGGCTGTTTCGGGTCCGGCGGGTTCCTCATACCACGTCATGCCGATCGGGGCGAGACGTTCCGCCATCTTTACCGCCATTTGGCCATTGAGCATGGCATGGGTTTCCAGCATGATGTCAAGGTCCGGGCCTACAGCATCGCGCACTGCGTGTGTCACGGCTACTGCCCGGTCCTGCTGCTCGCGCGAAAGCGACAGATTGGTAGAAAGGTCCGTACCATATAGGTAATTTGTGTGTTGGAATGGGTCGAACTTCAGCCCGGTAAAGCCCATATCCTTCACGCGCCGCGCCTGTCGGGCATAATCGTCGGAGCTGTGCCCTCCACCGGTGAACCAGTAGTTGGCGTATAGCAGTATTTCTGTGCGGAAAGCTCCGCCCAGCAATTCATACATCGGCACTTGAAGAACCTTGGCTTTGAGATCCAGCAAAGCCATGTCCAGCCCGCTGATACCACACATGCTGGCACCGGTCGGTCCGATCCAATTAAGGTCGCGGTAGAGCTTGGTCCAGATAAAATCGGTGCGCATGGGGTCCAACCCGATGACGCGCTGGCCGACATGCCTCGCCGCCGCCTCAATGATCGGGCTGCCGGGCCAGTTGGTGGCCTCACCCACGCCGGTATGACCGGTATCGGTGTATACCTTCATCATGGTCCAGTTGTATTTAACGCCTTCTACCAGCCAGACTCGCACATCCGTAATTTTCATCAGGTGTAATCTCCGTAAGATTCAGCACTTTCCCGAATTCATTTCATGGGCCATTGCTCATCACAGAATGCCGAAACGATCCCAGGCTTCCTGTGCCAACATCCCGCTCTTAATCGCCTCAAAGACAGTTCGCTCTCCATGGGCCTTCGCCATCGCTTGGGTAAAAACTTCGGCTTCAATCTCGCGCGGTACCACACATACACCGTCTATATCGCCGAAAACAATATCACCGGGATTCACCACAACGTCTCCTACCGTAATCCGGCATCGGAAATCCACCACCTTGCCACGTGGGCGCTGATCCTGCGCGTATCGCCCCATCGAAAAAACAGGAAAATTCAATGCCAGAATTCCCCGCGTATCGCGTGAATAACCGTTCACAACCGCTCCCGTCGCACCGCGATTGCGTGCAGCCGTGCTCATCAGTTCACCCCAGAGCGCGTAGCTCGGGGATGATCCGGAGCAAATATACACCTCGCCGGCCTCTAACGTGTCCAAGGCTCGCAGCATCAGACCGAAAGGGCGGTTGAGCAGGTCGGCACGGCGCCCGGGGCCTTCCCCGCCCTGATCGTCCATCTCCAGTACCGGCATGGCGCGGCCGACAACCACCATATCGTCACGGAGCGGTTGCAGGCTCGGTGGCAAAAATTGCCTGCGATATCCCATGATGTCCATGATGTCTCCCACAACGGCCGTATAAAGATCCTTGCGACAGAGATTAAACAGTTCCGCATCTGATTTCCAGTTTGGCATATGATTCCTTCAAAGAGTAAATGACCGATGAATCAGCACCGATCTACAGCCAAATCGTTCCCTCCAATTCCGCCGTACGAATAAATTTCATAACTCCTAAAACGTTTGATCGGGAGTTGGTTTTCGAGATGGTCGTATCAAACAACCTCCACACCATTGTGCTCTGATTTGTCTAACAATGTTAATTGCCCGCGCTTGAATATGATCCCTTTCTGCGCTGGATATTTCGCATTCAGATATTCCATGAAGTCCTCCGGATTTTGCGAGTTAAATTGAAACATGTCGAAATGGATCGGAGCCACCAGTCCCGGGCCGATAGTACCCGCCAGATCCACCGCTTCCTGATAAGTCATATTGCCGATACAGCCGCTCTTAAGTCTCCGGGCATCGCGTCCGTTTATCGGCAACAACATCAGATCAGGTTTGATCCGCCGCAAATAATCATGCATTCCCTCATACAAACACGTATCACCGGCGTGATAAATAGTCCATCCATCTCCTCTGATAACGTAACCAAGATACGGATGGAATCCGGTTTTCCCGTCGCGATCGATGAATTCGTGCGCAGCAGGAATTGCGCTGATGGTAATGGACCCGATCCGTGCGGCCTTTTTTACATCAACCCCTATCATCCGGTTCGTTGAAATTCCCAGATCGCGGACCAATCCTCGGCGAAAGAGTTCCGGTACTACAAATATGGCGCTTGGGGAGGCCTTGGCCAGTGCTGGCCAGGATGGTCGGTCAATGTGATCCAAATGATCATGCGTGCCGCAGACAATGTCAGCGTGATCCACCTGATCTGCCGTAAGTAGAGGAGGAACTGCGCGTTCCGGAATCATCGTGAAAAATACGTCCACATAGATAATTTTGCCGGCCAGCTTGATGACAAAACCGGATTGACCGAGCCACCACAATGCCACCGTTCCACTGGGCGGCGTCAAATTCCGAATCTGCCGGCGCAATGTTTCCGCTGTCGGTGAGGTGCGATCTGCGTGTAAATTACGGGCCAACGACTAACCCTCCGTTTAATAACATGCCTTCACAACTCTACCAGAACCACCAATTGAGAATCGCTGCCAAGGCAAGTGCGAGAATCCCCAGCATAATGGGTCGTTTCCACCAGGGAATATCATGATCTACCGGTGGTTTGGGGGTAAATTGATACACCAGTCCCACAAGTTCCTGGTCGTTCTTCTTTTTGGTCATCAGACTCACCACTACCGTAACTAGAGCCCCGGCGCAAAAAGACCACAGAGCACCCCAGAAAGCTCCTGATGTACTGTTGCTGTAATGATGCCACAACGGCAGACCCGGATAGGATCTGAATATCCAAAGGGTAAGCGACGTCCCGGTTCCCGCCAGCAATCCCCACAGACCACCGGCGGGTGTTGTAAATGACGCAAACATCCCCAACAAAAAGACCGCAATCAAGGGAGCGTTAACCACGCCGAAGATCGTCTGTGTATATCCCATGATCCCAGATTGGTGCCGCACCACATATGCGAATCCCACGCTGATTGCAACGCCCAAAAATGTTAAAATGCGGCCGACCCGCAAATAGTGTTGGTCCGGGGCGTTGGGACGGATAAACACGGCATACAAGTCATACGTGACCACCGTATTGAAGGCCGTAACATTTCCCGCCATGCCGGACATAAAGGATGCCATCAATGCCGTAAGACCAAGTCCCAGTAATCCGGCGGGGTAATATCTCGCCATCATCAGCGGCATGACATTGTTGTACGATTCCGTGGGAGGAATGGTGTGGCCGTTGATCACCGCATTTCCCGCATATAAATGCGGCAGTAGCGGCAGTGCCAGCACGCCGGGAAGAATCACGATAAAAGGAAAAATCATTTTGGGAAATGCAGCCAGAAGGGGTGTTCGCTGTGCGGCATTCATATCCTTCGCGGCCAAAGCCCGCTGGACTACAAGAAAATTGGTACACCAGTAGGAAAATCCCAGCACAAAGCCCAGACCAAGGACAATGCCCGGCCAGGTGATGTGCATCGGATTATTCGTTGTCAGCGTGTGATAGTAAGTATGCAGCCACTGACTGCCGCTCAATTGCGGTATAGCCTTCGCGGGCTGTGTGGCGACCGCGGCGGTCTGATCGGGTGTCAGAAACGGCAGGGAATGGGTCGCTAGCCAGTCCTTAAAATGGGCCCAGCCATGATTGGCGATCAAACCGATAATCGTCATGGGCGCAATGCCGAAGACAATAAGAAAAAATTGCAGTACTTCGTTGTAAATACTGGCTGTCAAACCGCCGAGAAATGTGTAAACCAATACCACTGCAGCCGAGAACCACACGCTGGGACCGAAATGCCACCCCAAAAAGTCCTGTAGTACCACCGCCAATGCGTACATGCTGATACCGGAAATGGCCGGCGTGAAAATAGCAAACGTAAAGGCGTTAATAAATCGCGCCCCCTCGTTATACCTCTTCTTGAGAAATTCCGGCACGCTGCGGACTTTGCTGCCATAGAAAAAGGGCATCATCGCGATACCCATGAATACCATCGCCGGCACCGCTAACCAATAATAATCAGCGGTCATCATCCCATACTCATACCCCTGCTGGGACATCCCCATAACTTCCAGCGCACCGAGATTGGCGGAAATAAATGCCAGTCCGGTAATCCAAGCCGGGATGCGCCTGCCGGAGAGAAAAAAATCCTCACTGGTCTGGTGGCCTTTGCCCGTGATCACACCAATCCCGATTACAAACAGCAGATAAACCAGAAGAATCGCGATGTCTATGGCATGAAGGTGAATAATGGTGCCGGGATGTAGCGACTGTATCGACGCCAGGATGCGCAGGGTGCTTATAGCCAACTGGATTCTCCAAATCACCAATGCATCGTAATGTTAACACCGCAGCAGAGATGGTGCTTGATCTGTCAATCGCCAAAAGTGTTCGGAGTGCCGACTTTCAGCATGATAGCACTATGCGACGGAATCTTCGCTCTGAAAGAATCTCTCACGCCGACGTGTTGTCGTTTCCACAAATCGCGCACCGGTTGTGCTCCGCGCAGCGCAGAACCCGGTTTATTGACCGGGTCGAGCATACTCCACGATGAAATGACTCCGATTGTTGGCCTCGGTGCCAGATTAAACAGAGCAACCGCCGTCGTTCCATCCCACAGCGGCCGGGCCCAGATTTCTATCGGTCCCTGCCGATCGACGCGCTGTGCCTGCATTCCCAACTCGTCCTGATCTACCGCTATGACTTCCGTGTTGCTCATCAAGTCCCTTGTGAATTTATCCAGCTTCATCAGATCGCATCCCAGCAATAAAGGCGCCGCAAGCATACACCATAAGGTGATATGGGTGAGTTGCTCATGCGGCGTAAGCCTTGTCCAGTGCATACTCCCCGTCGGTCCATCTTCAAACCAGCCATAACCCACTACCAGCATGTCCGGATCGTTCCAATGGCCCGGACCGGCAAAGGGAAATAGATGACCGGCTCGGTGAAACCCGTTATGGCAGATCGACGCCCATGAATCGGTAATATCGGTGCTCACACGAAATGTATTGCCCCAGACCGGCGGCTCACCTCCCCACGTCCACACATGCCCCAACCCATATTGGCAAAGCGCATAGGCGATATCGCGGTCAATTCGGTCCAGTGCCGATCGCATCTCCCGATAAGGCTTGATGCGCTGTTCAAGGTCCGGATGTGGGGGGACTTTTTCGGCGTAACTGCACCAGTCATATTTCAGATAATCCACTCCCCAGCGTGCATAGGTCTTTGCGTCCTGATATACATGGCCAAACGCCCCGGTATTTCCCGCACAAGTCTTAGGACCCGGCGACGAATACGTACCGTACCGGAGGCCTTCGCTGTGAACATAATCAATCAGTCCCTTAAGTGCCTGATAGCCGCCAAAAGATGCTGGAACCTCCAACTCTCCATCGGCATTGCGCCCTCGCTGCGCGCCTTCGTCAACAATTACGTAGTTATATCCTTTTGCGGCCAAGCCGCTTCGAATCAGCGCCTCCGCGGTCTGGCGCGTCTTGGCAACGTCGTTAGTCGTCCCGAAAGCATTCCAAGCCTCCCAGCCCATCAGCGGGGTCTGCGCGAGTTTATGCTCTCCGGCAATAATTCGCAGGGCACGATGTGCAGTACCCTGGCTGTTGGCAGCCGTCAGGCGGACCTTATATTCGCCGCTGTGCTTTACCACTCCTTTGATGATCCCGTTTTTCATGGTCAATCCGTCAGGCAGCCCGGTGCAAGAAATTGTCACCGGATTTTGACCTGTATGTGGCACTCTGAAGATAAAGTCTCGCCCCGGAGTGGTACCTATGACACGTGGACCGTGGAATTCGGGTGTTGGTGGATCTCCGCTGGCGATTTGAGGGTAATCATTTCTGTTTGATGAATGCTCGCTCGCGGCTCCCAACGCCGCCATTACAGTTGCTGACGCCGCGAACTTCATTAAGTCGCGTCGGTGATACCGCCGATTGTGATACTTAGCCATCAATGCTCCGCCATTTCAGATCTGATTCGATGCGACTACACCCCCAGTATCAACATTTCGTCTGAGGATTTTCACACGAATATGAATAACATCGCTTGTAATGACTTCGCTATAACAAAACGCGCTGGTTGAATTGTTATGGTTGTCTTCCTAAATATACCGCCTTGCAGGTATTTCACCCACGGCGGACGAATAATGATCATATCGAACCGGTGGGGGGCGATCGGCTGCGACCACCCGCCACCCGTGTGGTTTTAAGCAGTCGCTTGCATCGGGTGCCCGCACAACTTAAAAAAGAGGTGACTGGAATACTTGGGGCATTGATTCTCGTCGGAGTTGCGTTATGCCAAATAGTCTTCCTGATGCCACCGGGCGTAATTCCACTAAAGCAATCTGGCCCGGTTTGCGGCGTTGGGATATTTTTGAAGGGCCGACACGGATTTTGCCGGAAGTTCCATTAGTTGGCGAATTCAACCTCAAGAATGTAGTGCCTGATGCACTCAAAGCGGATCGTCACATCGGCCAGTTTGAGGTGCATCTGATCTACGACGGGATTCGAGAATTATGGATTGATGTGCCGGAAAACATATTCTCCATCCGGAGTGGTTATGGCATCATCCTCCAGCCGGGTCAATGGCACGGCGGGGCGCGGAACGCCCAGTATCGGGCCTGGTATAACAGCATCCGTTTTCAAATTCCCTGCGGCAGGGCGGCCGCGTTGCCCGGCATGTCCCCACGCCAAACCGCCGAAATCAGGCGGACTATCGCAGGCGTAGAGACTCCCATTTTCAATTTCTCGAGCGTTCTCGGCGATAGCCTGCGCAAGCTTATCGATGAACACCGGAACAGAGACATCGGAATGCAGGTGGCTACGCGTGGCGCCTTCCTGGAGTTCCTCGCATGGTTACAACGCGATCTGCTGCGATCCCAAAGTGCAGTCGATAGGAGCGGGGGCATACCCGCGCTGTCGCCGGAGATACAAAACAGCTTGGATTATCTTGAAAGGAACATCGGAATATCCTTAAGCGTAAAGAATATGGCCGAGGCAGCGGGCCTCAGCACCAGTCGATTCCGTCGGTTATTCCACAAGCAGATGGGCTTGAGCCCGCATGATTACCTCGCACGCCGCCGCGTGGAATTATCCAAGATTATCCTGCGCACAGAAAAAAAGAGCGTGACCGATGTGGCCATGGATTTGGGTTTTGCCTCTGCGGCGCATTTCGCGTTAGTATTTCGCCGTTATGTAGGTGTGGCGCCGTCGCAATGGCGAAATCAAGGCAAGGTCGGAAATTAACTTTACAGGAGCATCTGATGGAACGCGAAATAACGATGAATAAAGTTTTACAGTGTGGTGTGGTGGCGGTGATACGCGCCCAAACCAGAGACCAACTCTTGGATATCGCCGAGGCGCTGGTTAACGGTGGCGTCGTGGCTATCGAAGTAACCATGAGCACGCCCAACGCTATTGAAGGTATTGAAAAACTTGTGGACGTTTTGGGCACCAAGGCCGTCATCGGCGTGGGCACAGTTCTGAACGCCGCCATCGGTGCAGCCGCGATTGCGGCGGGGGCTGAGTTTGTGGTATCGCCGGTACTCGACACCAGCATAATTGAAATGACCCGCAAACTCGGAAAAGTCTCCATTCCCGGTGCGTTCACACCCAGCGAGATTCTCACCGCTTGGTCTGCTGGTGCTGATATCGTGAAAGTCTTTCCCGCGACCACCATGGGGCCACAATATTTGAAGGATTTGCTCTCACCCATGCCGTTTTTACGGATGATCCCCACCGGCGGTGTAACGGTAAAAAACACGAATGAATGGATTAAAGCCGGTGCCGTTGCTGTGGGCGCCGGCTCGTCCCTGGTCAGTAAAGACCTCATGGCACGCGGAGACTGGGCCGGTATCACCGCACTGGCCCGGCAATTTGTAGAGGCTGTTAGCACAGCGCGGGTGCGGTGAACCTGCTCGATGCGTGACGAAACCGCATTTTGCCCTTGCTAAGTCAGACGCGCGATGTTCATAGTGTCCTCAGACACTCGAATGTTTTAGCATTTACAGACTGATCCGGTACAAATGTCAGGGTTCGCACGAGTATTTACTTTTACTCAGGAGAGCTGATAATCCGTTTCAGTGACCAAACTCGCTCGGAGTGCGGCAGTCCGAGAATGTCGCATATGGAAATATATTAATTGTGAAGGAGTTACCTGTGACGAAACGCATCAAGAGTCATACCAAGGTCAATCGTCGGGAATTTCTTTCCACAGCGGCCGCTTTGGGAGCGGTGGCAACGCTATCCGGCTGCTCACTGGAATCCAACCCACAACCACAGATGTCCGACGATGGAAGAAGGGCCTTCGTCACCGGACTATCGGATGCCGCATATAAAAAAGCCTGGCAGCGTGCAGCGGCTGTAGTGCGCCGAATGACATTGGCGGAAAAAATCAGTCAGCTTGGTAATACCGCGCCGGCGATCAACCGGCTTGGAATCAGCAGTTATCAATATTGGTCGGAGGCGTTGCATGGCTATACGGGCCCTGGAGGCGTCCGCGCGATGGGAGCCACCAGTTTCCCGCAGCCTTTGGCTTTGGCAGGGGCGTGGAATCCGCAATTGAGTCGGCGTGTCTACGAGGCGGTCTCTGATGAAGTTCGCGCTTGGCATAACCGCGCCGGTGAGCCATTAACATTTTATTCACCTCAGACACTGAATTTGCATCGAGATCCACGGTGGGGGCGTTGTGAAGAAGCACCGGGGGAGGACCCTTGTCTCGCCTCTACTCTGGTGGTACAGATTATTCGTGGTATGCAGGGTGATGACCCCAATTATCTGAAAACCACGGCTTGTGCCAAGCACTTTATGTGCAACAACTGTGAGGACGATCGTCTCGGTCACTCGGCCTGGGTCAACCCACGCAGTTTTTGGGAATACTATACACGGGCGTATCGTACTGCTGTCATGGAGGGTGGCGTTTTTACCGTGATGGGTGCATACAACGGTATCAACGGCATACCATGTTGCGCGGACCGCTTTCTACTGACGGATTTGTTACGCAAACGATGGGGATTTCGCGGATACGTTACCTCGGATTGCGATGCAGTCTATTGCATTTACAATCCCCATCAGTATGTGCCGACGTTGCATCAGGCTGCAGCATTAGCCATACAGGCGGGTTGCGATCTCAACTGCGGCGACACGGTGCAGAAACATCTGGGTAAGGCGGTCGCCGATCAGTTGGTCAGCGAAGCGGACATAAGCCGGGCTGTAACGCGCATTCTGACGGCGCGTTTTTTACTGGGCGAATTCGATCCCCCGGAAAACGTTCCTTACAACAAGATCAGCTTTACTGTGGTTGATTCGCCGGCACACAGGGAATTGGCGGTTGAAGCGGCACGGCAGTCGATGGTGCTGCTGAAGAATGACAATAATTTTTTGCCCCTGAAAAAAGCCGAGCTCAAAACCGTGGCGGTCATCGGTCCTACGGCGGAGCAGTGCCACCTTGGTGGTTACAGCGGTGCACCGTTTGTTCACATTTCTCCCTATGAGGGTATCGTAGAAGCTTTGAGCAGGGAGGACGATTCATCGCAGGATGGCCGGGTGGGGTCGAGAGACCTTCAGAGAGTCAGTCCTGGTGTGCGAACGCAGGCCTCCAGTGAAGGCGGCATGAACATTGGCTGGATCAGTAATAAATCATGGGTGGAATATAAACCTCAGAATTTTACAGGTATGGATCGCATCGCCATCAGAGTGGCAAGCCCCGGCAAGGGGGCGGCAATTCATGTTCATGCGGATTCGCTTTCAGGCCCCCTCATTGCCAAATTGAATGTACCGAAAACCGGTGGCTGGCAGAAATGGAAAACCGTCTCCGCCCCGATTCGCGGTATTACGGGTGAGCATAAAGTTTTCTTCAAATTCAGCGGCGGCAGCGGTGGTTCGATCTGTAATATGGAGTGGTTCCAACTTCAGCCGGTTGTCGCTTCACCGCGACACCAGCCGAGGCTCGGTCAGCCAGTAGTGATATTCAGACCGGGCTGCACCATTGATGGGCCTAAAGATGAAAAGATGTTTGCCGAGGCGGTGGAGGCAGCCAAAAATGCGGATTTGGTCGTGATGGTTTGCGGTGTGACTCAGGTTGTGGACCGTGAAGGGCACGATCGCCACGACACCCGACTGACCGGTGTGCAGCATGAATTAATCCAGGCCTGCTTTCGGTATAATCCCAATACCGTGCTCGTGCTCAACACCAACAACACCGTAGCGGTTAATTGGGAGCAGGAAAATCTGCCCGCGATTGTCTCCGCTATTTACGCCGGTCAGGCACAGGGTACCGCCATCGCTGAGGTGCTCTTCGGCGACTACAACCCCGGCGGCAGGACCTGCTGCACCTGGTACAAATCAGTGGATCAGCTCCCACCCATACATAACTACGACATCATGAAAGGCCGCACCTATATGTATTTTGAGGGCGATCCTCTCTATCCATTCGGCTACGGCTTAAGCTATACCACATTCACTATCACAGATATGCATGTGGATTCCCCGGTGTTATCTGAGAAAAAATCCGTCAAGGTATCGTGCACGGTGGCCAATACGGGTTCACGCGCCGGCGCGGAAGTTGTGCAGTTTTACGTCACGGTTCCCAAGTCGCCGGTGAAGCGTCCGATCAAGGAACTGGTAGGTTTTCAGCGTGTGGAACTCAAGCCCGGAGAGAGTCGAAGGGTCACCTTCACGCTGCCTTACATGGCACAGGCATTGTGGTATTGGCATGACAGCCTGCGTAAATTTGTACTTCAGCCGGGCAAGTTGAAACTGATGATCGGGCATTCGTCAGCGGATATTGATTTGGCGGGAGAAGTTGAATTGCAGGCCTGCGCCGATGCAGAGCTCGGCGGTCCGGAAACGCTCAGCACCGTGGCGGTACCGGTGAGAATATCGTAATGGACATATGATATTCTCCTGGGATTAACCCTATTACTGTGCCGTCGGCTGAGTCGGGAAAACTCTCGGTCTTCGTCCGGACTTTTCCAAATTGGGGGGCTACGCCGGAAAACGCTTTCACTCTGAAGTGAAATCACCTTAAAGATTTATTAAATAAAATGCACTTGGTTGCAAAATTAAGGCGGTGGTTTTAAAAAAGTATTACTGCCTCTGCTTGTCAATTCGTTCGATGATGATCTGAACAGATATTCCGGCAACGTATGCTGTGTGACCGACGGCCTGATTCTTAAACAGACGCGGGAATAGTATCAGCCGGAGTTGATTCTGGCCCTTTAGCTCGTCAAGCCATGATTGGAGACCAAAAGCATTGCTGCATACAAATTCGAGGCACCCGGCAGGCCAGAGCACAATGGCAACATCTTACAAAAGCTGTTCCGTCTCTATTGGGTCAGTTTCCTGCCTTTGCCTCCGCCATCACCTTTCGCAACTGTTTTTCGTCGGCGTTAGTCCAATATCCGCACTTGAGGTGGAGAAATACCGACGTGTACGCCATGGTCAAATTCGTCTTGAGAATTAGAATCTTATATATCTTGCCATCTTTGTTAAGCAGGTGAATGCTTTTGATATGCATGCGCTGGTAATGTGGTATCCCGGCCGCCTGCAGCATGCGGTCGATACGCGCCCGATACACACTTATACCGGGGGCCTGCGCATTGGTGACGAATTGCAATTCACGATCGGTGTATGCTTCCGCCCTTATGTTGGGCGCTTTGGCTACCGCTGCGAGAACGTATTTCAGCACCTTGTACATGCTCTGGTGAGTGGCAATCGTTTCCACCCCCGGTCGACTCTGATCCGGATACGCGGAATCCACAATAGCAATCCAATTGCGGTCGCCGTATAACGGAAGAAGGTGCTGCACTCTACCCCGCCATGCAAGTTTTGGTGAAGACATTCGGCTGCATCCGCCCAGCGTGCATGCCAACGCCGTCACCATCAACGAGATGGAAATCCATAGTCCTCTGTTCATCATATGACCTCATAAACTATAAAACTCACGTGACTTTATTGCGCACACAAGTTCGCTGTCAATTCAGTCGCGATCTGGAGCATACCCGCATCACCCGAGTGGATTAACTGGACCGACTATTGTTGATACTGGCCTTGGCTTACATTCTGCTTTGTGGACTGGGCCTGCTGGCCCGGAGTCGTTGTCGTCCGAGCTGTTGGACGGCCTCATCCAAAAACGACTGAAGCATCTTTACGATTGGCCGCATCATGCTGGATAGGTTGAGAAGCACCGCCAAGGCAGCTTTTCATAAACTTATTGACGCAAGCTGTGCTGACTTACCGAATTTCGCCATCTTTATCCCGGAGATGCCGTCATGAAACTGGGCATGAGTCAGGCCGGGCGTTTGCGAGACCGATTCGAAGCGACCCACGTCCGCCCGCCAAAAGCCACCGCCTTCATGTGCTGGTCAGGCGGCGCATTAACGGTTTTTTGACGAGATCCAAAATAAACATCATGGCCAAGGTGGCGGCCAAAAGGCCGACCACCATCGTGAATGGCACGGGGGTCATCAGAATGCCGAAGACCGCCATCGCCGACACCACAACCACGTCCCCGGCGGTGGCGCAGAGTAAAAATGTCCCGGGCCGGGACTTCCAAAAGGATTGGCTTTCCCGCACCAGATAAACCGTAGCCAGACCGCTGAAGACCAATGCAAGGAATACCAACGTCTGTGTGGCCGGAAGACTCATGAAATGTCGGCCTACATAGAACACCGCAAAGCAATATAGGAGCCAGGAAACTGCGATCATTGCGGAAGAGCCCATCAGTACCCGAATATTCCAACGATCCGGCTGTGATGACGGTGTAACGCGATCGCTGGCGAGGGACATGGTGACAAAATCATTGGCGAACAACAGGAGCAGGATCAGGCGGGGCGTCGTGACCAGCTCACGTGTTATCAGCAGGCCCAGACTGAGAAATAACGCCACCTGAATCGTTTTGGTGACTTTATTGGTCGTGTATGTCAGCATGCGACGATACACCTTCCGGCCGATGCTCACCGCGTCGGGCAGATGAGATATCCCCGGCTTGGTCAACACCAAACTGGCCGCGGAACGTGCGACATCCGTGGCGTTGGATACTGCAATTCCCACCTCCGCCTGTTTGAGTGCCGGCGCATCGTTGACTCCATCGCCGGTCATTCCGGTAATAATGTGCCGACTTTGGAGTTGGCGCACCAACGCAATTTTGTCTTCCGGAAATACGCTGGCAAAAACATCAGCATCAAGGTCTCCTTTTTCGATCGCGGATCGATCTGCAGATTTGTTGCCAATACCTAACTGCGTTGCGATCGCTCTCGCCGTGGTTTGCCCGTCCCCGGTAACCATTCGCACCTGAATACCCAGGGCCTTAAGCTGGGCAATGGTATCGTGCGATTCCAGCCGGGGTGGATCACGCAGCGAAAGCAATCCGATTATTTCCAATTCACCATCCACCTGGGCGGCCACCCCCATCACGCGGTTGCCCGCCGCAGCCAGCGTGTCCGCCTGCCGCAATATATCCTGTGAGTTTTTGCACAGGCCGGCCAACGTGGCGGGAGCACCTTTCATTGCACGGGCGGTTTTACCGTTCATTTCCAATTCCGCTTCGGCGCGTTTGGTGGCGGGATCGAATGGAATCAACTTAGTTCGCTTCCAATGAAAATTCAGAGCTGGATTGGACTGATATTTTTTAAGAATTGCCAAATCGATCGGGTCTTGGGTACCGGCGTCGCACGTCTGGGCGGCAAACGCCAGTACATCTTCTTCGGCGACACCGTGAAGCGCTTCAACCTTCTCCAAGGCCAGTTCGTTGAGTGTCAGAGTTCCGGTCTTATCGCAGCATAACTGCTGCATGCTGGCCAACTCCTGTATAGCGGAGAGGCGAGTCACCAACACATCGTTGTTTGCCATTTCCAGCGATGCCGCCGCCTGTGCCAGCGTAAAGGTGGCAGGCAGTGCGACCGGGACGGATGCCACCAACAGAATCAGAGCGAATGGAAGGATGACAAACCAAGCAATGCCCATGGCAAAGGCGTAAATCAGTATGATGATTACGAGCACCACATCCATGGCCACGAGGTACTTAACAATGGAAAAAATAATCTGTTCCATGTGGCCGATGGTTTTGGCTCCACGTACCAACTCCGCCGTCTTGCCAAAGACGCTTTTGGCGCCGGTAGCCGTGACCTCGGCGGCTGCCTCACCCCGTTTGACCACAGAACCGGATCGCGCATCACCTCCCGGGGCAAGCTCAATCGGAACTGATTCTCCGGTCAGAGCGGACTGATCAACTTCAATATGGCCTTGAACAAGACGGGCATCCGCCGGGATCATGTCTCCCATACGCAGATAAATGCAGTCCCCCGGAACCAGTTCGCGTGCGGGTTTCAAAAGCCATTTCCCGTCGCGCATGACCCGTGCATTAATTTCCAGCCGATGCCGGAGAATCTCCAGGGCGGCCTGCGCCCGCCCCTCCTGCACAAACCCCAGTATCGCGTTGCCGATCAGCAGCAATGCAATAATGATGGATTCAACCGGCTTGTGAATGGATATTTCCAGAATGAAGGTGACTTCCAGCATCCAGGGAACTGGCCCCCAGAATTTCAGAAGAAATGCCCGGATTGGATGGGGTTTTTGCTCGGGGATTGCATTGGGGCCATATTGTTTCAACCTCGCGGCGGCTTCCTGTGAAGTAAGGCCACGCGCGGCACCAACGGTCGGATCAGGCCCCAGGTCTGGTGTGGGCAGTGGTGATGCTTCATCGCTAATGATGTTGACACTCCAGCTTGCGTACGGCCGTGGGCGTGATTCCGTCGGGCAAAAATGTCCACTCACCAGCTTTCCTGGCTGGCTTCAATACCCCGGTCGATTCTTCTGTCAGGCGTCTGTCAGGCCATCACGCGCCTGGCTTGCCCGGGCCAGGTGCAGCTGCTTTTTCCGATCCTGCCGACAGATATTTATCGACTGATGCCATCAGGGGTGTCAGATACATCAACGCAGGAGCACCATGCATCAGTACCGCCAGAAAGCCGGACTCCATGATTTCATCGCGTGTCGCGCCGGCTTCCACAGCCGCCTTCACATGGTGCACAATGCACCATTCGCATTGGCCGGCAACGCTCAGGGCAACTTCAATAAGCTCCCTTTCCCGCATGTTGAGAGACGGCCCGCCGTGGGTCTTGGACATAAACTGCAGGAAGGCATTGGTCACCGACGGATAGCTTTCTTTAAGTCGGCCCAGGAGAGTTTCAATTTCCTTGATACGTTCTTCGGGTTTCATGTCAAACTCCTTATTAAAAACACCCGTGGCTGACAATCGCCACGAGATATCACAAACCAGTCGCCCGCCGACTGGCGCGTTCCATATCGGGGCTATACCCGCCCTGTCGTGCCGCACTGTTGCACCGTGTACGATGTACCAGCGCCTGCTGGGCCGCGTTCACGTTGCCCGAGTTCCCCGCCCAGATTTCCAATGCCGGCTGCTGAATGGCGCGGGAGAATGAAAAGGTCAACGGCCAAGGCATTTTAGACTTCCATCGAACATTCATGGCATTTAATCGCTCGGTGGCGGGCTGCGCGGGTTGCCCGCCCGAGAGAAAAGCCACACCGCCCGTCGCAGCGGGCACACTGCGCAGCAGGCACCGCACGGTAGCGTCCGCGACTTCCTCCACCGCCGCCTGCTTCGGGCAGGCCAGTGCCGGCAGCACCATATTGGGTTTCAAAATCATCCCCTCCAACATAACCCTTTGTTTATGAAGTTGATGAAAAACACGATGCAGCAATTCCTCCGTCACGGTGCTGCATTCCGCCAGAGTGTGCCTCCCATCCATGAGTACTTCCGGTTCCACAATCGGAACAAGCCCGGCAGCCTGACAGATGGCAGCGTAGCGTGCCAGCGCTTGAGCATTGGCATCCATACAACCTGCGGTGGGAATACCATCACCAATAACGATGACCGCACGCCATTTCGCAAAACGGGCGCCCATTTGGAAATATTCCTTCACCCGCCCCGCCAAGCCATCCAGCCCCTCGGTGATTTTTTCGCCCGCGAAAAGTGCCAATTCCCGCGTTCCCATGTCCACCTTAATGCCGGGAACGATACCGACTTGGCGCAAAGCGTCGACAAAAGTCGTTCCGCTACTCAGTTTCTGGCGGATCGTCTCATCAAAAAGTATGGCGCCGCTGATGTAATCGCCGAGCCCCGGTGCGGTCACGATTAACTCGCGATAGATGCGCCGCATCTCCGGCGTCTGGGCGATGTTCAATGCTGCGAAGCGTTTGTTGCAGGTGGGATTGCTTTCATCCATGGCAAGCAGCCCTTTGCCCGGAGCCATGAGTTCTTGTACCGTTTCAGTCAGTGATTTGGCATCCATTAAAAGGTCCTTTCATCTATTGAACTCGTCTCTCTCAAAACAAACTCCGAGCCGCTCGTGAGATTCCTTCTGACGACATGGGGTGCTGATCGGCGAAGTTGGCTAAATCGCGAGCGGTCAACCGCCCCGCCACCGCCGTGCCAATCTCACCAATAAGATTCCCCGCATCTATTCCCACCACCCAACCGCCCAGCACACGCAGCGTATCGGGATCGAAGAAAAGGCGAATGCCGCCCCGCATTTCGCCAAAAATCTGGGCACGGGAATCATCCGCAAAATGATAAGCCCCCGTGAGCAGCCGCATTGAATTCTTGGCGGCCGCGGTGGGTGTGATTCCAACATAGGATGCGCCCGGCAGTGTAAAAACCGTCGTCGGCACGGACGTACCATCGAAGTAATCAAGCGGAACATCACCGGCCAGAATGTTGTGGGCCGCCACCAGCGATTGCCGCACCGCCGCGTGAAAGAGCAGCACACGTCCATTAATATCCCCACAGGAATAGATATGCGGAAGTTTGGTCTGCATCGCCTCATCGGCCACGAGGTAACCGCGTGCGTCAATTTCAACGCCCAGGGCACTGAGTCCTTCCGGCGGCACGGGACGGCGACCGGTGGCCATCAGTACCTGCTCGGAATCGACGATCTTATCCACACCATCCTGCCGATAGCGCACACGAAATCCATTTTCCGATTTTTCTATCGCCTGTACCTGCACCCGCAGCAGAATCGTTATTCCCGTATCCAAAAGCGGCACGAGCGTCTCCACCATGCCGGCATCCATCCGTGTCAGCACACGTTCACCGCGATGCAGCAGCGTAACCTTGCAGCCGAACGCCGCAAAGAAACTGGCCGTTTCCAAGCCGATGTAGCCGCCACCGATGACAACCATCGAAGCGGGGAGCTTGGTGATCGGTGAATGGAGTTTGTATAAATCGCTGCTGGTCAGGCAGTATGGGGCACCCGGTATGGGTGGAATGGACACCTCGGTACCCGTGGCCACGATGATGTTGCGGGCAACATACCGATCTTCACCCTTATCGGTTTCCACCGCCACGGTGTGCGGATCGACAAACCGCGCTCTGCCTTTAAGCAATTTGATACGTGGGGAATCCGCGAGTTCCTGAGCATGTTGTTTGTAGCGGATATTCTGTACTTCATCCTTATGCGCTACAATCCCTGCGTAATCTGCAGTCGCGGGCCCGCGAATTCCATAGCTTTGAAATCGCTGATGCCGTTTAAGATGCACGGCCATTTCCCGCACCGCTTTGGAGGGCACACATCCTTCCGACAGGCAGTTGCCGCTCATGACGCCTTTCGTGTCCACCATGACCACCTGCCGCCCGGCCCGCGCCAGTCGGAAAGCCGCGGGATAACCTCCGCCTCCGGCGCCAATGGTTAATAAATCAACGGATTTGGCGGCAGCCATAAGGGACTCCGATACACAATAAACATCGCTCTGCGGATCAACCCGCCGCGCTATAACACGGGCCTATTTTGCAGGCACGGCCCAACGCCAATTTTCCACTTCCGGCATATCCACGCCATGGATACGTATGTAGTCGCGGTGCTCCAGAAGCTTATCGCACAGAGCCTGCTTGATATAAGCCGCTTTCGCCCCCAACTGCGGCAGCCGATCGATCACATCCTGGGCCAGATCAAAACGGTCCATCTGATTCATGACGGTAATGTCAAAGGGTGTGGTCACCGTTCCCATTTCCTTATACCCCCGTACATGAATATTGTGTTGATTGCTCCGGCGGTAGGTCAATCTGTGGATCAACCATGGATAACCGTGATAAGCAAAAATCACCGGCTTATCGCGGGTAAAGAGCAGATCAAAATCCGCATCGCTCAGGCCATGCGGATGTTCAAGCGGCGGCTCCAATTTCAAAAGATCAACCACGTTGACGACGCGGATTTTCAAATCGGGCAGTGTCTGGCGCAGAATTGAGACGGCGGCCAGCGTTTCCAGTGTCGGTACATCGCCGGCGCACGCCATCACAACATCCGGATCGCTTCCCCGGTCATTGCTGGCCCACTCCCAGATACCGATGCCGGCCGTGCAATGCCGCACCGCCTGATCCATGGAAAGCCACTGCGGGGCGGGGTACTTTCCCGCGACCACCACATTGACGTAATTCCGGCTCCGCAGGCAATGATCCATCACGGAAAGGAGGCAGTTGGCATCCGGGGGCAGATAAACGCGGACAATCTTGGATTTTTTGTTGAGTACCACATCAATAAATCCCGGGTCCTGGTGCGTGAAGCCGTCATGAACCTGACGCCACACATGAGATTCCAGCAGATAGTTCAATGACGCAATTTTCCTCCGCCAAGGGAGCTCCGAGGATACATCCAGCCATTTCGCATGTTGATTAAACATTGAATCCACAACATGAATGAACGCCTCGTAACTCGTCAATAAACCATGCCGACCGGTAAGCAGATACCCTTCCAACCACCCTTCACAGAGGTGTTCGCTGAGCACCTCCACCACCCGGCCTTCAGGCGCCAACCATTCATCATTCTTAACCAACCCCGCCTCCCATTGTCGATTGGTGGCATCAAATACCGCTGTGAGCCGATTGGAGGCCGTCTCATCAGGGCCAAAAATCCGAAAATTACGCTGATCGGCATTAACCTTGATGACATCCCGCAGAAATCCGCCGAGCACGTAAGCATCTGCGGCATCGGTGGCTCCGGGATATTCCACCTTGACGGCATAATCCCGAAAATTCGGCAGCCGCAGATCACGTAACAATATGCCGCCATTGGCATTCGGATTGGCGCCCATGCGCCGTTGGCCCTGCGGTACAAAAACCGTATATTTCGGTTTCAACTTTCCGGATGCATCAAATAATTCGTCAGGGCGGTAACTTTTCAACCAAGCTTCCAGCAACGCCAAATGCTTGGGGTTCTCCGCCACCCCGGCCATCGGAATTTCATGGGCGCGAAAAGTCCCCTCAATCTGCTTGCCATCCACTTCTTTAAGTCCTGTCCAGCCTTTCGGCGACCGCAACACGATCATCGGCCAACGGGGGAGTTCGGTATGGCCCTGCTCCCGTGCCCGCTTTTGAATCTGCTTAATTTCTGCAATGGCCCGATCCATTGCCGACGCCATCAACTGGTGCATCAGGGCCGGATCACTCCCCTCGACAAAATAGGGCTGCCATCCGTAGCCCAGCAGAAGTCTCTCCATATCCTCCGGCGCAATGCGGGAGAGAATCGTGGGGTTTGCGATCTTGTAACCGTTGAGATGCAGAATCGGTAATACCGCGCCGTCGGTCTTGGGATTGAGAAATTTATTGGAATGCCAACTGGCGGCCAGCGGCCCCGTTTCCGCCTCTCCATCACCCACCACACACGCCACAACCAAATCCGGATTATCAAATACTGCACCAAAGCTGTGGACAAGTGAATATCCCAGTTCGCCCCCTTCGTGGATCGATCCTGGTGTAGCGGCCCCGACGTGGCTTGAAATGCCGCCGGGAAAAGAGAACTGCCTGAACAACTTCGCCAAACCCGCCTCATCTTCGGTTATGTCGGGATACACTTCACTGTAGGTGCCTTCCAGATAGGTGTTGGCTACCAAGGCAGGCCCTCCATGCCCCGGCCCGGCGATATATATCATATTCAAATCATGTGCTTTGATGATCCGGTTCAGATGCGCATAGATAAAATTCTGCCCCGGATCAGTACCCCAATGCCCCAAAAATCGCGGCTTGATATGCGCAACTTTCAGCGGCTCGCGCAAAAGCGGGTTCGCCCAAAGATAAAGCTGCCCAACGCACAAGTAATTCGCCGCACGCCAATACCCGTCAATGCTCGCCAATTCCTCAGCCGACAGAGGCCTGCCACCTGTGAGGCCTTTTGGCGGCGAGTTGGCGCGATGATCCTGCCTGCCCTGCCCGGTTACTCGTTTTGATTTTGTTGACCTCATGGATGATGTCCTTATAGAAAAAGCGGATTAAATGCCGATGGAGCCGCGGAGCTGTCCTCTGCCGCCGGCAACGCCGGCCCGCGTCCGCTACATGGCACGTGGCAATGAAATCCAAATTGTTCGGGGGTGAATAATTGTGCACGGTGCCGTGATTTCGACACTCGGATAAATGGGGCAAACGCGGGCGTAGAGGCGCAACCATATAACACCTTCCGGCGCCCGCCGTACGAATATTGACCGGCGCCCATACCCTTTGCCCTGAAAAGACAATAGCGGCCTTAAATTGAAATAGCAACTTTCGACTGCAACTTATCGGCGCCGGGCGCGGCAATGACAAATGTCAGCCGGTGGCCAGGTGGCGACGACGCCGCCAGAACAGGTGAATCATGAACAGGGGGCCAAGTGAGCTCAGGGCTGGGCGGCAAAGTCGCCAGTGGCCATTGCGGGAAGAAATAGTAATCCCCTCGTGCCCCGCACGCCGCCGACGCAAAGTCATCAACCGGCCCACCCATGATATATCAATATATATGATATGTATGATATAAATAATCTACTGAACTGACATGAGTTGGAATGAGTACATGAATTACGTCGGCAACCGGATGGGCTGGTCGCCGACACTCAGGAAAGGATGTCATTGTGAATATTGCCATTATTGGAGCCGGATATTCGGGCGTATCGCTGGCATTTAATCTCCATCGCCATATGCGCGAGCCGGCGAGAATAACACTCTATGAGCGCCGCAGGCAGCACGGATTGGGAGCCGCCTACGCCACCATCCATCCGGAGCATCTGCTGAATGTGCCGGCCGGCGGTATGAGCGGTCTCGCGGATGACCCGGATCATTTTGTTAAATTTTTACGTCATGACCCGGTTGCCCAATCTTATATCCATTCGGATGTGCCGCTGAAAGATCAGTTTCTGCCGCGGATGATTTATGGGCGGTACATTCAGAGCCTGCTGGCGCAATGTCAGAAGCCCTCGACGCATGGCGTCGTGGTGGAAACCGTCACCGACGAAGTTATCAACGTTGCGGCGGTGGATGACGGTTTTATATTGACAACGCGTGGTGGCCATGGCGGCCGCGTCGACCGGCTGATTTTAGCCACGGGAAATGCCGCACCCGCCAACGGTTTGCTCGCCGATGTTCCCCCGCGGCAGCTTATCGCAGATCCATGGGACTATGATGCCATCCGTCGCGTTCCCCATCATGCGACGGTATTAGTCGTCGGCACCGGGCTGACCATGGTCGACACCGTTATTGCCCTGAAAACCCTGGGACACCACGGGCCGATCGTTGCACTTTCGCGGCGCGGTTTGCTGCCCCATCGCCACCGCAGCCTCGCCTATGGGGGTCCGGCCGAATGGAAACCCGATCGCCTGCGCCGTCTCAGGCGCAAGATTTGCACCACCGGCCGACAATTGGCCGACAGTGGACGCGATTGGAGGGAAGTGATCAATGCGCTGCGATTTTCGACGCAGGAATTGTGGTGCGGCCTGAGCCTGGCAGAACAGAAGTCATTCCTGCGGCATCTGGCACCGTATTGGGAAACGCATCGGCATCGCCTGGCCCCGGAAATTGGTGATAAATTGCAGGCGATGATCGCATCCGGGCAATTACGCATCGTCGCTGGGAAAATCGGCCAAATCCATTCGCCCGGCGCCGACCGACCCGTGGAGGTTCGCGTCCGCCAGCGGGCCGGTGGCCGGCATACCACCATCGCCGCCGATATGGTCGTCAACTGCACCGGCCCCGATGCAAACATCCTGCGGAACCGCGATCCGCTCACTGCATCATTGCTTCAGCAGGGGCTGATCCGTCCCGACGCCCACCGAATGGGATTGGATGTTGCCGAGAATGGCGCACTGATTAACAACCATGGCGAAATATCCGAGACGCTCTACACCCTCGGCCCGACGACACGCGGACGATGGTATGAAATTGTGGCGGTTCCCGATATTCGACGGCAGAGCCTGCAGTTGGCCAAGCATCTGGCGTCACACGCTCCCGCTCTCAACACCGCCTGATGTTCCGAGCTTGGAATCGCCGCCTTTGCCCACATCTAAAATCTGAACGTCATTCCGGCGATCAGCAGGGTTGAATTAGGTTTAAGCCCCTGAGTCGAGGCCGTGTTGTCGTAGGTATCGGTAAAAGAGAACCGCAACCCCATCCCGCGAACAATCTGCGGCAAGCCGATACTCAGTGCACTGGTCGCCCCCACATAACCGTTGCTGTTGGAATTGATCTGATAATCCTGTGCGTTTTCCAATGAGGTCACGTAGTCCAAGGTCTGAGTGAATCTGACATGGCGCTTGATGCGGTACATGAAGTGCAGGGCGGATGAGGCATTGACGTAACTGTAGGATTGCCCGTGAAAATAGCGGGCGTAGGTGTAGCCGGGGCCGATGCGGGCATCAAATTCCGAGCGGTAATTGCTCCAGCGGATGTTCCAGCAGCATATTTGACGTAAGTCGTTGTATTACAATTTGTTAAATGTGTTTTTTCGCATTTATGTGTA
>JBMFVY010000047.1:0-25729 GCA_049965755.1 Phycisphaerae bacterium | reverse complement strand
CATTCCATGGCCGTCGCATGGGACTTATATCGGCTAAACTCCGAAGACCCCTGAAACAAATGTCAACACGGCCTAGATACGCCAGATGGTTGAAAACTTCAAGACGGCAAAAAAGATATACGGCCAAGCGAAGGGTGCTCTACCCATGGAATTTATCAACGGTTGCTGTTACGGGCGCTCGACCGATAGGGGCCACGAAAAAGGCTCCTACCGGAAGCTGTGCGGCCAAAAGTTCTGGGAATTTATTACGGGGGATAGGGAATTGTACAAGCGCATCATAGAACCCATTGGCGACCGGGCACGCGAGCGCAACCTCAAGTTCCAATGCCGCTACGAGGTGGTGATTGAAGGCTTTGTCCGGCAATGTCGTGAGCGATTCTGCAAAGACGGGGTTATCTCGTGGGGGGCCTTGGCGGAATTTGTGTCGGGCAGTCGTGACGAAGAGTAACATCCCGCAGCGGTATTCCGCAATTCGTAAATTCGGCGGCGGCGCAATTGGCGAATCGCCCGGTTTCTTCTAATATGGTTGTTTTGGGGGCGGCATGGATAAGCCCCCCAGCAGGTGGGACGGATGTACTCACTTGGGTAAAAATGGTACGCAGATTTAAGAGGAGTTGAATTATGCCGCTGATGACCAGCAAACCAATGTTTGATCTCGCCTATGACGGTGGCTTTGCCGTGGGCGCTTTTAACGTCAACAATATGGAACTTGCGCAAGCCATTGTCGAGGCCTGTGCCAAGGAAAGCAGCCCGTGCATTCTTCAGATTTCCAAGGGCGCCCGAAAATATGCCAATATCCGCTTTCTCAAGGCGATTATTGACGCCGCCGTGGAGGAATACCCCAATCTGCCGATCTGCGTCCACTGCGACCACGGCGACACCGTGGAACTGATCAAAACCTGCATCAGCGACGGCTATACCAGCGTGATGATCGACGGCAGCCATCATCCATTTGAGGAAAATGTTCATCTGACCGCCGAAGCAGTCAAGGTGGCCCATGCCGCGGGCGTGGTGGTGGAGGCGGAACTGGGCATGCTGGGCGGCATTGAGGAGGATGTGGTGGGGCTGGATGCGACTGAGTATGAAAAAAATGTTGAAAAATTTCTTACCGATCCCCAGCAGGCGGCGGAATTCTGCAAACGCACGGGACTTGATTCGCTTGCCGTCGCCATCGGCACCAGCCACGGAGCCTATAAATTCAAGCACGAAGCCAAACTTGCCTTCGGTCGCATTGAGGAAATCATGAAAACCTGCCCCGGCATTCCGCTGGTCATGCACGGCAGCAGCAGCGTGCCGCAGGAATTCATTGATCTGGTGAACAAACACGGCGGCGCCATGCCCAATGCCAAGGGCGTACCGGAAGATCAGATTTCCATGGCGGTTCGCAAATACGGTGTCTGCAAAGTCAACATCGATACCGATCTGCGTCTGGCCATGACCGCCAAGATTCGTGAAGTCTTCGCCACCAAACCGGCCGAATTTGACCCACGCAATTATCTGGGCCCCGCCCGCGAAGCGATCATCGGCATGGTGCGGCGCAAGTTGCATGTCCTCAACAGTGCCGGCAAGGCGGAAACGGTCATCGCCCACTGGAAAAAACTCGGTTCGCCGATGCCCACCTATTACACCCGCAAAAAAGCTGGCTGAATGATACGTAACCCCGGTAGCATGGTAATAGAGTCATTGGATGCACGCGGAGGCCGGGCCTGATATCGCCCGCCGCGCGAGGCTGGCAGTCCGGCCTGCAAATACGAATCAGCGCAAACACCCATCCCGGACCATCCGAGATGGGTGTTTCTTTTTTCAATTACAGCCGACGCCAACCAGGTACCCCGCACACGCCGTAGGGACAAAAAATTGATTGGCAACCGGCTGAATTCCCGCGACACAGGCGCATCACATCGGCATACGGCCTATCAGTCAAGTTTACTAAACGCCGAAGCCGAGGGAAGCTGAATAACAAGCGGTCGGCGGGCGCATACGGATTATGGGCGCTGTGCCTCAATATTAATCAGTTCACTGCGAGGTCCCGGTGCGGCGCTCACTAAAGCAGCAGGCACCGTGGGCCCTGCCGCCATCATGGCCGCCGGGCGATGGATCGTCGGTGAACCGTTACCTGCAAACGCCTGAACGAGAACCAACGCAACAAGAATGCATGACGGGAGGATCAGAAGTAATTCACCCGCCCGCACGGCTCGCCCATACGCATCTGTCTGAGAAATCAGGGGATGCAAACGGTGCTGCGCCTTTCGGGCCGACGGAATTGGACGGGACCATTCGACCTTAAATGGAACAGTACCCATAAAAACCTCCTTCTAAAGGAGCGATACACCCTCGCTTTTGCGTTTGCGGCATAACACTACCTCGCAACGCACAAACCTACATTGGACAGCTGATGCAATTCGCGTGCCACGCCATCGGCCGATCTTCGATATGCCGTAATTTTTTCAGTTCCTCAACCGCAGACTATTTTCGATGCCGAAGATTTATTTTCCTGCCTTTTGCGTAACTATCGCCGCCGTCCCGCGTATACTCAGAATAGAGTGCGTTAAATGTGCGTAAACTCATGGGAAGACTGAACTTTGGGAACAGATGATACAGATGATCCGCGTTGATGAGGCGCAAAAAAACAGATCGCCCATACAGGGGCCGATTTGGAAGCTGATATGTGTAACCGGGATGATGCGTACCGGGAGCAGCGCCCTGACGCGGGGGTTGGCCTCTCTGGGGATTGAACTCGGCAGTCAAGTACAAAAAAGTGAACAGGGCGTTAATCCGACCGGATTCTGGGAAGATACCCGCACTTACGACGCACTGCACCGCGTTTATCGCGCAATCGGTCTCGGCGATCATATGTCCGCCGGTGCCGGGAATATCCCGCACGACCGATGGGATAGGCCGAAAGTCCGCGTGATCGCCCGTCGGTTGGCCGACTATCTCAATGAGTTTCACGGGCAATTCCCGCGCCGGATGTGCGCCATTAAAAATCCCAGCATCGGCCGGCTGATTCCTTTCTGGCAGCAGGTGATGGAGCAGACTCAATGCTCCGATCGTTACATCGTAACCGTTCGATCACCGGCTGCCGTGGCAGCATCGTGCCGATGTGCGTGGAATTTCTCCCATGAATTATCGTACGCCCTCTGGGTGCAGTTCACGCTGGGCGCCATGATCCCCGCTGCCAAGGGACGCCCGACCCTCGCCGTTGATTATGATGCGTTCATGCTCGATCCTGCCGGCTCGCTGCGCCGAATCGCTCGTTGGGCCGAGGTACCATTTACGCCCGAGGTTCAAGATGCGGTGAATATTTTCACCGGCAGATTTATCCGCCGGGAATTGCAACATTTTGTCGGCTCCGGGGGGATGTCCGCCCCACCGCTTACCATGCAGATGTATGAGTTGCTCCGGCGCGCCGCCGAGAAAGGCGAAGCTCTTGAAAGTGCACCATTTCAGAGCCGCTGGCAACGCGTTGAGTCGCTCTCATCGGAATACACGAGGGATCTCCACCGGCTGGATGCGGCCAGGCGCAAGCCGCTCGCGAAACGCATTTACTGGCGCGGGCACAGTGCGGTAAAAGATTCCATCACCCGTCTCCAGGCCCGGGCAGCGGGGCGTCTTCAATAATCCACAGTCGGATATTCACACTCCGGCGGCCGACGCGCCCGCCACCTCTGTGTTGTATTGAGACTCTACGCCCCAAGCCATACACTGGCAGTGGTAGTTCATTCGGGCATGGAGAATTCATGGCTTCCCGTTCACTGGGCAGGATATTGCTGGTAGAAGACGATCAGGGCGCCCGGCAGGCCATTGCGCAATGGTTGATACAGGCGGGCTACGAAGTTAAATCGGTATCTGACGGACGCGAAGCGCTTGGTGCCATCGATTCATCGGTTCACCTGGTAATATCTGATCTATGGATGCCGAGGATGGACGGTCTGGCGCTGCTTGAGGAGGTGCGCCAGCGCGAACCCGCGGCTGAGTTTGTCATGATCACCGGCAACGCAACGGTGCCCAGCGCCGTGCGGGCCATGAAACTCGGTGCCTTTGACTATCTCCTTAAAACCTTCGCACCCCCGGACCTGCTGGAAGTGGTGCAGCGGGCGATGGAGCACCGCCGGGTCAAACGTGAAATCAACGAGCTGCTTCCGGGAGGAAACCGGACTCCAAAAATTGACAATTTCATAGGCCGATCTCCACAGATGCTGGAGATCGCACGCACCATCGAGCGGGTGGCGGCATTCAAAAGCACCGTTCTGGTGGAGGGCGAAAGCGGCACCGGAAAGGAACTCGTGGTCCGCGCGATTCATCAGTTCAGCCCCCGCGCCGATAAACCGCTCATCGCCATCAATTGCGCCGCCGTACCCAGTTCTCTGATGGAAAGCGAACTCTTCGGGCATGAGCGCGGTGCCTTCACCGGCGCTAACGAACGCACCAGCGGCTATTTTGAAGCGGCCAGCGGAGGAACGCTTTTTATTGATGAGGTCGGCGAATTGGAGGCCGGCGTTCAGGCCAAGCTGCTGCGCGTTCTGGAATCCGGCATGGTGACGGCCGTCGGCTCCACCCGTGAAAGGGCCATCGATGTACGCGTTCTGGCGGCCACCAATGCGGATCTTGCTGCACTCGTGGAAAGCCGCCGCTTCCGGGCTGATCTGTTTTATCGACTTAATGTCGTGCGGATCAAATTGCCTCCGCTGCGCGAGAGAATCGAAGACATCCCGCTGCTGGTGGAATCCCTCACCCAGCGACTGTGCACCGAACACGGCTTGCCTGCCAGGACGGTGAGTCCCGACTTCATCTCGGCTTTACAGCAATATTCGTGGCCCGGGAATATCCGTGAGCTGCGAAATCTATTGGAGACCCTTCTGGTGCTGGAACAGAAGCCGGAGCTGCAGGCTGCGGATCTCCCCGCCCATATCCGTCAGGCCAGAGCCGATCATACGCTGGATCTGGAGGGTGCCGAACGCGAGGCGATTGAGCGGGCCCTGCGGGCACAGGCAGGTGATCGGGCTGCTGCCGCAGAACAATTGGGAATCAGCGTTCGGACACTTTATCGTAAAATGGCCAAGTACGGGTTGGATTGAATGGACGGCATCTTCGTCCTAAGATTCACCGTTATTTGATGCCCGCTGGGCCGGCAGAGGTTAAGAACAGTCATGCACAACAATCGCGTCTATCTTGATAACGCCGCAACAAGCTACCCCAAGCCTCCAACCGTCATGGAAGCTATGGTTGAATACGCCCGCCACTGTGGCGCTTCAGCGGGCCGGGGAGCATACGCCGAGGCTCAGATGTCCGCCGCCGTCCTTCGCGGGTGCCGTGAAAAGCTCAACCAGCTTTTCAACGGCGAAAATCCTGATCATTTCATCTTTACCCTTAACTGCACCGACGCCCTGAATCTGGCCATTCATGGATATCTGCGGCGGGGAGATCATGCCATCTGCACCGCTATGGATCATAACAGCATACTGCGCCCGTTGAATGATCTCACAGCCCGCGGCAATATCCGTGTAACACGCGTTCCCGCCGCTGCAGCAACGGGTATTGTCGATCCAAATCAGATTGAGTCGGCCATCCAGCCGGATACGCGCCTTATCTGCGTGGGCCACTGCAGCAACGTCACCGGTACGGTGCAGGCGATTCGTCGAATCGGAGAGATCGCAAAGCGGCACAAGATTGCGTTTCTCGTTGATGCAGCACAAACCGCCGGCCATCTGCCTATTGATGTCCAGGCCGACGGAATTGATTTTCTCGCAGCGCCCGGTCACAAGGGGTTATTAGGGCCGCTGGGGACCGGGTTTTTGTATATTCGCCCGGGTCGGGAGAATGAACTTGATACACTTCGGCAGGGTGGAACCGGGTCGGTATCTGAACAGGACACTCAGCCGACCTTTATGCCCGACAAATTTGAATCCGGTTCGCACAACGCCCTTGGAATCGCGGGACTTTCAGCCGGCTTGGATTACATCTTGCAGCGTGGAATCGCATCGCTCAGTGAGCATCAGCGGGCACTGAGCGGCACATTCATCGAAGGGATTGAAAACGTGGAGGGCCTCAGAATTCTCGGCCCGCAGGGCGTTGCGCACCGAGTTGCGGTATTCAGCGTGCAGATCAACGGAATGGCGCCGATGGAATTGGCGGCTACGCTGGAAAAAGACTTCGGCATTCTCACCCGGGCCGGATTGCACTGTGCCCCCGGGGCTCATGCAACGATGGGTTCAAATGTCGCAACCTACCTGATACCGGATGTAGGCACCACCCGCCTGAGCTTCGGGGCGTTCAACACGCTTAATGAGGCGCAGTATGCGGCTGACGCGCTCTCCGCCATCGCGCTGGCAGCGCCAGTCAGCCGATAAAATTAAATCTAAAATACTTGCCGAGACGCCCGCCAGCGATCACAGCATCAGCCGAAGAATCAAGTTTATTCGGCTTTCGCTTCCGTGGCGGTGAGTTTCTGACGCGTGGGGGCAACATCCACAAGCTGAACAATGGCGATATCACCGGCATCGCCGATACGCCATTTGGCCGTCTTTACAATCCGCGTATAACCGCCGGAACGACCGGCACATTTGGGAGCCACATCCTTGAACAGCTTTTGTACGACCGAATCATCCAGCAGCATGTCCTGATCCTTGGGGTCGGCCATGAGCCGATCGCGCAGTCGGGCAATGACGAGACGCCGGGATGCAAGGGTATTTTTCTTAGCCAGTGTGATGAGCGGTTCAACAAAGCGAACCAGTTCCTTGGCTTTGGGAAGAGTGGTTTTAACCTGCCCGTGCTCAATCAGCGATTGAGCCAGATTTCGTAGCATGGCGGTGCGATGAGCAGCCGTTCTTGAGAGCCGACGACCAGTAACACGATGACGCATGATAACCTCGATTTTTTCTTCGGGGACCCGGCACCAATGCCGAGCCCCGAGTATCTATCTCAATGACTTTACCCGGGATCCGGCCCGGCAACACAATCAACTCGCCGTCGATGCGGAGGAATCCTCCACCTCACCACCCTCATCGATATCATCCGGAACATCCATGCCCAGTGACAGGCCATGTTCCGAAAGCTTACGCCGTACTTCGCGAAGCGATGTTTTGCCGAAACTTCGAACCTTCAGCAATTCCCCTTCGGTCAGACGCACCAGATCGCCGATGGTGTGAATCCGCGAGGATTCCAGACAATTCGCGGCCCGGATGGAAAGATCCAACGCTGAAAGCGGCTGCTTGAGCTTGTCGGCCAATTCATCATTAAACACGGCGGGTGCGGCCGGTTCATCGACCTCCATCGGCACATCAACCAGATCGCCAAGGTCAAACTTCTGCAGGAAGGCGTTGAGGTGTTTACGCAGGATTTTAGCCGCCTCCACAAGCGCTAATTCGGGACTGATGGTACCGTTGGTCCAGATTTCCATGATGAGACGATCATAATTGGTCTTTTGGCCTACACGGGTATCTTCGGTCTTGTAGCGCACGCGCGTGACCGGGCTGTAGACGGAATCAATCGGAATGACACCGATGATCTGCTCGTCCGGGGCGTTCTCCGCCGCCATGACAAAACCCCGTCCTTTGTGTATTTCCAATTCCATGTCAAATACCTGATCGCCGGAAAGAGTGGCAATGACCAGGTCTTTGTTGTGAACGTTGATGGCGGCATCACCTTGAAGATCTGCTCCGGTGACGGTCCCGGGTCCCTGTTTACGGACACTGAGTTTGCGGGGTTCATCCCCATCCAGCGAAATGATCAGGCTCTTAACGTTGAGGATAATGTCCGTGACATCTTCCACAACGCCCGGAATCTGGGCAAACTCGTGCTCGGCGCCCGAGATACGAACGCTCACAGCCGCGGCCCCCTCCAGAGAACTCAGCAGGATGCGGCGCAATGAGTTACCGACCGTTGTGCCAAACCCGCGTTCAAACGGTTCGACAATAAATTTACCATAGGTAGAAGAATGGACCGAATGATCCGCCTCAACTTTAGTGGGCAATTCCAGCCCGCGCCAACGCATACGCATAGCCTATACTCCAGAAAGCATCCGACGCCGGATTATCGCCACAAGGCATCTGTCACAACGACGGAACACATATCAAAATTCACTTTGAGATCATCAGGGCTTCCGAGCCCCGCCTCTCCATCTCCCGGACGGATTAACCATAGTAGCCGCCGGAAAATCCCGCGGTGAAAAAAATTAAACTCGCCGCTTCTTCGGCGGACGGCACCCATTATGCGGGAGCGGGGTGTTATCTTCGATGGAGGTTATTTTCATCCCACTCGCCTGCAGGGCGGTGATGGCGGATTCGCGACCCGATCCCGGGCCGTTGACGCGCACTTCGAGTTCCAGTACACCAAATTTTTTTGCCTTTGAGGCGCAGTTTTCAGCCGCCCGAGTTGCTGCAAACGGCGTGCTTTTCCGTGCACCCTTAAAACCCACCGTCCCGGCGGAATCCCACGCCAAGGTCTCACCATTGATATCGGTAATGGTAACCTGCGTATTGTTGAAGCTGGCGCGGATGTGGGCGATGCCGCGAAGCACATTTCGACGAACTTTTTTCTTAGTAGATTTTGCCATGAATAACCTCTGGATACCCTGCCTGATGTAACCGAGCGGCCGACATCCCGCCGACCGCATGAATCACTCCATTACCCCATTAGCCGTGAAGTTCCTTAACGCCCTTCTTGCCGGCAACAGTCTTACGCGGTCCCTTCCGGGTGCGGGCGTTTGATCGTGTACGTTGCCCGCGTGTGGGCAGGCTGCGGCGGTGCCGCGATCCGCGATACGACTGTATGTCTTTCAAGCGGGCGATATTCAACTGAATCTGACGCCGCAGTGCACCCTCAACCACGAAGCTTCGATCGATGATGTTAGTGATCCGCGCGACCTCATCTTCCGTCAGCTCACGGGCACGCTTCTGCAGATCAATATTAGCTTCTTTGAGAATCTCAACCGCGTTTACCGGCCCGATGCCGTAAACGTAACGAAGACTGATCCGAACGGGCTTATCAGCCGGAATATCCACACCTGCAATACGGGGCATATCGTTTCCTTACATTGGCTTAAAATATGAGCCGAACACCCGGCTGAACTCAACCCTGCCGCTGCTTATGGCGGGCATCGGCTTTACAGACAACGCGCAACACGCCGCCCCGACGCACCACCACACAGTGCTCACAAATACGTTTGACACTCGACCGAACTTTCATGACAAATCTCCTACCGACAGCGGATTTACCATCCCGCCGCCTCGCAAACCAATTAGTATACCCATCTGCGGGCAAAATGCCAGCCTCACACCCGCCACTATTCGAGGCGGGCGAGCACCAAAAAAATTCAGTTTCGGGTAATGATCCGTCCCCGCGATAAATCGTACGGCGAAAGCTCGACCGTCACCTTATCACCCGGAAGAATCCGGATGTAATTGACTCGCATCTTCCCCGAGATGTGGGCCAGCAACATATGGCCATTCTCAAGCTTCACTCGAAACATCGCGTTGGGTAACGCTTCAGAAACCACCGCTTCCAAGCGTATCGCATCTTCCTTGGGCATTAAATTCTCACCGAAAAACCACTCTCAAACCGACGGCCGCTTCCATATCCAACTGATCCGACCGCTCCACCATCACCGACAATACACCATCCACCTTGAACACCAAGGCCAAGCTGTTATCGGCTTAGAGCTCCATCCGAACGCTTCATTATGCGATTTTATGACCCATCTGTCAATACTTCACAGCCGTCGGCCGTAACCGCAATCGTGTGCTCAACATGTGCAGCCGACGTCGAGTCTTTGCTCAATACCGTCCACCCATCCTCCAACACCACAACATCCGGTTTGCCCATGATCACCATCGGCTCCACCGCCAGGGTCATACCTTTCTGAAGGTAAAAATCGCCCGACCGCTCCAATTCACGCGAGAAGAAATTCGGCACCTTGGGCTCCTCGTGCATCCGGCGACCGATTCCGTGACCGACAAATTCCCGCACACATGAAAAACCATTCGACTCCACATGTTGCTGCATCGGTTTAGCAATATCGCTCCACCTTCGGCCCGGTCGAATCAACGATATGGCAAGGTCAAGCGTCTCATACGCGACACGGATCAGTTTTGCAGCCTCGGCCGATGGCTCCCCGATTGCAATCGTGATGGCGGAATCTCCGCACCACCCCCCCAGCCTTAACCCGCAATCAATACTGACAATATCGCCGTTGCTTAACTTTCTTGGGCCGGGTATTCCGTGAACCACCTCATCATTCACGCTGATGCAGGTATTGCCTGGAAATCCCCTGCCGGGCTGATAGGTCGGATAATTTTTGAACAACCCCTCGGCACCTGCCCGCGACCAAGTTTCCAGTGCGAGCTGATCCAGCTCGGCGGTGGTCAGACCGGCCTTGGCCGCGGCCGCACACGTGGCCAGAGTCTGATGCACAATTCTTCCCACGCGGCGCATCAGGCCAATTTCATCCCGGCTTTTTATGGATATGCTCATAGGCTTCGCCCCTGATTGCGATGACATCCTGTTAAGCTGTTGAAGAACCCCGCATATCTGGCTGCGAGAGTCGGGCTTCAATCTGCGCCCACACATCATCAACGGATCCCGATGCGTCAACTTTCCACAATAAACCCGCCTGTCGATAGTAATCCAGTAGCGGGCTGATGGTCTGGCGGTAGGTATCGATTCGGGTGCGAACGACGGCCGGCATATCATCCGGTCGGATCACCAACCCCGCCCCGTCGTGATCGCAAATCCCCTCACGTTGCGGGGGCATGAGGTCGACATGGTACACACTCAGGCAAACCGGGCACACCCGTCGACCCTCAAATCGTCGCGAAAGCACGGCCGGGTCGACAGCCAAATCGATCACCAGTGATAACGGGCGATTCATCTCTGTCAAAAATTCAGTCAGGGCTCTCGCCTGCGATAATGTGCGTGGGAATCCGTCGAGTACAAAACCCTGCTTGGCAATAGACAACAGCTTGCTGCGAATGATCCCCAACATCAGTTCATCAGGGACAAAACGCCCAGTGTCGATGTAATCACGTATCTTTTGACCTTCGGGAGTTTTCTTCAGCTTTTCCGCCCGAAGCAGATCGCCGCTTGAGAAATGCAGCAACCCAAAAGCATCACATATTCGTGCTGCTTGCGTGCCCTTGCCCGCTCCAGGTGGGCCGAGCAATGCGAGCCTCATGCTGCAGACTCACGAACATCACCGCCCAGCGGCGGTCCCTTGGTGCGCCTACGCGGAGCCGGCACCCCGGATGGACCATCGGTTAAACCGCCGTAATTCCGCATGACAAGATTCGCCTCCACTCGGTTTATAAAATCCAGCATTACGCTTACGGTAATCAGCAGTCCGGTTCCACCAAGGAACTGTGTGATCATGAAATTGATCCCCAGGTAATTGGATACGACGGTCGGCACCAAGGCAATCACCGCCAGAAATGCCGCGCCGCAATAGGTAACCCGTGACATTACATTCTCAAGGTATTCCGCCGTACGTTTGCCCGGTCGCAATCCCTTGATGAAACTGCCGTAATCCTGAAGCTGTTCCGCCATTTCCTTCGGCTGAAACTGCACCGTATTCCAGAAATAGGAGAAGAAAAATATCATCGCCACGTACGCCACAATGTAGAAAAACGCGCCGATCTGGATGCTCTCAACCAATATCTGAAACCACGCGTAACGGCCGAAATGTTCTGTAAAGAACCCCAACTGAAGCACAACCGATGGAATCAACATCAGTGAACTGGCAAAAATGATGGGCATCACACCGCCATGGTTCACCCGAAGCGGAAGATATTGAAGCTGACCGCCATATACGCGGTTACCACGGACGTGCTTGGCCTGCTGAATGGCTATGCGCCGCTGCGCTTGCTCGAGAATCACGGCCCCTGCTGACACGCACACAAATGCCGCCGCCAGAAACAGCATGGTACCGATTCCATAACGGTGCACGGCGCTGCCGCCGAGATGGAAAGTGGAGTGTTTCCAGAGATCACTGATGGCCGATGGGATTCTCGAGACAATACCGGCCATAATGATCAGCGAAACGCCGTTACCGATCCCGTAGGCGTCAATCTGTTCACCCAACCACATCAGGAAAATACTTCCGGCCGTCAGGGCACAGATGCCCGTGATCCAGAAAAGGAAAAGGTGGTTATAAAATACGGATTTATACAAAAATCCATGCGGATGACTTGGAGAAGTTGTTGTTAAATACCGCAGCCAAACAAACGATTGAATCACGCAGAGGCCGACCGTCGCGTAGCGCGTCCATTCGTTGATTTTCCGCATGCCCGGCTCACCCTCTTTCTGGAGCTTCTCCAGCGAAGGGACAACCGTGCCGAGCAATTGAAAGATAATCGCCGCACTGATGTACGGCATGATTCCCAACCCGAACAGCGTGCTGTATCCTAGGCCGCCGCCGGAAAACAGACTCAGATAATTGGATATCTGCCCAACCGCACTGCTGCTGTTATGATTTACAAACTGCGAGACCATCTGTGTATCAACGCCCGGCAGGGGCACATAAAAGCCGATGCGGTAGACGCACAACATACCGATGGTGAAAAGAAGCTTAGTTCGCAACTCAGGGATTTTGAAAATATTGGCCAGTGTGCGGAACAACGTTATACCTCGTCCTACGTCGCGATTACTCTTCAGGGGCGACGGTTTGTATCATGATCACCCGTATGGGTCTGCCAAAACGGTAAAAATCTGTGGCCCGGCAAAGCCCTCCGGCTGCACCCGACCGCGCCGACACCGACAGGGGAAGCAGAACTCCCCGCGCCAGAATCCCCAAGCCCACCATAATACACGGGGCGGCGCCATGATAAAAGCCGCAAGGCATACCCATTCTTGAAGCTGCAAATCCATCATGCAGCCAGCCGGGATAACATGCCTGGGCCCCCGCTGGTGGCCGGATAACCCGTCGGAGAAATTTAGCACTCCGCCGCTCCCCCGTGGCCTCCGATGCTCCAATCAGGCTTTTCGCGGCTTAAATTTGCCCGTTTTTGGGTCCACTTTGGACTTATTACGATCCAATTCAAGCAGTTCAATCGATCCACCAACCGCGGTGATCTTTTTTGAAGCCTGTGCAGAAATTTTCTGTGCCACAACCTTCAATTTAAGCGTCAGTTCCCCATCGCCGAGAATTTTGATCGGCAGTTTTTCATCGCGTACCAGATGCTTTTCGATCAGCGTGGAAACATCCACCGTCTGTCCATCAGCAAAATGGCGGTTCAGATCGCCGACATTCACGATGCTGAACTTCTGCGCAAAGTAGTTGTTGTTGAAGCCGCGCTTGGGAAGGCGTCGAAACAGCGGAAGATTTCCACCCTCGCTGCCGAAAGCAGGCCCGCCGCCCGCACGGGAATAACTTCCCTTGGTGCCGCGACCGGACGTTTTCCCATGACCACTGCTCTCACCGCGTCCGACACGCTTGCGTTTTTTATGGGCGCCGGCCTTTTCCGTTATTTCATGAATCATCATCGTGATGTTACTCCAAAGTTAAGCGGGTTAAGCCGCACCTTACTGCAGCGGCACGCCGCGGTCTTTTTCAATGGACTCGCGCGTCCGAAGCGACTCAAGCGCCGCCAACGTCGCCTTGCAGAGATTCTTCTTATTTGTCGATCCGTACGCCTTGGTAAGCACATCCCGAATGCCCACCAGTTCCAGCAGAGGACGAACAAATCGCCCCGCCTTCACACCCGTACCCGGACGGGCCGGAACCAGCTTGATGCGGCTGGCACCGAAACGGCCCAGAACCTCATGGGGAATCGTGCCCCCTTCCAACGACACCGTGATCATATTTTTGCGTGCGTCTTTGGTGGCCTTTTCGACTGCGGCCGGTACTTCCTTCGCCTTCGCGTACCCCAGACCGATACGTCCGCTCCGGTCGCCCGATGCTACCAATGCCTCAAACGAAAAGTTTTTGCCACCCTTTACCACCTTGGCACTGCGGAATACACCCACGGTGCTGGAGTCAAAGCCGCGTTCTTCATCCATTGGTTCCCGATCTGTCATATCTCATCCTGAAAAAGTTAAATCCATTCAGCGTCCGGAACACTTTCCCCGGCATACCGAATGCCTGACCTTAAAACTGCAAACCACCTTCACGCGCCGCATCCGCCAGCGCTTTGATGCGGCCATGATATTTGTAACCGCCGCGATCAAACGCAACCTGTTTGATACCCTTTTCAACGGCTCTCTGAGCAATCTGCCGACCGATCTGCTGCGCGGCGGAAACATTTCCGCCGTGCTTAGCGCCGGCGCGGAATGACTTTTCGGCCGAGCTCGCGGCCACCAGAGTCACACCGACGGTGTCATCGATGATCTGGGCGTATATATTTTTAATGGACCGAAACACCCGCAGCCGCGGACGTTCAGAAGTGCCTCGCACCAGGCCTTTCATCCGCGCCTTACGTCGCTTCTGCCGAACCAACTTCACTTTATGCATTGAACTCATGATTCACAATCCCATTATAAATGCGGTCTCAACACACCGCACAAACTGTCGAACCGGTAATAGCTTAGTTTTACTTGGCACCGGCACCGGCAAACTGTTTGCCCGCCTTGCGCTTCACCACTTCGCCCACGTAGCGAATCCCCTTGCCCAGATACGGCTCCGGCTTGCGGGTGCTGCGTACATCGGCGGCAAACTGCCCGACGAGCTGCTTATCAATTCCGCTGATGTTTACCCGCGTTCCCTGGCCTTCGAGTTTGACCGTCAATCCATCCGGAACCGCATGCGTAATTTGATTCGCGAAACCCACCGAGAGCACCAACGATTTACCCTGAAGCTCCGCCTTGTAACCGACGCCCTGAATTTCAAGCTCTGCTGTATAGCCGTCGGTCACACCCTTGATCATGTTGGCCAGCAGCGCCCGGGTGAGCCCGTGCACCGCCCGGCTGATTTTCTCGTCGTCAACACGTTCGACCACCACCTGCTTCCCTTTGGCGGGCGCGGGCGCATCCACGACCGAAACGCGAGCATTGGCATGATGCTCCAAGGTCAGCTTCCCCTTGGGACCTTCAACGGTAATATTGCGCCCCTGAAGATTTACCTTCACATTGGATGGTAAAACGATGGGCTTTTTTCCAATTCGACTCATAACAACCTCTTGTGGTTCACGCCGCTTCCAGCGGCCGATTACTCATTGACAACTTGCAGTTTCTGCCCCGGCATACTCCTGCATGGCAAACCCAGCTCAACTGATCGTCGCCAGCAACTCACCGCCGATATTCTGCTGCCGCGCCTGACGATCGCTCAAAACCCCACGGCTTGTCGAAAGCACCGAGATTCCCATGCCGTTGAGTATCCGCGGAAATTCCTTCACGCTGCGATAAATGCGGCAACCCGGCTTGCTTACGCGATCGACATGGCGGATGAGGGAGTGGCCGTCAATCGTGTACTTGATGGTGATGCGGATCAATCCTTGGCGCGTGCCGTCATCAAGTACATGATAATTTTCGATGTACCCTTCTTCCTTGAGGACTTTGGCAATGCCTTCGCAAATGCGCGAATTTTTCACGTCCACCGTCTTGTGTCGGGCATGCGCTGCATTTCGAATTCGGGTAAGCATGTCCGCGATTGTGTCGGTCATGTTTGTCTTCTTCGCTTTCCGGTCAGGTTTATTAACCCGTCCAATTCAATCAAAATCCGCCTGATAACAGGCTATTCCATCCAAGACGATCACCAGGAGGCTTTTTTTAGTCCCGGTATCTTCCCTTCCAAGGCCAGTTGCCGAAGCATCAGACGCGACATCCGAAACTTACGGTAATAGCCGCGCCGACGCCCCGTAAGCTCGCAGCGGTTCGCCACCCGCGTGGGGCTCGCATCGCGTGGAAGCATCGAAAGTTCCAAATAGTTCTTTTCCTTTTTGAGCCGCTTCCGCACTTCCGCATATTTGGCGACTGTTTCCTTACGCTTCTGATACCGCAATTTCCATGCTTTAGTTGACATACATACTCACTTAATTGGCAACAAATCCACATCGGCCGCACTCTGCGGCTCAACTTTACCCGCTTACCCGGCCTTCCGTGCGGCCGATTTATCAGCCGCCTGATCCCGCGTGAACGGCATGCCCAAGTGCTGCAGGAGGGCGTGGCCGGCGACATTATTTTCTGCCGTCGTCACGATGGTGATGTTCAACCCCTGGTGGAACGTCACCTGATCGCCGTGCACTTCGGGAAATACCGACTGCTCCGTGAGGCCCAGATTGTAATTTCCCCGTCCATCAAACGCCTTCGGGTTCAGCCCACGGAAGTCCTTGACGCGTGGAATGGCCAGATAGATCAGCCGATCCAGAAATTCCCACATCTTCTGCCCGCGGAGGGTTACCTTCACGCCGATTTCCATTCCCTGACGGAGTTTGAAATTCGACACACTCTTACGAGCCTGGCAGATAACCGCCTTCTGTCCGGAGATGGCCGTGAGCTCTTTTACCGCTGCTTCGAGCCGGGGCTTTTCAGTAATCGCCTTGCCCAGCCCCATGTTGATCACCACTTTGGTAATCCGCGGAATCTCCAGGCGATTTTTGCAGCCGAGTTCTTTGCCCAGTTGCGGCGCGATTTCTTCAAGATACCGCTTGTAAAGCCGGGGAACATACCCCTGCGGGAATTTGATCTCGTCCGCCGGCGGAGCATCTTTCGCCCGCGCCTTGCCTGAATCGCCTGACTTGGCGCGGTCGGCTTTGGCCGCGGCCGCATGCTCTGCCTTCTTCGCCGCTTTAGCCGCTTTTTCCGCCTCGATCTGCTCGGGCGTACGCTGCGATTTGGGCTTTGATTCTTTTTCCTGTTTTGCCATTTTCAACTGACCTCATGAAGAGTCGGCGATTAACCCGGGGCGCTTACACGCCCGGTTCAGGCCTTGCCGACTACGCTCAATTCCTTACCTTTGCTGCTGGTACGAACCTTCAAACCATCGCGGTATCCAATTTTAACCCGCGTACCCCGACCCGTTTCCGGGTCAATCGGCTGCACTTTGCTGACATGGATGGGTGCCGGCTTTTGAATCCGCCCCCCTTTGCGGTTCTGCTGGGTGGGCTTGATGTGCTTCCACACAACGTTCACCCCTTCCACCACTATCCGCTGCTTGTCGGGCAATACCGAGAGCACCTTGCCGGTCTTTCCGCGCTCGTTACCTGACCGGACGATTACCAAGTCATCTTTTCTTATTCGTGCTGCCATTGATCTAACCTCATCTATTCGCAATCGAACCTTAAATCCGGACCGAGCCGGACCATCCGATCGAGAATTACTTCACACCACTTCGCTGGCCAGAGAAACAATCTTCATAAAGTTCTTTTCCCGCAATTCTCTGGCGACGGCGCCGAAAATACGCGTGCCCCGCGGGCTCCCCTCCGCATCGACAATAACCGCCGCGTTGCGGTCAAAACGAACATAACTACCGTCCGCCCGGCGAATCGGCTGCTTCGTCCGCACAATGACGGCTTTGGCCACTTCGCCCTGTTTCACATCCCCGTTGGGAAGGGCCTTTTTTACCGCCACCACAATCAAATCCCCGACGCCGGCTGTTTTTCGCGTAAATTTTCCCCGCGCCGAGGAGCCGCCGAGCACCTTAATGCACATCACCTGCTTGGCACCTGTATTGTCGGCTACATCAAGCCGGGTTTGCTGCTGAATCATATCTTCACCTGATCCTCAAAACATTCGCCTGCTCCGTGGCAGGCCCCATCTGCCGGAAACAAATTATGCCCCGGCCGTTTCCTGACTCGGCTGCTCGGAGGCCTTATCTGCCTTTGGCTTTTCAAACATCTGAGATGCCTCGCCGGACAAAATGGACGTATCAATCTGCGCCGCACGGGTGACGATCCGCACGAGACGATAAGTCTTGGTCTTGCTGAACGGACGGCACGCCATAACTTCCACATGGTCTCCGACCCGGCTTTCATTATTTTCGTCGTGCACATGCAGCACCGTCTGGCGTTTGACATATTTGTTGTACTTGGAGTGCCGGGAGAGATATTCAAATACAACTTTGCGCGTCTTGCTTACCCGATCACCGGTGACAATACCGATAATACGCGGCCGAAGACGACGCTTCGAAGAACCGGAACCTGTGGAACTTTCAGTCATGACCATTATCGCCTCAATACCCATTCAATTCAGTTTGACTTTACGCTGCCGGCAAGCTCACGCCGGCGGAGCAATGTTTCAACACGCGCCACTTCGCGGCGGTTTTTCCTGAACTGCGAAACATCTGAAACCTTATCGCCCGCCTTCTGGCTTCGCAGTTCTAGGAGCTTCCGGCGCAATTCCGCACTCCGAAGCCGCAACTGCTCCAAGTCCAGCTTATTAAGTTCATCCAGCATCTGTTTACGCTTTACGGCCATTTTCAACCTCTTGCCTGTGCCGGCCGCATAGACCGGAACCCTTTATTACTAATTACCCTTACAACGTGTGACGACGACGTACGAATCGGCAACGTACCGGCATCTTGGCCGCCGCACGGGCAAAGGCCCGTTTCGCCGCCACCTCATCGACTCCACCCACCTCATAAAGAATCGTGCCGGGTTTCACCTCGGCGGCCCAGAATTCCGGCTCACCCTTACCGGTTCCCATACGGGTTTCCAGCGGCTTCTTGGAGAAACTCTTATGCGGGAAGATGCGGATATACACGCGACCTTCTCGGGCTAGCTGGTGCGAGATCACCATACGGCCGGCTTCAATATGCCGCCCGTTAAGACGCCCCGGCTCCAGTGATTGGAGAGCGTATTCGCCGAAACTGATGCGATTGCCGCGTGTCGCGTTCCCCTTCATGGTACCGCGCTGCTGCTTACGCCATTTAACTCTTGCTGGCATCATCGCCATGGCTTTAACTCCTCAATTTGGCGGCCTATTCCGTTTGGGGCCGCTCACCGTTACTGCCGCACGCCTTATGCTGCGGACAACTAGTCATGCCTCATGCACACTTCAATGCGATATTACCGCCGCCGGGGACGACGTGGACCGCCTCGGGCGGCCTGCCCTGCGGCCTCGGCACGGGCCTCAATATCCGCATAAAGACCCCGGTAAATCCATACTTTTATCCCGATCACGCCAAACGGTGTATTGCAGTGCACCAGACCGTATGAGATATCAGCCTGCAACGTGTGAAGTGGGATGCTGCCCACGATTTGCTTTTCAACACGGGCGATTTCCGCCCCGCCGATTCGGCCGCCGATCTGGATTTTGATCCCCAGAGCACCGGCATTCATCGCTGCCTCGGCCTTTTGCTTCATCACGCGCCGAAAGGCAGCTCGCTTTTTCAACTGCTCGGCAATTCCGTCGGCAACCAGTCGAGCATTGAGATCCGGGTTTCCAATGTCCACCGTCTCAATCTTCACCTTCCGCTGGGTCAGGTCTTCCAATTCTTTGGTAAGGCGATTGATTTCCTCACCCTTCGACCCAATCACCACACCCGGACGGCCAGTATGCAGGATGATGCGGAGTTCTTCGCGGGTGCGCTCAATTTCAATACGCGAAATAGCGGCATAATTTCCAGTCGGCCGATTGAGCGAGCGAATCGGACGCGGAGCCGGTTTTGCAGGAGCAGCCGCGGCAGCTTCGCCTCCCTCACCGGCAGGCGCAGCAGCCGGTGCAGCCGGTTCCGGAGCCTTGGCTTTGGGCGGTCGCACCGTTGAGGGACCACCATTGAGCCGGGATTCAATATACTCGCGGATTTTGTGATCCTCCACCAGAAGCTCACCAAAGAGCCGCTTTGGAGCGAACCACCGGCTGGACCACCCCTCGGTGATACCGGTGCGAAAACCGACTGGACTGACTTTCTGACCCATACAAAACCTCAAAAAAGCCCATTTAACGGGCGACGGTCTCAGTACCGTCTTCTGTTACGCAGCTTTCGCCGCCTTACTTCGCTTCTTCTTCATGGCCCTGGATTCCATCACGTCGGCCGCACCTTCTGCAACCGACACCGTGATGTGACTGGTGCGTTTCATAATGGCGTAACTTTTGCCCCGATCCTTGGGCATAAAACGCTTGATGATCGGGCCCCCATCACAGTACGTTTCAGCCACATACAGGTCGGCGACATCCGCCCCACCTTCATCTGCGTTGGCAATGGCCGTTTTAAGAACTTTGGCCACCATGATCGCCGCACGTTTCTTGGAAAAGCTCAACACCGAAAGCGCTTCCTGAACCGTTTTCCCACGGATCAAGTCCGTCAGAAGGCGGGCCTTCCGCGGAGAAATTCTTGCATATCGCCATGTTGATGTATACATAAATCAACCTCAACTCTAATCAGCCGCCCATCGGCTCATTTCGCCGGGCACCCAACCGGGCCGCCCGCATTCCGCGGTCTTATCAGGCCGTCTCTTTCTTAACCATGGTGTGCCCCTTGAATGTCCGCGTGGGGGCAAATTCACCAAGCTTATGGCCAACCATGTCTTCCGTGACAAACACCCGGATGTGCTGCCGACCATTATGCACCATGAAGGTGTGACCGACAAATTCCGGGATGATCGTGCTGGCCCGCGACCAGGTTTTGATCGGGTCTTTTTTGCGCGACTCGTTCAGCCGGTTCACCTTTTCCAACAGGTGGTACGCCACAAACGGGCCTTTTTTTGAACTGCGACTCATGAATACCTCAGAGTGTTTACCCAAACAAACCCGGCTGGCACCATCTGCCACCCCGGGCAACAATCAACTCCACCATCAACGCCGACGTAATACCGATTCACCATAACGCACCGTCATGCGGCGACGAATAATCTTGTCCGATGAATTCTTCCGCGGGTTTCGGGTTTTGCCCCCCTTGGCCGGAACGCCCCACTTGCTGACCGGGTGCCGACCGCCACCCGAACGCCCTTCACCACCCCCCAGCGGATGGCTTACGGGGTTCTGCGCCACGCCACGCACCGTCGGCCGAATGCCGCGGTGCCGCGTACGCCCGGCCTTCCCCCACCGAATGTTGGCCCAATCTGGATTGCCGATCTGACCGATCGTCGCCCGGCAATTCCAATTCAATTGTCGAATTTCACCCGATGGCAGTTGAACCGTCGCGTGTCCGTTGTCTTTACCGATCAGCCGGGCTACGCCGCCGGCACTTCGCACCAGACTGCCCCCTTTACCTGGGACCGCCTCGATATTATGAATTTCAATACCCGTCGGCACCACTTCCAGCGGCATGGCGTTACCGGGCGTCTTTTCGATGTTGCTTTGTGTGCCGCTTTCCACAATATCGCCGACCTTCAATCCCTGCGGCGCGAGAATATAGCGCTTTTCACCATCGGCATAGGAGAGCAACGCGATGAAGGCGGTACGATTGGGATCATATTCAATTGATTCCACCGTGGCTTTGATGCCATCTTTATTGCGTTTGAAGTCAATCTTCCGATACTGCTGCTTATGGCCGCCGCCGATATGACGGCAGGTGATCCAGCCCCGATGATTGCGGCCGCCCGTCTTTTTCTTCGGTTCAAGCAGCGACTTTTCCGGCGTGCTGCGGGTGATTTCCGTAAACGCATTGACCGACGAAAAACGCCGTCCGGCGGTTACTGGCTTATATTGTTTGATCGGCATAAGGCACTCACCATTCCATCTGATTCAAAACGCCCGGATCGGCCGGGCGACGATTAATAAATTTCCAGCTTATGATCGCCGTGCACCTTGACAATCGCCTTCTTCCAGGAAGGCGTCGTTTTCTCACCTTTCCGCGTGCGCCTCGGTTTGCCCGGCAGCACAATCGTCCGGACATCATCCACCTTCACTTTGTAAATCTCTTCCACCGCGCGGCGAATCTGATCCTTGTCCGCCCGTTTATCCACTTCAAAGCTGTAGGCATTGAATCGTTCCCCGTAGTGATAACTCTTTTCAGAGATCAGCGGGCGTTTGATGATGTCGGTTGGTGTCAATTCCATAATCATTCCTCATTGCGGCTCAACGGCCGATTCTTCATGCTCCGGATGCGCCGGCGGTTTTGACCGGCGATTTCAACAGCGTTTCCATGGCATCGCGCGTCATCAGCAGCGTTCTGGCCTTCAGGATGTCGTAGGCGTTTATCTCCAGCGCCGGCTTGATGCTGGCATACGGGATGTTGCGGGATGAAAGGACGAGAGTCTGATCGGTTTTCGCCGGCGCAATGAGCACCGACCGATCAATCTTCAGTGCGGAAAGCACCCGGGCCATTTCTTTGGTCTTGGCCTGGGGCAGGGATAACTGATCGAGAATTTTTATCTGTTTGGATTCAATTTTGGCGAGGATGGCATTGTTACGGGCGAGGCGGCGCTGACGGGTGGGCATGGACTGGCGGAAATCCCGCGGGCGTTTTGCAAACGCCATACCGCCGCCCTTCATGACGTTCGTGCGGATATTCCCGCGACGTGCGCTACCCGTATGCTTCTGTTTATACAGCTTACGGGTGGACCCCTCCACATCGCCCCGACCCCGTGTCGCCACCGTCCCCTGACGCAGGTTGGCGTGGTACATCACCACCGCCTGCTTGAGCAGGGCGGCATTCACTTCACCGCCGAGCTGCTTTTCGTCAACGCTCAGCTTACCGACTTCCTGACCGCTCTGATTGTATACCGGTAATTCAATCATAATCTAATACTTCCGCATAAACGGGCCGCCCCATGGACAACCCTGGAACCGAAGCCGCCGACATCCGATCAGCTTCGAAAGCACGTGATGGCTCAGGCCCCGTGCTTAATCGTCTTGGAACTCCGAACAAACAACAATCCGCCGTTGGCGCCCGGCACCGTCCCCTTGATCAGCAGCAGGTGTTTGCTTTTATCCACACCCACCAGCCGCAGATTGCGGGCCGTCACCCGTTCATCCCCAAGGTGACCCGCCATTTTCTTTCCCTTCTTGATGCCCCGGCCATGACCACGGGTACCCTGGCCGCCGCCGATGGATCCCGGCGAACGGTGCTTACGCTCCGTACCGTGCGAGCCGGGCTGGCCGCCGAAGTTCCATCGTTTCATGACGCCCTGAAACCCTTTACCCTTGCTCGTCCCGACCACATCCACATATTTGATCGCATCAAACTGCGAAACATCGACGGTTGCACCTGTCGCAACCGTAGGTTTATCGTCAAGGCGGATTTCACGGAAGAACTTCTTGGGCGTCGTGTTGCCCGTTTTCTGGCAGTGACCGACGATTGGCTTCGACGCCCGCTGCGTGCGAACATCTTCAAAACCAAGCTGAACGGCGTTATAACCGTCGCGGCCGTCCGAGGTTTTGACCTGAGTCACCACACATGGGCCGGCCTGCACGACCGTAACCGGCACAACCGTACCGGTTTCATCATAAATGCGTGTCATGCCGACTTTACGGCCTAAAATAGCCGCAATGGCAATAGAAGATGGGGAACCAGTTTCGCTCATGGCATACCTCTACCGTCGTTTACGCTCATCTGGGAACCCGTTTTCCGCAAGCGATTGCGGTGTCAGGTTCTCCCGGATATCCCGTCCGGTCACCGGGCCACCACCGTTGGCAGCCCTCTAACCGGCTTCGAGATGGGACTGGCTTCGCGGCCGAAGCCGACGTTTTACAGCCCATCCGAGATCACTCAGGTGGCGATGAACAACGGAAAAAAACTTCGTTCATGCCGACTTGATGGCCTGCGGCCGTCAAGCCTTAATTTTCACGAACACGCCCGCCGGAACTACCAGCCGATTCAAGGCTTCAATCGTCCGCGGATTCGGTTCGAGAATGTCAATCACCCGCTTGTGGGTGCGAATTTCAAACTGCTCTCGGCTCTTTTTATCAATATGGGGCGAGCGGAGAACGGTAAATCGTTCAATTCGGGTCGGCAGCGGAATCGGCCCAAGCACCTTGGCGCTGGTGCGCTTGGCATGCTCTACAATTTCCCGGGCCGAAGAATCCAGCGCCCGATGATCGTAGGCTTCCATCCGGATTCGAATTCTGTCGTTTGCTGTACCCGCCATAATTTATCCAACCAACCGCTGTTTATTCTGCCGAAACACAAAACAACCAAAAAACAATACAGGCCGCTAACGCCGACCACTTCAACCGGTACGGCCGTGCCGTCCGCAGGAGATTTTTTCCTCACAACCTTCGGCTCGGCTGGGGCCAAAATCTTCTGCAGGCCAACCTAGGCGCCCACGGCAAGTCAGGGGCCTGCAGCAAGCGTCAAGCCTCAGCCAGCTTTACCGCATTACCACCTGTCCGCCCGCAGGCAAGACCGAGAAGTCTACACCCACCGCCAAATTTGTCAATACCCCCGCGAAATCGGGCAGAGGCCAAAGCAAGGGAAATATCCGAAGTTATCGGGACCTACCACCACAAGCCCCGCTCGGATACCGGAAATCAGCCAAGCTCCCAGCAGCAGCTCGCCGACGATGATGGCCCAACCAACGGCCGGCGCCGCGTGGGCGAGGGTGCCGTAATAGGTGCTCTGGCCCGCCGGATCAAACCAATTGAGCAGAGCGGCGGCAATAAAAATCAGCCCGGGCACGAGGCGGCAGGCCGCCGTAGCAGTAGAAGTGCGAAGCGTTCTCATGGCCCCATCGCCTCCTTGATCCACCTGAGAAGCGCTTTTCGTTCCAAGCTGCACGTTGCGCTGTCGGCTGCTACGCCTCGCTCCCAGTTCATCAGGGTGTGCCGGAGAATTGTTAGCGATTTGGCCCGTCCGTACATGGATGCACGCTCAATTTCCATGTGCACCGATAGGAGCACTTGGTATCGCCAAAGGAGGTACCCCTTAGCTGCCGTCCACGCAGCGGTAACTGCCGTCGTGAGACTGGCGGTGCTCGGGCTAACCTTACGAATCGTAGGGATGGCGGCCAGCAGTCGGTCAAAGCGGGCCCGCTCCGCATACACGGGGCGATTGTAGGCGCGGATCGACCTGAAAACCGCCAACGGCATGCCGTATCTGGAAATCGCGACGGGGCTGAGATTACACCAGTCTAGCCGCGATATGGCCACCTCCTGTGATAGCAAAAACAACCAGCAGCGATACGCGTCATAGGCGCGGCGTTTTTTTCCTGCGCGGACAAATTGTTCTGCGACATGTCCATACAGATACGCAAGCCTCAGGCGATCAATCAGACTGCAGAATCTCATGCTGTTCTTGCCCGCCACCTCTGCGCGTCCGTCAAGCTGCATCGTGCGCAAAATCTGTTTGTAGAGAGCGTTGGGATTGCATCCCCGCAACACGGCCGCCTCGATACCGCGGAACGCTGACAACGCCGTCGGTGAAGCCCTCATCTTCGACAGGGCAGCCGCCCACGAAACGTGATGTCCCCGCGCGATCCCCCGCGGCCCGAAAAAGAACCGGTAAAGGGTTTCATAATCCGTGAGATAGTTGCGGGTTCCGGCCGGGAGCCGCAGCAGGCGCTGGCAATCCCCACCCGATCCGTTGCAGGTACCGGCCAAGCCCGAAGCCTTGATCCTTGCCGCAGATAGCACAGACATTGCAACAACCGTGGCTAATAAAACCCCGGCCGACGCCGGGAATCTCCTTCGCATCGCGATCTCCTTCATAGTCCAGCTGACAGTGAGCCGGGATTGCTGCATGTCCCGCAGACGCTCGAATAATTGCCGGTATAAAGGAGCGGATTTGGCAGCCCCGACGGGTAGGCCGGACTCGCGGCGCAGGACACCCCGCCTCCAGGTAGGCATGGCTCGCAGACATACCCCGCGTTATTTCCGAGGGGTGAAGCGGCCCAGCTAATTGTGAAGGGACTAGGCCGTGTTGACATTCACTTGATCCAACAAAGGATTGAGGCAAATTGGACGAAGGCCAGGAAATTCCGCGCTG